>NZ_JADEWX010000036.1 GCF_015207395.1 Nodosilinea sp. LEGE 07088
CGATCCCTCGACTTGAAGTTTGGCCCCCGCCCTGGCGACCCGCCCCAGTGGCACCTCTATGTCGAAATCATGGGCAAGTACAGCAATGTTATTCTCGCCAATGCCCAAAACCAGATTGTGACCGCCGCCCACCAGGTCAGTGACCAGCAGTCGCGGGTGCGCCCCATTCAAACTGGGGATCCCTATGTGCTGCCGCCAGCGATTATGAACCAGCTGCCCAGCCTAGAAGAATCCCAAGCGACATGGCAAGAACGGGTGACCCTGGTGCCCTCTACCCTTAAAAAAATGCTGATGCAGAGCTATGGGGGGCTGAGTTCGTCGCTGGTGCGATCGCTGCTAGCAACGGCCCGCCTCACCCCCGACCAAGCCGCCGACAGCCTCACCCAACCCGACTGGGATCGGCTGTTTGAGGCGTGGCAGCGCTGGCTCTTAGCCCTGGCGCAAAGCCAGTTTTACCCCGGCTGGGTCGAGGGGGGCTACACCATGCTCGATTGGGATGGCAAGGATCCGGTGGCCGATGTGCATAGCTTGCTCAACCAGTACTACAGCCAGGAACTCAACCTCCAACAGTTTGAGCGGCTCAAAAACCAGATTCAGCAAAAACTCAAGGGGCTACTCGACAAGCTCAGGCAAAAGGCCAACACCTTTGAGCAACGCCTCGACCAGTCGGCCCAGGCCGACCAGTATCGCCAGCAGGCTGACCTGCTGATGGCCTATAGCCACCAGTGGCAGCCCGGCTGCACCAGCATTACCGGAGAAGATTTTGCCACCGGGAAGCCGGTGACTATTCCTATTGCCCCGGATAAAACCGCGATTCAACAGGCTCAGCGGCTCTATAGGCAACACCAAAAACTCCGGCGCGCTAAAGACGCCGTGGCCCCCCTACTGACCGAGGTGCAGGCAGAACTGGCGTATCTAGAGCAAATTGATGCGGCCCTGGGCGACTTACCCATCTATAACGAACCCGGCGATCTCGAAGCGCTTAGCGATATCCGCAGTGAGCTGATTCAGCAGGGCTATATGACCGTGCCCGACTATCGCCCTAGCGATCGCAAAGATGCCAGCGAGGGCTTGCGGCAGTTCAGCACCCCCGACGGGCTGCCGGTGCTGGTGGGTCGCAACAACCACCAAAATGACCTGCTGATATCAACCCTGGCCACCGACTACGACCTCTGGTTTCATACCCAGGAAATTCCAGGTAGCCACGTGCTGCTACGGCTGGGGGCCGGTCAGGCCCCCAGCGATCGCGACCTCCAGTACGTCGCCAACCTAGCCGCCTACTTTAGCCGCGCCCGGCAGGCCGACCAGGTGCCCGTGGTCTACACCCAACCCCGCCACGTCTACAAACCCAAGGGCGCCCGGCCCGGCATGGTGATTTACAAATATGAAACGGTGATTTGGGGACAACCCCGCTGCATTGAGCAGCATTTTACGCTGGCTTAGCCCTCGGTCGGCCATCCATCTGAGGGAGCCAGGGCCACCATCCACGCCCCGTCGCCGCTGATACCAAACAGCCTGCGCTTAACCTCTAAGCACAGGCTGGACTGCGCTTAACCCGCAGGGCAATGGTGAAGAAATTCCACAGACACTGAGTACATCTGCTCATCAGCTTAAGTTATCGAACCATAACACAATCGACAGAGATTGTATTAATGAAATTCTGTACTTGTTGTTACAATGAGCAACGGAGGAGATGAGAGCCCTCCAGGGAAAAGACAGTCAGCTTCTAGCACTACCCAAGTGCAATAGATTCTGGTGGTTTCTTCCAATTTGAGAGAACAACGTAGATTTTTAGTATTACCTACATCGGCTTCCTTCGGGGGCCGATTTTTTTTATTCGTTACGTTTGCGATCGCCCTCTCGGGTAGGGCGCCGGGCAGGGGCTGCTGTCGAGAGCCCATTGATCGGCAAGGTGATACAGGCAGGATGCTGAGCATCGTGAGCCAACGTCAGGGTAGTCACGCGGTAATCGAGTTGGGCACAGTCACCCGGCCCGGCCCCGGTACCACTGTTGAGCGCATAGGCCGGAAAGCACGCTGCCGCGACACTCAGCCGCAGCTGATGCCCTGGGGCCAGGGTGCAGGCGGTAGGGTGGAGCGCTAGGGCGATCGCCTGGAAATGCGGTTGGTTAGGGTCATGGTGATCGACGCGGCAATGCCCCTGGGTCAGATGCATCACTCGACCGTCGCCCCGAACCTCAGAGAGCACTACGCTGAGATCAAAGCTGGGAGTATCGGCCCGGCAGTAGAGGGTGGTCGTGGGTACACCCACCAGCGTCCAACCATCGGGCAAAGGTGGGGTGGTGTAGGTGAGAACGTCGGTACGGCTGTCGATAGCAGCCCGATCAAACGGCCCCGCAGGCAACCCGCAGTGCCCGCCCAGGGAGGGTACCGGTCGCCAGGGGTCATGGACAATCACATCCATTGGGGGCGGTGGATCCAGTGACGCAGGCGGGTCAGAGGTCAAGCGACCATCGTCAGAACGCAGCCCCGCCAAGCCCGTACTGGTGAGGTAGACGGGTGAGCCGGGGCCGGTCGGCCAGCGATCGCATTCCTGCCACTGATTGAGGCCCATCACAAACAGTCGAATAGCGGGTTCCCGGGATTCGTCAGCTACCTGGCCCTTGAGGAATCGATCAAACCAGCGCAGCTGCAGGCAGTCGATTGGGCTATCGGCTTCTGGGCCAAAGTCGAGGGCACCCACGCGACGACACCAGGGCAAATGTCCCCAAGGGCCAATCCAGAGCGACTGGGGAGCATGGCTCTGGGCCACCATCTGCTGATAGAGACGTAGATCACCGCGCAGATAAGGATCGTACCAGCCACCGATGTGCAGCATCGGCAAATCCACCTGTCCTAGGTCGGGCTGCAACTCTAGCCAGTAGCTGTCGGGTTGGGGATGGTCGAGCCAGTGATGAAAAAATGAGTCGGGGGCGTAGGTCTGCAGCACCTGGGGCCGAGCGGGCATAGCCTCGTCTAGAGGCAAGGCATGGGCTGCCTGAAACAAGGCCTGATAGGCGACGGGGTTTTGCTGTCGGCGGGCGGTCTCGGCGGCCAGTTGGAGCGCCCAGCCCAGGCCAATTTGCAAGGGTAGCGCACCATTTTCGTAGGCCCAATCGCTGTAGAGGTCATAGCCCACCATGGCGGGGGCGATCGCCTGCAGCGCGGGTGGCTGTTTAGAGGCCGCATAAATCTGGGTCATGCCCTGGTAGGAGAACCCATACATGCCCACCCTGCCACTGCTCTGGGGTAGCCCTGCCGCCCATTGCACCGTGGCGTAGCCGTCGTCAGCCTCATGGCGAAACAGATCAAACTCACCGCCAGACGTACCGCGCCCCCGCACGTCTTGAATCACCACGATGTAGCCATGGCTGGCATACCAGGTGGGGTGGGCATAGACTACGGTCGATGCGATCGCCCGACCGTAGGGCTGCCGCATCAGCAGCACGGGAAATGGCCCATCCCCCAGGGGATAGTACAGGTCGGCCTCTAGCTTGACAGCAGCAGTACCCGCATCTCCCGGTACAGTCAGCATCATGGTCTGCACAGGAAGAACAGGGTATGGGCCAGAGCGATGGGGCTTACTCAAGGATCGGCGCTGCTCACAACGCTACAGGCTCATGGGCCGAGCATCGTGCCGCTCCAGCACGGCCAAGTCTTCGGCATCGAGTTCGACCGGCATGCCGCTGCGAATCAGCTCGGCAAAGTCTTCGTTAGGCACCATAATGCAAAGGGTGTAAAGTCGAGTCGAGCCAGTATTTTCCACCTCATGAACCCCGTTGGGAGGCACCAAAATACTGTCGCCAGCGCTGATGTCTACGGTTTTGCCATCACAGGTGGCGCGGCCTGCACCCTTAAGCACAAAGAACATTTCGACGGCGACCCGGTGGCGGTTGGGAGGGGTTTTACCGCCCACATCAAAAATTTCGACGCAGTAGGTTAGCGACATACCCGCAATGGTGGGGTCAAACACTAGGGCCAGACGGTTGGTGTCACCCGGGCTAATTCGGTAAGCTTGGTAGTCTCGAGGCGACTTGTAGATCGGCATAACGCAGCTGGTGGGCAGTGCGCAGGGCTCAGGTATGACCTCGGTGGGCATTACTAAAGTGTCCATAAAAGATCGGCCTAATTTGCGAGCTGCTAGTGCGGGCTTAACCATCGTTCCAGACTGCCATGGAGACCACAGTAACCCACCGCACCTTTCATAAAAAGTTGCCTGGTTGGCAAAATCACCTGTGAATAGTCGAGTGTGACTATCTAACTGTGAGTATCTGAGCTGGTCAGGGCACAGTTAACCTAGAGCTAATTACCAATCGGTTCCTTTCACCCGATCATGTCAGATCTTCATAAACCGCACTGAGCAGCATGGTTTAGGGTTAGGCTAAATCTCAGAATTGCCTTGCACCGAGGGTTAGCTGAGTGAGAGATGGTTGAGTACGGGGCCTGAGCACCTACTTTGGTCATCGCGATTGAGCCCCAGCCCTCTATAACCTTTGCCGATTCAATGATTATTTCCTTGGCCTAACGCGCAGCATGATCGACATTCTCATCATTGAGCACGATGCCCCTACAGAGCAGTTTTTAGTTAGCGCTTTGAAGCAGCAGGGCTACAGCGTGACGACTGCCCGCACCGGGGCTGAGGGATTAGTGCTGGCAGAAAAGCTGCTGCCTGGGGTGATTATCTGTGACTGGAATATTCCTGGCACCATTGATGGACTGGCCATTTGCCACGCCCTCAAGCACCATCCGGTGCTGTCGATTACGTCGCTGCTGCTGCTGACTGCCCGCTACAGTACGGCGGCCCGGGTCAAAGGGCTCGAAATGGGTGCCGACGATCTGCTGTCTAAGCCAGTAGATATTAACGAACTCAATGCACGGGTGCGAGCGGGGCTACGCATTTACCAACTCACCCAGGATCTGCGCCAGCAAAAGCAGCGCATGGAGGCCGAAATGGCCGAGGCCGAGGGCTACGTGCGATCGCTGTTGCCCAACGATCAGACGGGCCGGGTACCGATTCAGTCGCGGTTTGTGCCCTCTCAGCAGCTGGGCGGCGACTGCTACGACTACTATTGGCTTGACCCCGACTACCTGGTCATGTACCTGCTCGATGTGTCTGGCCACGGGTTGGGGTCAGCGCTGCTCTCGACATCGGTGCTCAATGTGCTGCGATCGCAGTCGCTGCCCGATGTCAGCTTCTACCGACCCGAGAAAGTACTGCGGGCGCTCAATGAAACTTTTCAAATGAGCGACCAAAATCAGAAATATTTCACCATCTGGTATGGCGTGCTCAACTGCGCTAACCGCCAGTTGCTCTATGCCAGCGCGGGGCACCCCCCGGCGGTGCTAGTGTCTATCGATGCCGATCAGCAGATTACCACGACCTGTCTACGGACTTCTGGCATGCCCGTGGGTATGTTGCCCGACGCCAAGTATAAGTGGCAGCGCTGCCAACTGCCCCCCAATAGTAGCCTCTACCTATTTAGCGACGGGCTCTACGAAGTACTCCAAAAGAACGATCAATATATCGGTCTGGATGCTTTTGTAGACTTACTGGCCCTGGCCAAGCGCGAGAAAAGCGTTGACCATATTCTAGATACGGTCATTCAGCGCCAGGCGGGAGACATCGCCAGCGATGATATGTCGCTGATGATGGTCAGCTTAGATTGATGCTTTGAGTTGCTCCATCGGCTCGCCTATACCGTCTCAACGCCGAGAGCAGAAACCGAAAGTTGGGCTAAATCCCCCTGCCAGCCACAAAGGCCTAGGGGAAAAGTGGTAGAGCCCCTGAACTTGAATAGACTTTAGACACCCTCAGATACTGAGAGATGGGCATTTTCAAATGCCTGCCGGTTTTCGTATAGGTCAAACACCCGATCCATGCTGGTGAGCTCAAATAACATGCGCACCTGGTCATTGGTGGAGCAAATACACAGACTGCGGTTCAGTCCCCGAATCTTCTTCAGCAGTACCACCAGGGTGCCCAGGCCCGAGCTGTCAATGAAAGTAATATCTTTGAGGTCAACTAAAATGACATTGGCTCCGTCTTGCAGCAGTTCTTCCACCGCCTGACGAAACTCTTCAGCCTTGGTGCTATCTAAAATACCGGTGGGCTGAATAACTTGAACGTTAGTAGTCATAATAAAATTCACTGTCCTGAATAAACAATGGGCGGGGAACTGGCCCTCTAGCACTACGCCTAAATCATAGCTAATGCCGGAGAGTAAATGGCTGTAGGAGTGCGATCGCGGCCAATTTCCACCACCAGATTAACGTGATCACTATCGCGCTTAAGGGGGTTAATGAACAGCTCTGGGTGCAGGGCTCGCCAAAAATACTCCACAAATTCATCAATGGTGGCGTCGTTCATGCCCGCTTTACCCTGAGCTTTCATTTGGTGTTCAGCATCCTTACGCCACTGTTTACTGAGGCGATAGTCTGCTGGGCAGAGCACCATCAGACGGTCTAGGCAGTCCCAAAGCGGCAGGTAGATGGCAAGTTGATCGTTCATGGCGCGGGCAAACTGGCGATCGGCCTCGGTGACAATGGGAGCCGGGGCCTGATCAAACTGAGCGGGGTCAATGGGCCGCGCCCCCAAAAACCAGCCTTCAAACAGCAAAATATCTATATCTTGCACCCATTCTGGCTCGACCCGATCGCCCTCGCCACCGTGCAGAGATTTATCAAACCGGGGTAGCGCTACGGCCTCACCCCGAGCTGCCCCACGCATCTGGGCTACGGTAGCCAGCCCCAAATCGACATCGTGGGTGCCCGGCGGCCCCCGCCACCGCAGCCGAGGGTCGATCTGCATGAGCCGCTGGCGGTCGGCATGGGTTTTGTAGATGTCATCAATGGAGAGCCCCACGGCGTTATAGCCCATCGCCGCCAGCAGGTGCCGCAAAATCAGCGTCAGGGTGGTCTTGCCGGTGCCCTGCCCCCCTAACACCCCCTGTACCAGGGGGCCATCGAGCCGGTCGCGAGCCTGCTTGAGGCTCAGGGCGAGGGGTAGCCACAACTGCCAGTACAGGTTCAAGTAGCGCTCGATCGGGGCCGCAGGCAGCGGCAGAGCGCTGTGGTGAGGCGCCACAGCCTGCAACCAGTGCAGCCGTTCCTGGAGTTGGGCGAGGCCGTTACTCGTGTCTAGGCCCCAGGCAATAGCCCGCGGGGGGTCAGCCAGTTCCCAGGCCAAGAGCTGCTGCCACTGGGCATCGTCGAGGGCATGACCAGCCAAGTGGCTGGCGAGCAGCGGGGCGATCGCAACATTGTCGGGAGTCGCAACATTGTCGGGAGTCGCTGTCAAATCTACCATCGCGGCATTCACCCTATTGGTTACTGAGCTGCACCAGAATGCGACCGATCTGCATCGCGTCGCTGCGATCGCTACCGACCAGGGTAATTTGGCGGAGATGCTTGAGGGCAGGCTGAGCGGCGGTGCTCCACAGCTGCCAATGGCGCAGCCGGGTGGTTAAGTTGCCCTGTACTTGGGGCCAGTCGATGTGAATGTAGCCAGTGCTAGGCCCCGACACCTCGGCCACCTGTTGCCACCAGCTCGGGCGCTGCCGCACCGCTGGGTTGAGCACCATGTCTAGCGTAGCAGGCGAGGCGGTAAGCACCTCGTATTGGTCAACCTGAGCGTTGAGCCCCGCCACCGCCGCCTTCACCTGTAGAGGCTGTGACCCCGAACGCTGGGGCAACGACAGGCGAGTCCAGGCGATCGTCGGCGTCCCCTGCAAATCCAGCGTCCCTACCCCAAGGCCCTGGTGCCGGGCCAGATCGCTCAGCGCCTCTAGGTTAGCGGTCAGGGTCTCACTCTGGGGAGCCACGATCAACCAGTCTAGCGTGGTGCCTGGGGTAGAAGCCGATAGCCCCACACCATAGGCACCGTCAACCCCAGTCTTGACCAGAGCCGTGGCCCCGGCCCCCAGGGCCTCATCCAGCAGGCGATCGAGGGGAGGGGTCGTTTCATCAGGGGAAACAATCGCCAGCAGCGGCTGCAGGGCTTGCCCCAGGGTCAACAGGTCAGATCCTACCGCTGCCACAGCCAGAGAGTCAGGCAGGTAGGGCGCGATCGCAGCCCAGCTAGTGTTACTGGGCTGCTGGGCATGGAGGCGATGCCCCTGGGCGGCTAGCAGGGCCGTATGGCCCACCAGCCCCTGACGGGTCAGTTGCCAAGACATTAACCCCCAACCGACCTGGTCATCGATGGCACCCAAGGCACCGAGACCTTGTCCCTTGGCCATCGTAGGATTGAGCCATTGCCCTAGCGCGGGCAGATTAAGGGCTAGCAACCCCACTCGAGTCGGCGGCAATTTACCCAGGGCGGTTTTATAGCGGCGATCGGATTGCAGGTTGAGATCGTTGGACTGGGCTGCGGTCAGGGCCTGGCGCAGAACCTCAGGGTGATTGGCCGCCAGCAGATAGCGGTTGGCTACCAGGGCGGTGGCGAGCTGAGCCGAGTCCTCAGCGGGCGCTCGCTGAGCCCGTGGGCGGGCGTAGATCAGGCGGTTTCCCGAAAAGTCTTCAAAGGTCAGGGCATCCCCTGCGATCGCGCGGTTTTGCCAGTACAGCTCTAGAGCCGCCTGGGCCGCCTGGGGGTCTTGGCAAGACAAGACCGCAAGATAGCCAGGCATCAGGCCATTGGCTGGGTTTTGATCAAGATCAGCGGTCACCAGGGCGCCAGTGATTTCATCCCCCAGCCAGGGTTGCAGGTCGCGATCGTAGTTCAGCCCAGTGTTAGCTAGCAACACCTGCTCGATACTGGCCTGGTCGCGCCGGGCCTCCTGACGCTGGCTAGGGGCAGCCAGGTACTCCCACAGGCTGGCCAAACGGTCAGGGCGCACCAGCACCGAGGCCACCAAGGTTGACTGCTTGGGCACAAACTGGAGGGCCTGGGGCTGCGCTAAACCACCACGCTCAATTAAATAAAGCGGAGTGTTGAGGGTAAATCGTCCCAGCAGACCCACCCCCAGCACCAGCACCAGCCCGGCAGCAATAGCGAGGGGGCGAATAAATGAGCGAAACTTCATTGACCTCATGCGACCCCAACGTACCCACAGTGATTATCCACGCAATTTATTGCTCCCCTAGTGTATGGCCCGGCCCTACCCATGGCTGCTGAGAAACCAACGGACTGTTGAGAAACTCAACAATATAAATTGTCCCATTGCTTGCCGACCAGGTCTAACCTTCTCCGCTGCGATCGCAGCGATCGCCCCGCCGCCCAAGCCCTGGTAGGGTCTACTCCCAGTAGACGGGCTGAATGCGATCGATATAGTTGAGGTTGGCCAACTCGATCAGAATGTCTTGGTGGTTGGCCTGGTGGGTATTGCCGATCGTCAGTACCTCACCGTCGCCACAACCAATGCGGCCCTGGCTCTGGGGAAAGAACTGCGCCGAGGGGTCAATGGCGCTAATGGCCACCGCATAGGCCTCGCCGGTAGGGATACAAAACTCGTAGTCGAGGGAGCGTTTGCCATCGGCAGGGCCGTAGAGACCGTTGTCATCTAGGGCGCTGAGGTCAAAGGCGATCTTATCTGTGGCGCTCAAGCTGCCTGTCGTAGCGGCTGGCTGGCAACCAACGGTAGCGGTTAGGACGATCAACCCCAAGCATGGGGCGAGTCTTTCATCTAATGTTGCCATGCAGCTCAGGGCTTGACCAGACCTGCCCCTCTGACCACAGCACTAAATTCCGCAGCTCCTGCACCTTAGGGTGGCTGTCAGGCACACTGCCATGCAGGGGCAAATCGTGGGGATAAAAAAACCGGGCCTCTGCCCCAAACTCCTCAATCATGCGAGCGGCCTCCTCAGCCAGTAGCCGACTGTAGGAACGCGATCGCAGCGAGCCATAGAGAAATAAAATTTTGTCCGGTGCTCAGCGCTCATGGCAAATTTTGTGTTTCAGTCGCTCAACCCAACTGCGGTAAACCATCTAGGGTAGTGCCAATCAGGCAGGCTCCCGTAAAACTCACACCATCTAGCTGCGTGCCCGAGAGGTCGGCACAGAGCAGGTTGGCCCCAATCAACGATGTTCCCGATAGCCGAGCCTGACGCAGATCGGCTTCTTCCAGGTTGGCATTGTCGAGCCGGGCCCCTTGCAGGTCAGCACCGGTGAGATCGGCTGCCTTCAGGTTGGTATCACTGAGGTTAGCCCCCCGGAGGTCGGCTCCGCGCAGGTCTACGCCCTGGAGATTGACCCCCATCAGGTTGCAGCCGCTCAAAAAAGCCCCCGCCAGGCTCACCCCATCCAGCCGGGCCCCCATCAGGTTGGCTCCGCGCAGATTAGCACCCCGCAGGTCAGCTCCCGTGAGATCACATTGCATCAGGTTGGCCCCCCACAGGTTGGCCCGCAGGTCAGTACCCACCAGACTGGCTCCCATCAGGTTGGCCCCCTCCAGATGGGCTTTGGCCAGCGAGGCCCGGCTAATGTTGGCTCCCACCAGGGTAGCCCCCGCCAGGTTTACCCCCGCCAGGTTGCTACCCGAGAGGTCTTCATCTTCAAGGTCGGCCCCGGCCAGGTGGCGGAGCTTGCCCTGGCGCAGGGCGGCAATATCGAGGGAATCCGTAGGCACAGGTACAGTTTAGTGAGGCAGTATTGAAGACTGGGTATGAGACACTATTGGGTGCTCGTCTAAATCAGGATTCAGCAGCCCAGACCCTAGGGTAATTTTAGTGGGTATTGTGGGCAAACTCATCCCCTGCTGTAGGCCCATCACCATCAAACCGAGGATTTCGACTAGTTTAGGATCCCATCGTTGGCTTGCTTCGGTTTGGCAGGTGGCCAAGACGTCTCCCAGGAGTGACAGGTCGCTGTCAGCGGTAGCTTGGTGGTGACGTACCTCGGTAACCCGGCGCTGAAATTCAGCGACCAAAGCCAGCATTCGCGACTCCAGCGGGATGGCATCGCCAGCTAGGCCAGCTGGGTAGCCGTTACCATCCCAGTATTCTCCTTGGTGGGCGATGATGGCTGCCACGGCCCGCAGGTGGGGCATCAGGCGCAGCGTCTGCACCTCTGGTATGAGGGGACAACTGGGCCCGGCGTTGGTAATGGCCGTTAGATCGGGAGCCGGAGCAATGCGGTGCAGCATAGCCGCTAGCCGCAGCCGCTGAATCTGCCAGGCGGGCAAATCGAGTAACTGGCTCATCATTTCGAGTAGGGCCACCACTTCGCTGGCTGCCATGGGATTGATGGGGTCGCTCAAATCGACCAGCTGGGCCATACGCAAAAAGGCCTGCAGTTCATTGGAGATGAGGTTTTGGTCTAGGTCGTCAATCAGGCTAAAGGTGAGATTATTTTTGAGATCCTTGCGACTGTCTTTTAGGTATTGCACCACCTGGGCAACGGTATTGTTGACCGCAGCGGGCTCATCGCTATGGAGTAAAGGGGTTTGAGTCGTCAGCTTAGCTAGGTGATCGGTGAGCTGGGCCTGGAGAGCGGGGTTATATCGCCCGAGGTGGGCCACAGCCAGGTCTACGGTTTGTTTCACGAGGGTGGCGTCAAAGGTCCAAAATCCGTAAAACTTGCGCTCTAGATCGTGCTCGGGCACGCCAATTTTACCGTAGTCATCCGCTGACAGCTCCTGACAGAGCACCATGGCCGTGTAGCTGGGCGAGATAATAATCAGATGCCATTCTTCGGCCACCGGGTCGTCGTCGGCCAGATCAACTAAGGCGACGTTCTCACGCTGGCTGGTGGGATGCTCGTGGAAGCCCGCTTCTGGCGAGGCCATGATGACAATCTGCTTGGCCTTATCGGCGATCGCACTGTAGCGTTCAGCCTCTTCGAGATACCATTTGCCCCGCTGAAAGGCGGTAATGACAAGGGGATCCGTGCCAGAGGTCAGGATGCAGTCTTCGAGGGCGTGGCAGAGGGCGACGAGGGTATATTTGTAGTAAACGCCATAGTTGAGCGGCGTGGCGTCTGGCTCAGCGCGGCCGTTTACCAACTGCTTGAGTATTGACCCGTCTAGCATTTCAGCCCTCTAAATAACCCTACGACCACGTATCTAGGATAATAACGCAGCTCGGGAATAGGCGCTGCCGATGGTCAATGCACAATGGGGGTCGCTCCAGCCATTGGCTATTGGTGCGGTGTTTGGCCATCAATTTGACACCAGCATCTCTACGAGAATCACACCGCTAGGCCAGCAGCTCTGCGATCGCCTGGCGGATAAAGGCTTCATCCTCGGGGTTTTGATAGGGGTTACCCGCTCGGTGCCCCCAGATCGAAGGAATGGGCCGATACGTCGCGTTGGCTATCAGCGCCGCCTCGGCTGCACAATCTTCTGGGGTGAAATAGAGGTCAGTGGCGGCGGGCATCACCAGGGTCTGGGCGGCGATCGCCCCCATGGCGCGGGCGTAGTCTCCGTTATAGACCGGGTTGTTGCCCACGTCACAGCGCAGCCAGGTGTCGATCATCGCCAGCAGATTGTGGGGATCGCGCTGGCGATAGCCCGCCTCCCATCCTCGCAAGATATAGTCTTCGAGCGACTCATAGCCCCAGGCCAGATAGGGTTTGGCCCGGTAGTAGGCCTGGGATGCCGCCCAGCTGGCGTAGATCTGGGCAAAGGTATGAAAGCCGCGATCGGGCACCGCCTCAAACCGTTCTCCATTCCAGGCTGGGTCGCTGGTGAGGGCGGCGCGCAAACTGTAGAGAAAGACCTTATTGTGGTCGGTGGTTTTGGCCGTGCCACAGAGGGCCGCCAGGCGCTGTACTCGATCGGGGTAGAGGGCTGCCCAGTGGTAACCCTGCTGCGCCCCCATCGACCAGCCATAGACGAGGGCCAGCTGGTCGAGGCCTAATTCCTCGGTGACGAGGGCAAACTGGGCCCGCACGTTGTCGTAGTGGGTGAAGTAGACACCGGGCTGGGCCACCGCTGGGCAATTGCTCGGTGAGGTCGAGAGGCCATTGCCCAACATATTTACCATCACTACACCCCAGCGACTGGAGTCGAGAATGCCGTCGGGGCGCACCAGCCAGTCGACATCGGTGTGCTGGGCCCCGTAGGAGGTGGGATAGAGAATGGCGTTGGTGCGATTCGCGGCGCGATCCGCCCCGAAAGCGCGATTGAGTTCGCCGTAGACCTGATACACCACCTCAACCTCAGGCAGCACCACCCCACACTGCAGCGAAAAATCTTTGAGCACAAACCGACCGGGCGTTGTCATTATTTATGCCCTAGCTAACTCGGCCACGATCTCGCGGTGAACCTGCCCATAGCCGTCATCGACATGCTCAAAGTAAGGCTTGAGCTGGGCATGGGCCGCTGGCAGAGCCTGAAACGGAATCGATGGATACAGGTGGTGCTCAGCATGGTAAGGCATGTTCCACATCAGCCAGCGGAGGGGCCACAGCGTGAGGGTAGTGCGCGTGTTGCGCAACGGGTTGGCATCGTTGGGGCAGCCCGTGTGCTCGGCCAGCAGCACATATCGCAGCAGCGGTTGACCCAGTGCCAGGGGCAAGACCCAGCCGGTCAGCAAAAACCAAGGGTGACCCAGCAGGGCCGATACCGCCGCCACGGCGGCGTAGGTCAGCAGTTGCAGGCGCAGCGATCGCATGACTTCGCCATGGCAAGTGTCGGGCAGATAGTAGCACCCCTCCAAATGGCCCACCGCCACCCGGCTGTGACAATTCAGCTTACCAATCCACCAGGGAATGCCGCTGAGCTGCCAACAGTAGTCACCCAAGCTGACCGGCTTGGGGTCTTCTAACTCTGGGTCTTTGCCCGGAATTTGGGTATAGCGATGGTGCCACTTGTGGTAGCGCCGATAAAAGGTGCTGTTATAAAACGACAGCAGACCCGCCAGCCAGGCAGCGGCGTCGTTGAGCCGAGGGCTGGCGAAAGCGGTGCGGTGGCAGCATTCATGCATGGCGCAAAACATCAGCGCCAGGGCCACCCCACAGAGCACCAGCGACGGCAGCGCCAACCACCAGGGCGCTGTGGCCCAGAGATAGCCGCTCAGCGCGATCGCCCCTAGATGACCGGTAAACTGAAGCAGGCCCGCTCGGTTAGAGCGTTGATTGAGCAGGGCTAGGGCCTCAGTCGATAAAATTTGACGGGGCTGACTGGGCAGCGGATCGAGCCCAGCAACAGAGGTAGTATTCGTCAGCATAGTTATGGCTTAGGTAGCAAATGTCGAGACAAGGTCTGATAATCAAGCAATCGGGAACCAGCTGAGTCAGACACCCTGTAGCGGCTGTTTGCCCTGAGCTTATTTCCCGACCACAGTTCATCGGTGGCACCACTCGCCACCAGAACCACACACAACTTGTTATAACAAGTTAACCTAGCATATTTGCCCTGGGTCATCAAAGCCCCTACGCAGGCAATCTCCAGGGTACTCACCCACGGCTCCGACAATGTCAACGCCTCTTCACATCAGCATTTCTCAACGGCTGCGTCACCAGATTGAAGCAGGTGAATACCGGTCTGGCGATCGCCTCCCCAGCGAGCACCAGCTAATGGAAACCTTTAGCGTCAGTCGCATCACGGCCCGACAGGCAGTGGCCAATTTAGTCAGTCAGGGGTTGGCGATCGCCTACCGAGGCAAAGGCGTATTTGTCACGCCGCAAAAAAAAGTTACCTACTCGCTGTCTAGCCCCCTGGTGTTTCTAGAGCAAGACATGATCCGCCAGGGCGTAGCCTTTTCATTTGAGAATCTCGAGTTTGAACGCACGGTGCCTCCCGATGACGTGGCGATAGAGCTGGGGCTACTCGCCGAGGGCAACGTCTATCTACAAAAAAAACTACTCTGCATGGATGGAGTCGCCGGGGCCATCGACCTGTCGTACCTAAATGCTAAGTTCGGTGACCCGCTGGCATCCCAGCTACAGCACCAGATGACCTTTCCCACCCTGGCTCAAAACGGTATTCCGGTTGAACATGTCGATGCCATCATCGAATGCACCCACGCCGACTATGAAATGAGCACCTACTTAGAGGTACCATTGGGCCACCCGCTGATGGTCTATCGCTACACCGCCCATACCACCGGCCAGCAGCCAGTGCTCCACGGCGCTACGGTGTCTCGGGCCGATCGCTTTTGCTACTCTCTCAGCACGCGATCGGGGCAATAGTCGGAGGCGGTTTGGGGCGGCTCCTCTCCTCCGTCAACCCGGCTGTTAGCCAGCGTTCATCACCACAATTCGGCGGGTCTCGCGGCGAAGGCTGGCCTCCATAACGCGGCTATACTGACTAAACCCAGCGGCAACCCCCAGGGTCGGCCCTGCGTCAGCTAATGCATGAGCTAATATCCATTTGGAGCGCGCGATGAAACCACAGCAAATAACGGCGATCGCCCTGGCCAGTCTTGGGCTCGCCTGCTTGGGGGCAAGCCCCGTTGTTGCGGCCGACTACGTGCGGCTGAACTATCGCGGGTTTAGCCGCAGGGTACCCGTAGCGCTTTTGGCGGTGCTGGCCGAAACAGGAGAATCGTCGGGCACCCTGGCTGGACTTTTGGATCAGGCGGGACAAGGGCCCGACGAGCTGCGATCGGCCCTCACCCGAGAACTCCCGGCCGACCCGGTCATGCTCGATCGCTCCTTGAATAGCCGACCTGGCGAGTGGGTTCTCGACTATCTCGGTGAATCTATTCATACCGGTACCGGCGTCGCCGATCGCCAAGCATTGCGATCGGCCCTAGTTCTCTCAGCCAGCGGCGATCGGCAGATCACCCTACTCGAAGTACTGCAAAACTACCCCACCGAAGAAGTGGTGCTAGAGGGCGACAACATTCAGTCGGCCATGACCCGTTTGGCCGATTTGCTAGAGCCTCTATCGATTTTTCTCTAGCTTTTTTCTGTAGCTATCGTTGTGCGTCTGAGGTTCGCGGCGACACGCTTCATACCCGCCGCTCTCTGGCCACATCGCGGCGACAAGTTAACGATTTAACAGCGAAACCGCCACCATACCCACCACAATGGCTACCACCAGCAGTGTCAGGGGTTCCAGCTTAAATTCTGATTCTTTACTTGAGCCGGTCGCGTAGAAAAATGCGAAAAACACCAGCAAAATCACTACCAGATCCAAGCCAGTAAACACGACGCTATCTCCCATGGCCGACTGGAACTAAAACCCTGGTAAACCGCTACAGGTAACCCTACTTACCCAGCCAGTTTGAGGCGTGGTAGCAACGAGCCTGTAGAGCCACCTACTTTACCCAGTATTTTAGTACCCCCAGCCCAAAACTCAACTCTGAAATAAAAGCGTAAATCTTTCAGTCACAGAAATTTTGACCGTAGCATTTGCCCATGGGGAGTGGGGAGCGACACACATTTGTCAAGGTGTGATGAGTTTTCATCCCCGGCTCATCGTCATCGGGCAATCCATTTCGATTGGGCCACATATCGGCTGATCGAATAGCCACGCGTTTTACGGCAAACCTACGCAAAGGATAATTTGACCATGACAACCCTCAAAGTTGGCATTAACGGCTTTGGCCGCATTGGTCGTCTGGTGCTGCGGGGCGGCATTAAAAACCCCAATATCGAATTTGTTGGCATTAATGATCTAGTGCCGCCCAAAAATCTGGCCTATCTGCTTAAGTACGACTCGACCCACGGTCGCTTCGATGGCACCGTTGAAGCCGTAGCCGATGGCATTGTCGTCGACGGCAAAAAGATTCCCTGCATGTCAATGCGCAACCCGGCTGAGCTCCCTTGGGGGGCGCTGGGTGCCGACTATGTGGTTGAGTCTACGGGGTTATTTACCACCTTTGACACCGCCCATCAGCACGTTGCGGCCGGGGCCAAGCGGGTGATTCTCTCGGCCCCGACCAAAGACCCGGAGAAAGTACGCACGCTGGTCATTGGCGTCAACCACGGCAGCTTTGTCCCAAGCAGCGACATAATTGTGTCGAACGCTAGCTGCACGACCAACTGCCTGGCCCCCATCGCCAAGGTGATTCACGAGAACTTTGGTCTGGCCGAGGGGCTAATGACCACGGTTCATGCCTCTACCGCCACCCAGCCCACCGTCGATGGCCCGTCTAAAAAAGACTTTCGCGGCGGTCGCGGGGCCGGGCAGAATATTATCCCTGCCTCCACCGGAGCGGCCAAGGCGGTCACCCTGGTGCTGCCAGAGCTTAAGGGCAAACTCACGGGCATGGCGCTGCGAGTGCCGACTCCTGACGTATCGGTGGTTGACCTTACCTTTAAAACCGAGCAGCCCACCAGCTACGAGGCTATCTGCGCCGCCATGAAAACTGCCGCTGAAGGCTCGATGAAGGGCGTGCTGGGCTATACCGAAGAAGAGGTAGTATCTAGCGACTTTACGGCTGATCCCCATTCCAGCACTTTTGATGCCGGGGCAGGCCTGGGGCTCAACGCCAATTTCTTTAAGGTCGTCGCCTGGTACGACAATGAGTGGGGGTATTCGATGCGGGTCATCGACCTCATGCTCTATATGGCCCAAAGCGAAGGTATTCTAGCTGGGGTGAAGATTCCCGCCACGGTGTAGGTTGCCCTGGGTAACCAGATCCCTGGTTTTTTAAAAATCGGGGATCTTTGACCGCCGCCGGGCTGGCCATCAGCCGTGACTCGGCGTTTGTGGAAGCAGCCATAGCCCCTAGCCCGCCGGTACAGAACCCCGGTTTCTCAGCCAGAATACCAGTCACGCCGTTGGGGCAGTGACAAAGAAACCGGGGTTTTGGCCATCCTGTACCGATGCTCTAGCGATGCCCAAAATTGTTATCGACTGCATCCAAAATTCCTTGCCGCCCTAGTCCTCTGAGGCGGCAATAACCCAGCTGTTTACTCACGCGGAAACCCTTATGAGACCTGGGGTTCCCGTTCTGCCTCTGCCTTCTTACTGCTGCCTTGCGGTACTAGCTATTGCCCAATTCAAAAGGCAGTGCGACTGAGGAGATCGCGGGGGCGCTTCTTGAGTAGCGTGGGATCTAGGTAGGTAATCGCTTCATCGCACGATCGCACCCGTTCGATCGGCTCAAACACATTCACCTGGTAGACGATTTGGTTGTCCCAGTCGAGGGCAGTGAGCCAGCCACTGCGGGGATGATAGACACCAGTATCAATATCGAGCCAACCGCGCCCAGCAACAATTTGGCCTGGGTCTATACCGGGGAACGTAAAGGTAATGGTATGCCCCGTGATGATTAACTTATCGGAGAAAAACGGAGTCAGGCTGCTGTGAAAGGTTTCCCGAATCCAGCACATTTCGTAGCTGCTTTGTTCGGCGACGGGCAGCATGGGGTTGACCCCAGCATGCACCAGCCATAGATCCCCCAGATCAATATAGAGGGGTAACTGCCGCAGCCATTCGAGGTGGTCTTCGAGGGTAGACGATGACCCTTGATAGCTGGTAAGGGTGGCCTGGCCACCGCTAAAGATCCAGCCCTGGAGAGTGGGAGGGTTAATTTTGCCGTCGATGAAGGTATCGAGAATCAACTGTTCATGGTTGCCCCGCACGCAGCCGGTGGCATGTTGACGCACAAAGTCAACGACATCGGCACTTTTTGGGCCCCGATCAATGAGATCGCCAACACAATAGATCTCATCGTCGGATTCTGGGGCGATCGCATCCCAAAGCCGCTGTAGGCCGTCGTAGTGACCGTGTATGTCGCCAATAAAGATTCTTCGAGGCATGGGGAGGAGATCCAGTTGCTTTTATTATGCCTTAACCCCAATCCCAACTTTCAACTTTGCGCAATGCTCACACTTAATATAGAAAAAGTTTTCGGTAAATCTGCTGATGCGACCCAACTATCTGGGATTACCGATCTCAGAAAACTAGATTTATCCTCTCAAACCAAGTTTAATCTCCAAATTCTCAGGCATAATGAATGCCAGCTTCGCGCACCACAATTCATGAGTCGTCATCTCTCTCGTCGCCAGTTATCTAGCCCTCACTCAACACCACAGCGAACCGGGCAGCGGCGATCGCGGCGACGCGTGAGCCCGTGGCGAAAATTAGCGCGCCATTCTGCAGTACTGGAAATCAGCGCTCGCTTGGGCATCAATGGATTTTTAATTTTAGTCGCGACGGCATCGCTAACTCGGCTAGTGCCCTACGTGCAGAAGCAAGCAGACCGCTTAGAAACTACCCGTCAAGACCTGGCTGAAACGGAGACCGCCAACACCAGACTACGGGCAGATTTTGATCGCTATTTTGATCCGGCCCAGGCCGAGCGGATCACCCAAGAGCAAACCGGCTACCAATCATCGTCGGAACGACCTATCGTTTGGACCGATGACTAGCCTCCTGGTCAAACCAGGGGCACCAGGTTTAGGAAAAGCCCAGCCTGGCAGTCAGCTAACCCTCGGCAGCTAGGGATAAAAGGTGGTGGTGGGTAACCCGGTAGATTCTGCCAGCCCCATCATCAGGTTGAAGCACTGTACCGCCTGGGAAGCTTGGCCCTTCATGAGATTGTCGATAGCCACCATGACGACGACACGGCCCGTACGGGGGTCGGTTTCGAGGCCAATATAGCAGCGGTTAGTGCCCCAAGCCCACTTAGTTTGGGGATAAGTGCCGTTGGGCAGCACTGTCACCCAGGGTGAGGCGCGGTAAAAGGCGGTGTAGATGGTGAGCAGGTCGTCACGCACCAAGCCGGGATCGCGCAGGGTAGCGTAAATAGTCGATAAAATACCGCGCACCATCGGAATCAGGTGGGGGGTAAACTGCACGGTGACCTCTTGACTGGCCAGGTGAGTACAAATTTGCTCGATTTCGGGGGTATGGCGGTGGCGGGCGACCCCATAGGCACCTAACGAATTGCTGGCCTCGGCTAGCAGCATATTGGTCTTGGCCACCCGCCCACCACCAGAGGTGCCCGATTTGGCATCGATAATTAGGCTGTCGGGCTGGGCCAGCCCCTGCTTGAGTAGGGGCGCAATGCCCAGCAGGCTGGCGGTGGGATAGCAGCCGGGACAGCCCACCAGGTGAGCCCCGCGAATGCGATCGCGAAACAGCTCGGGCAGACCATACACGGCTTCGGCGGCCGTGCTCTGATCGGTACGATCGCCGCCGTACCAGGCCTGGTAGGTGTTCAAATTTTCAAAGCGATAGTCAGCGGACAGATCGAGCACCCGGCAGCCCCGCTCTAGCAGCGTCGGGGCCATGGTGCAGGCGAGGCCGTTAGGTAGCGAGAGGAATACCGCCTGACAGCGCTCGGCGATCGCAGCTAGATCGACCGCCTCCACCGTGAGATTGACCGACCCCGCTAAGTGGGGATAGATATCGGTATAGGGCTGCCCAGCGCTGCTATCGCCCCCCAGATAAACCAGCTCCACCTGGGGGTGTTGGGTCAGCAACCGCACCAGTTGCACTCCCCCATAGCCCGATGCACCCACAATACCGACTTTAATTTTCTCTGCGGGTGAATCGCTCATGGTTTTGGGGTAGCTATTTAAGGGCGTAACGAGGCTGGGTAGGTCTTAGGGTTAGCGCGCCGACTCAGCTAGCGCCATCGCCTGCGATAGGCACTGTAATAGTAAACCAGTAATCTCAGATCAGCATGGTGGCTTAGGATGCCACCGTCGTGATTGTCATCCCCCAGGCTGAGCCCAAGCCGCCCTTGGGTGAAGGCGTGGCAATAAAGCTAGAATTTTAAACGTGACTGTATTTTATGAAGGTTCGCCCCACCGTGCTCGACCCCACATCGGAGATGCCCGCCGCCGTCAACCCGCCGCCCTCCGAGTCTCAGCCTGGATTCTCCGAGTTTCAGTTTGACTCGATTGAGTCAGCCCTCCACGACCTGGCTGCCGGGAAGTCGATTGTGGTAGTCGATGACGAAAACCGCGAGAACGAAGGCGATGTGGTCTGCGCCGCCCAGTTTGCCACCCCCGACACCATCAACTTCATGGCGGTAGAAGCGCGGGGGCTGATCTGCCTAGCCATGACGGGCGATCGCCTCGACGAACTGGATATACCGCTGATGGTCAGCCCCAGCGCCTTTGAAGACGAAAACGAGCAAACTGCCTTCACCGTCAGCATCGACGCCGCCCTTAGCTGGGGGGTGACCACGGGCATCTCCGCCGACGATCGCGCCCGCACCATCCAGGTGGCCATCAACCCCAACGCACGCCCCAATGACCTGCGCCGACCCGGGCACATCTTTCCGCTGCGGGCTAAGAAAGGCGGCGTACTGAAGCGGGCGGGTCACACCGAAGCAGGGGTCGATCTGGCCCGACTGGCGGGGCTCTACCCGGCGGGAGTCATCTGCGAAATTCAAAACCCCGATGGCTCGATGGCACGACTGCCAGAGCTGGTCAACTACGCCAAAACCTTTGGCCTCAAGCTGATTAGCATTGCCGATTTAATTAGTTACCGGCTTCAACACGAACGCTTTGTACAACGGGAGGCGGTGGCCAGCCTGCCCACCCAGTTTGGCCAGTTCGATATCTATGCCTACCGCAATCTGCTCGATGGCTCAGAGCATGTGGCCATGGTCAAGGGCGATCCGGCCACCTTCGCCGATCAGCCGGTGATGGTGCGCGTCCACTCCGAGTGCCTGACGGGCGATGCCTTTGGCTCCCTGCGCTGCGACTGCCGGATGCAGCTCCAGGCGGCACTCAAAATGATCGAATCGGCTGGACGCGGCGTGGTGGTGTACCTGCGCCAGGAGGGGCGCGGCATTGGCCTGGTCAACAAGCTCAAGGCCTACTCGCTCCAAGATATGGGCCTCGACACCGTAGAAGCTAACGAAAAGCTGGGCCTGCCGGTTGACCAGCGCAACTACGGCATTGGAGCGCAGATTCTCAACGACATCGGTGTCCAGAAATTTTGCCTGATCACCAACAACCCCCGTAAGATTGCTGGCATTAAGGGCTACGGCTTAGATATGGTGAGCCGCGTGCCGCTGATTATAGAGGCCACCGACTACAACTCCGGATACCTGGCCACCAAGGCCCAAAAGCTGGGTCACCTGCTGGTGCAGACCTACCTAGTGACCGTGGCGATTCACTGGCGCGGGGGCGACCTGTCAGTGCAGGACAGCTACCCCAAGCTAGAAAATCTGCGAGCGTTGGCTCACAGCCAGGGATTAATGCTGCAAGAGGAGGCCCGCCCCGTCGCCGCAGCGCTGTTTAGCCAACCCCACTTGATTGTAAATCTGGGGCTCAACAAACCGCCTGTGCCCGGGGCCGAGGCCTGGTACCGCGATTGTGACCAGCCGCAGATGACCGCGATCGCCACCCTGCTAGACAAACTCGCCGCCTGGCCCGACATTGAGCAACTCGCGTTTTTGATTTCCGGCGGCAGCGACCCCTTCAGTGGGTTGCAGGTGGGGCTCGATCGCCAGGTCTTCCACCACGATACAGTGCCTACCGCTGGAACCGTCCGGCCCTCTGACCTCTGCGGCAGTCTAGAGAGCCAGCGAATTTATGTGTTCTCCAGCCATAGGCCAACCGATTAGGGTGGGGCAATCAGAGGCCAAATTCATCCCCCGCTCACGCGGGCCTGCGTTTCGATGCGCAATACAAAGACCTGTTTCCCATCGACGAACTCGGATATCCACGCGACATCCATTTACAGATCCTGCTGTGCAATTTCAAGCAGGCGACGAAAAACCACACTAACTGAACCTGCCCCACTAGCTGGTTGCAGACTTGATTCTCTAGTTTTGTCGGCACCGTTTGTAAAGTGCACAGCAAAGTCTCTCGCACAGGCACTCGCACAGGTACTCGCACATTGGCGACTAACCTACGCCTTTCGCGGTTGCTTTGCGTCGAGAATAGCCAACCAGACTACGACTCAAACCGTACTCTATCTTGCCCTCGATCTATGTAAGTAGGAAGACCCAATCAAATATAAGACTGTGTAGGTTGCGGTTGAGGAACGTTGGCGCAGCCTTGCCGGAGGCAATAAACCAACGTCCGCATGGGTTACGCCATCGCTAACCCATCCTACATTTGAATTAGCCCAGATACTCATTAAGTATCAGATCAGCTAAATAATTGCCAATGCGATTGGTATTATTTAGCGAAATCTATGGGATAACTAATATTTTGTAAGCAATCGAATAAGATTTTATGTTTAAGCCCAAAGTTCAAGGTGTTATCCAGAAGGTTTAACAGTTCACCCTGTAGACTGGAGTGCTTATCTGTCAAACTATAGTGAATAATAAACAACAAAACTTACCCATTGGGTAAGTTAACCCTTTTAAGCCATCCGCTTGCTATCTCGTTTAAACTTTTAGAAGTCAAATTAAAGATGGGTTTTAGCCCGATGCTGCTATGCCTCTACTGGTCGGTCAGGCAGTAGCTTTGGGCAACCTGATATGCGATCAAATCGGTCAATTGGTTTGGCCCCTTATTTTTCTTTGCCAAAGGTAGCCTATGAAGGCCTGGACTATCCTCTGTGTTGATGACGAGCAAAATGTGCTCCTCACTCTGCGAGCTCAGCTATTGCGTCATTTTCCGGAGTATGCGATCGAGATCGCCGAAAGCGGGCCTGATGCCTTAGAACTCATGGATGAGATTGTCAACCGCGGCGGCGAGGTGCCGTTGGTGATTGCCGATCAAACCATGCCCGGCATGAAGGGCGATGAGCTACTCATTGAACTCCATGCCCGCTACCCGCAAATGCTCAAGGTGATGCTGACTGGGCAAGCCCAGGCTGAGGCGGTGAGCAATGTGGCTAACCAAGGCAGTCTCTATCGGTTTTTGTCTAAACCCTGGCATGAGGTCGATCTCACCCTGACCGTGACTGAGGCCCTGCGACGCTATCGGCAAGAGCAGCAGATGGCCCAGCAGCAGCTCGCCCTAGCCCAGGCTAACCAAGACCTGACTCCTCTCAACGTCGAGCTCGGGCAGCAGGTGAGCGATCACATCCAAGCCTTAAAGTCAGCTCTCGACTTTAACCAACGGGTCATTGCCACCGTCCAAGAAGGCGTTATTGTCTGGGATCAGACGCTGCGCTATCGGGTCTGGAATCGCGTTATGGAGGATCTGAGCGGGCTGCCTGCCGCCGCTGTTTTAGACCAACATTGCCTAGATCTGTTTCCCTTTTTGCAGGAGAACGGCGTGTTTTCTCTGTTACAACGGGCGCTGGCGGGGGAAACAGTATTTGCGCCGGATACGTTTTTTGAGGTGCCATCAACAGGCAAATCGGGCTGGACTGCCGACCGATTTACCCCACTGCACAATGCCCAGGGCACCATTGTGGGCGTGCTGGGCACGGTTCACGATATTACCGAGCGCAAACAGGCGGAGCTAGCGCTGCAAGAAAGCGAGGCCCAAAATCGAGCGATTCTATCGGCCATTCCCGATATTATGACGGTCATCAATGCCGAGGGGCAGTACCTCAGCTATGCTCACAACCAGTTTGCGGGTAAATTACTGCCCTCGGTAGATCTAGATCTAACGGGAATGCATGTGACAGATGTGTTGCCCCAGGAGATCGCCAGCCAGTTGCGGGCCGTTCTGGAGCAAGTCCTGAGCACGGGTGAAATGCAGATCTATGAGCAACAAATTCGGTTTGGCGATCGCATCCAGTACGAAGAAGTTCGCATTGTGCCCTACCAGCAGGACTGTGTCCTCTGTATGGTGCGCGATATCAGTGCCGCAAAGTCTATCGAAACTGAGCGCCAAAAGATTGAAGCGGCGTTGCAAAAGAGTGCCGTTAGCCTAGCGGAAGCCCAGCGCATTGCCCAGGTGGGAAACTGGGAAGTTGATCTGACCACCCAAGCGGTCAGTTGGTCTAAGGAACTGTTTCGCCTCTACGGGCGCGACTCTGCTCGGTGGCAGCCCACCTATAACGAATTTCAGCAACAGATTCCTGCCGAGGACTGGGCGGCGTTTGAGCAGGTGCTTGAGCAGGCGATCGCCGAAGGGCTACCCTACACCATCGAGCACCGCGTGATCCGCCCCAACGGTGACCTGCGCTATGCCCTCAGCAAGGGTGTTCCCCAGGTCAATGCCGAGGGGCAGGTGGTGAAACTCTTTGGCACCACCCAGGATATTACGGCAACCAAACAGGCCAACGTCCAACTGCGTGAGAGTCAGCAATTTATTCAAAAAATTGCCGATAGCTCTCCCAATGTGATTTATATCTATGACCTAGCGCAGCAGCGCAATGTCTATATCAACCGAGAAGTCGTCACCTTTCTCGGCTACACCAGCGCAGAGGTTGAAGGCGAGGCCGGTCAGTCTCTGGTCAGTCTCATGCATCGCGATGATCTGGAGCAGGCTATGGCACACTTTGCCCGCCTGGCCACGCTACCCGATGGTGCGATCGCCGAATTCGAATACCGGATGCGGCACAAAAATGGTGAATGGCGCTGGTTTGCCAGCCGAGACACAGTTTTTGACCGAGCTGCCGATGGCTGCGTCAGTCAAATTTTGGGCAACGCTCAAGATATTACCGAGCGCAAACAAGCCGAAGCCAGTCTCAGGCAGGCCGAAGCCCAACTGCGCGCCAGCCAAGAACACCTGCACCTCACCCTAGAGTTCACGGGTATTGGTGCCTGGAGTTGGCAACCCACCACCGGGACCTATGAGTGGAATGGCAAGATGGAAGAACTGCTGGAATTGCCCCCCGGCCTAGACGATATGTTTCAACGCTGGTGCGATCGCATCCATGCCGAGGATGTCGATCGGGTGCAGGCCAATATACAACAGGCCCTCGCCACCCAAACAGCCTTTGCTGAAGAGTACTGCTACCGGCTCTTAGATAGTCGCCTGGTGTGGCGGTGGGTCAAAGGGCAAGGGCTCTATACCGAAGCCGGCGACTTAGAAAAGGTTTTGGGCGTGGTGCAAGACATCACCGAGCGCAAGCAGGCCGAAGTTACTCTGGCCAACCTAGAAGCCGAACAGCGCTCAATTTTAGACAATATTCCCAGTTTTGTGGTCGAGGTCGATCGAGCTGGCACCATGCTATTTCTCAACCGCGTTGCCCCTGGCTTTACAAAGGCCGAGGTGGTTGGGCGTCGGATAGACGAATTTACAGCCCCAACCAGTCGTGACCTTCAACAGGCGGCCCTGGCTCAGGCATTTGCCACCGGAGAACCTGTCGCGATCGAAACCTTGGGTACCGGTGCCAACGGTGACCCCGCCTACTATGATCTGCGCATCGCACCGGTTGATAAAAATGGGCAGGTCAAGTCTGCAATTTTGGTCAGTACAGATATCACCCATCGCAAACAGACCGAGCTGGCGTTACAGGAAGCTATCGAGGCGCTGCAAGCCAGCGAACTCAAGCTGCGGCAAATCACCAACGCTATCCCAGGAGCGGTTTACCAATACCAGCGCTTTCCCAATGGCGACCAATGTTTCCCGTTCATGAGTGCTGGCATTGTAGATCTCTACGGCATTACAGCCGAAGCTGTATGCACCGATCCCCAGGTGATGTGGGATGTGCTGCTGCCCAGCCAGATTGATCACTTGGCGGCTACTATCCAGCACTCGGCCACCACCCTAGAGCCCTGGAACTATGAATACCCGATTCTAGTTGATGGCCAGCCGCGTTGGATCAGCGGTCGATCGGTGCCAACGCTGCAAGCCGACGGCAGCATTTTGTGGAACGGCATTTTGTCAGATATCAGCGATCGCAAACAGATAGATCTAGCCTTGCAAAATACAGAGAGGCGCTACAGTCTGGCTACTCGTGCCGCAAAAGTAGGTGTTTGGGAATGGAACCTCAAGACCAACGACTTTTATCTTGACCCAAATATCAAAGCCTTACTGGGTTACACCGATGCCGAAATTCCGAACGATCTGGAGCAATGGGTGACCTATGTGCATCCCAACGATCGCGAAGCGGTGATGGCCGCCGCTCAAGCGTATCTGGATGGCAAAACGCCTGAGTACCTATTTGAACACCGAATGTTGCACAAAGATGGCTCCCATATCTGGATCTTGGTGCGGGGGCAGCTCTTTCGCGATGAACAAGGCAACCCTGAACGCATGTTGGGCACTGACACCGATATCAGCGCGCGCAAACAAACCGAACTCGCCCTCCAGCAGCTCAACGAAGAACTGGAACAACGAGTTCAGGAGCGCACAGCCACCCTTAAACAGAGCCAGGCGCGCTACCGGGCGATCGTAGAAGACCAAACAGAATTGGTTTGCCGCTATCTGGCCGATTGTACCCTCACCTTTGTCAACACAGCCTATTGCCGCTATTTCGAGCAGCCAGAGTCGGCGTTGTTAGGGCATAGTTTCTTGCCCCTCATGCCCCCAAACGATCGAGAACAGTTTCGGCAAAAGATTGCCCAGCTAACGGTAGAGCATCCAGCAATCACCTATGAACATCAGGTGATTGCTCCAGATGGGAGTATCCGCTGGCAGCAATGGACAAATCGGGCTGTTTTCGATGCCCAGCAACGGCTGATCGAATACCAGGCCGTGGGCCAAGATATTAGCGATCGCAAGCAGGCAGAAGCAGCGATTCAACGATCAGAAAAGGATTTGCGCACCATCTTCAACAACGTCTACGATGCCATTTTTGTTCATGATCTAGATGGCACAATCGTAGATGTCAACGATCGCGCTACAGAGATGCTAGGCACCAGTCGGCAGCAACTGTTGGCCTGCACGGTTCCCGATTTGTCGTCGCCAGATTGCCCCATTGAACAGCTACCTGCTCTCTTTCAGCAAGCCCAGGCTGGCGCAGCCGTGCGAGTAGAATGGGGAAGTAAGCGGTTGGATAATGGGGCGGTCTTTGATACAGAGGTAACCTTACGCCGGGTTCAACTCGGTACTCGCCCGGTGATCCTTGCCTGTGTGCGAGATATCAGCGATCGCAAACGCTTAGAACAAGAACTCCGACTCATCAATAGCAGCCTCGAACTGCGCGTCGCCCAACGCACCCAAGAGCTACAACAGGCCATGGAAGCCGCCGAAGCCGCCAATCGCGCCAAAAGCACCTTCCTGTCGAACATGAGCCACGAGCTGCGCACCCCCCTCAACGCCATCCTCGGCTTTAGCCAACTATTAACTCGCAATGATGCTCTAGAGACCGACCAGCAGCACCAAGTCAGCATTATTAACCGCAGTGGGCAACACTTACTAACGTTGATTAACGACATTTTAGAAATGTCGAAAATCGAAGCCGGTCACGCTACCGTCAACGTCGATAAGTTTGACCTCCAGCAACTGCTCCAGCAACTCGAAGAACTGTTTCACCTCAAGGCTCAATCCAAAGGGTTAAGCCTGAACATATCCTGGGGGGATCAATTACCGCAATACATTCAAACTGATGAAACCAAACTCCGCCAGGTGCTAACCAATTTGCTCAGCAATGCGATCAAATTTACCCAGGCCGGTCGGGTCACGCTCAGGGCCCAGGTAGCCTCACCCGCCCACTCCCCTGAGGAGGTTGAGCTCCCCCCACCCGCCGCCACTGTCTGGCTCCGATTTTCCGTGCAAGATACCGGCCCTGGCATTGCCTCCGATGAGCAGGCGGTTTTATTTCAGCCCTTCATTCAAACCCAAGCAGGTCAGGCAGCCCACGAAGGAACTGGCCTGGGGTTGCCCATTAGCCGACAGTTTGTTCAGCTCATGGGGGGAGAATTACAGGTCTTCAGTAGGCTGGGTGAGGGTGCCACCTTTGCCTTTCACATTCCCGTGGTGCCCGTAGCCGCAAGCGACTTGCCACCCCAGCCCCTGATTCGTCAGGTGGTCGGGTTGGCCCCTAACCAAACCCAATACCACATCCTCGTGGTTGAAGACCATGACGAAAACCGGCAGTTTTTAGCCCGGCTTTTGCGCTCCATTGGGATATCGGTACAGGAGGCAGAGCATGGGCAAGCCGCCGTCAGGGCATGGCAGCAGTGGCAGCCCCACCTGATCTGGATGGATATGCGCATGCCGGTGATGGATGGCTACGCGGCCACCCGCCAGATTCGCACCCTAGAAGCAACCCAGGCCCCGCAGCCCTTCCTCACCAAGATTCTAGCGCTGACCGCTAGCGCCTTTGACAGTGAGCGCCAGGCCATTCTCGCCGCTGGCTGTGACGATCTGGTGCTGAAGCCAGTCACCGCCACCCTGGTGTTTGAAAAAATAGCTGAGCACCTGGGCGTTCGCTATCTCTACCAGGCAGACCGAGCTACGTCGGCTTTACCCGCCGAGGTTATGGCCGCTCCAGAGATGACGATGGCCGCCTTGCTAGAGGCGTTGCAAACCATGCCTCCCGCCTGGATCGAGCAGCTGCATCAGGCCGCTCGCAGAGCCGATGAAGACCTGGTAATGCAGTGTCTTAACCAGATTCCAGCCGATCAGACCACCCTGTTGGCGGTACTCCAATCGTGGGTAGTTGACCTGCGGTTAGACAAACTGATGCAGTTGACCGCATCGGCCACTGCTCAACCAGGCCATGGGGCTAATGCGTTGGGCGATCGCCCCAGCAGGTAGCCGATGGCAACGGTGGCCCCGCGCCAATGGCCAAGTCTTGACCCCTGTTTTGTTGACCTTATTGCATTGAATAGGCGATCGCTATGACAGACCACCGAGACGATATTTTAATTGTCGACGACCGACCCGAAAACCTCCATTTGCTGTCAGATATACTGACAGGCGCAGGTTATAAGGTACGTCGATCCTTAGATGGTGCACGGGCCCTAGATGCGGCTCAGTTAGCCCCGCCCGATCTAATTTTGCTCGACATCCTCATGCCTGGCATGAGTGGCCATGAGATGTGTGAGCGCTTGAAGAGCGATCGCCGCACGAGAGAAATTCCAGTCATTTTTCTCAGTGCGTTAGACAACATTAGCGACAAAGTGAAGGCCTTTACCGTCGGCGGCGTAGACTATATCACTAAGCCATTTCAGCAAGAAGAGGTATTAGCCAGGGTCACGACCCATCTCAACATTCAAAGTTTGAATCGAGCGCTTAAAGTTCAAAATGATCTCCTAACCGAAGAGGTCGAACATCGCAGAACCGCAGAGGCCGCCCTACAAATGGCGCTAGACAATCTCAAAATGGCCCAGGATCAAATTATTGCCCGAGAAAAATTGGCGGCCCTGGGTGCCTTAACGGCGGGCATTGCCCACGAAATTCGCAATCCACTCAACTTCATCAATAACTATGCTGAAAGCTCGGTTGAATTAGCAGACGAATTAGCAGCAGAGCTAACCAGCCAAATCCATCGTTTAGATGTCGATAGTTTGGCATCTAGTCAAACGCTTTTGATAGATCTCAAAGAAAATGCTAAGACAATCCATCACCATGGTCAGCGGGCAGAGCGCATCATTCACAACATGATGCAACATGCTCACATGGGTGAGAGTGTCTATCAATTGAGAAATTTAAATGAATTGCTAGAGGATTCCATTCAACTGATCTGCCATGGCAAGCGAGCCCAGGATCTAGTCTTGGCTGCAGAGATTCATAAAGACTACGATCCCAATCTGCAACCGGTAGCCGTATTACCCACTGAAATCAGTCGCGCTTTCATTAATCTCATTGACAATGCGCTGTATGCCCTCAAGCAAAAGAAGCAGCGACTTGGAGTAGAATTTACGCCTACACTATCGATTCAAACGCAGCAGCAGCAGGGTAGTGTAGTAATTTCAATTCGAGATAATGGCATGGGCATTGCTTTGGCAGACCAGGGCAAAATCTTCGATCCTTTTTTCACCACAAAACCTCCACCCGAGGGAACCGGATTGGGTCTATCCATGACCCATGAAATCATCGTCAGTCAGCATCAAGGGGTATTAGAGATGAAAACTGAGCCCGGTACCTATACCGAGTTTATAATCACGCTCCCGGCCATCAGCAGGTGACCTGACCATTGTAAGGTGAGCTACCTTGGGCCACCCGGATCAAGATGATCTAATGCTTTCAGCACCGCTGCTACATCCATTGAGAGGTATTCGCCTAGCCGCAGAATGTCGTTGACCTGGGCACGGCTGTCGGGGCCGAGGGCGGTGCGGGCTATGGCGGCCTGCTTGAGCAAGGCAAACACCTGGCGGTTGAGGTGTTGATAGTAGAGTTCCTGAGGCCGCTCTAGGGAAAGCCCCAGAGAAAGCTGCTGACCCAGGCTGACCAACCGCCCCAGCCAATCGACATCGGCAGCCAGAGATGCGGTGGGTGCTTGGTTGAGAATGTGCCAGACCGATCGCCCAATCAACCGCTCTAGCATGGGTTTGGCTGCCGTGAGGGAGAGGGAAGCATTACAGGTGCTGGCTTCGGTGGCGATCGCCTCTAGCTCATTCAGATAGTCTTCGCCCTGGCGTAGGGGGCTAGTGGCAGGGTCGCTGGTTTCGCGCTCTAGGGCTTGCAGCACCTCCATGGCCCGGTGGCTGAGGGCAATATCGGCGGCCACTTGCAGCTCTTTGGGTACGGGTAGACCATCGCGGTGGAAGGCGCGCAGCACGCCGTAGTTGTCGCGGTAGACCTGGGCATAGAGCTGGTCGAGGCGCAGCAGGGTGTCTTGGGAGAGCAGGCCCATCATGCGGTGGCGCTCTTCGGCGAACAGGTCTTGTAGGCCGTAGGTGTGGGGGCCAAAGGCGCTGTTGATGGCGAGAATGACCTGGGCGGTGCTGGCCGTGGCCAAACTCTCAAAGACGGTATCTTTGGCGCGGGTGTAGTCGAGGCGCGATGGCACTGCCGAAATACCGCAGTGAAAGTCCCAACCGCCCAGGTGAACCACGGCAAAAGCCAGGCTGAGACTCTCGCGGGTGATATTCGAGGTAATATTCACCAGCCCCACGGCCATAGACATTGGCCCCAGGCGCTGGCGGCGGTAGTCCTGCTGGCTAACGGTGTAGCAGTAGACGGTCTGCTCACGATGGTAGTCGGTAAATAGCGACCCCATGGCGTAGTGGGCCACCACCTGCTCGAGGGAAATGCGGGAGGGTCGCACCAGGGTTTCATAAACTCCGGCACCCGTTTGAAACTCACCAACGTTGCTGGGAGCATGGCCTAGCCGCTGCACAAACTCCGGCTCCAGGGCGAGCCCTGACACTTCACCGGCCAACTCAATGGCGCGGGCAGCGTAGCGCAAGATCTGGGTACCTTCGGGCCGCGAAATTTCTTCAAAGAACCAGCCACAGCTGGTGTACATGAAGAGAGCGTGGCGCTGCATTTCGAGCAGTTGCAGGGCGGTAACGCGCTCGATGGCAGAGAGTTCGTGGGTCTGATGGGTAGCAAAAAAGGCATTGAGGCTCTCGGGGCTGCGATCGCCCATCACCGCCCCATAGGCATCCCGCGCCGCCCAGGGATCGCGCAGCAGAGCCGAGCCATAGGCTTCGAATACCCCGGTTAACTCGTCGCGCAGCCAGTCGAGGGTGTCGCGCAGGGGCCGCCGCCACTGCTGGTGCCATTCGCCACCGCCGCCGCAGCCGCAGTCGTTCTGCCAGCGATCGACCCCGTGGGAACAGCTCCAGGCGGTGACGGGCTTGAGCTCGGCTTCCCAGGTGGGCGGGTGGGTAGCCAGGTAGTGGGCGTAGTTGGTCACCGTCCAGCCCTGGCGGGGAAATTCGTCGGTGACGGCGTAGGCCAGGGCTTTTTCAGCCCCGCCCCGGTGGTGGCCAAAGGTTTCGCCATCGGTGGCTACCGAAATCAGCTGAAAGGGGCGGTGATCCCCATGGATGGCCTGGCCGACGCGCCCGGCAAAATGCTGGGACGAACTCAGCACGTCGTTAAAGCCCATGTCGCGGGAGATCGGGCCGTCATAGAAAAAGATATCGATGTGGCGGCTGGGGTCGGGGTGGCCGTCGGCCTGCTTGAGAAAACAGCGGTAGGGGCGGCTGGGGTCGATCTGGCCGCCGCCGACTTCTTGCCAAGTATCGCGCTCCCCGTTATAGCTGACCATGGGCCGACAGCGCTGCACCTGGGACGGAGCCAGAATGGTGAACTTGATGCCCTCGGCGTGGAGCACATCTAAAGTCGGATAGTCGATCGCCGTTTCGGCCAGCCAAATGCCCTCGGGCTGGCGGCCAAAGCGACGGCGGAAGTCTTCGATGCCCCAGCGCACCTGGGTGACTTTGTCGCGCGAGTTAGCCAGGGGCAAAATGATGTGGTTATAGACCTGGGCGATCGCGTTGCCGTGGCCGCTCAGTCGCTCACAGCTGTTGCGATCGGCATCGAGAATGCGCTGGTAGGTCTCCAGGTCATAGCGCTCCATCCAGCTCAAGAGGGTAGGGCCGAGGTTAAAGCTAATGTATTCAAAGGTGTTGACAATGCGCACCACCTCGCCGCGATCGTTGAGAATGCGGGCGTAGGCATTGGGCCGATAGCACTCGTGGTGGATGCGCTCGTTCCAGTTGTGGTACGGGGCAGCGCTGGGCTGCTTTTCAATCGCATCCAGGTAGGGATTTTCGCGGGGCGGCTGATAGAAGTGCCCGTGAACACAGACAAACACCCCCGTGCTAACGGCGGGGATCATGCCATCACTGGGGCGATCGTAGAACTCTAGAGCCGCAGAAGCGGTCTGCAATGCAGAATGCTGTGATAAATCAGCCATAGGAACTGGAGAAATGGGGTGAGGAAACAACTGGGCTAAGCCGCAGGCCTAAACAGACCGGGCAGCCGCTGAGAATTACAGATAAATAAACTTAAAGGCCGGGGATCACATCCCTAGGGAGCATTTGAGGGGGTAAACACAGTTTAAGCCTAAAGATTAGTCAGGATTAACGCCTGGGGATCGCAATACTGCCAGTAACGGGGGCAGTTCCTTCAACCAGGAAACAGGGACTATGGAATCGAGCGTTAATAATCTCAGTTGATTCTAGCGCCACTTTTAGGGAAAAGCTGGGGCGCTTAATCTCCGTTGATATTTCGCCAACGTGGTGATGACGAAACCTAAACCCCGCATCCACCCATCCCCTCACCCATTCCCCACTTCCCCCAGCGGCAACACCACCGTCACCGCTGTCCCCTTCCCTGGCCGACTAGCGAGGTGAATGTAGCCCCGGTGGGTATCGACGATTACCTTGGCGATCGCCAGCCCCAGCCCCGTCCCCTGCTCGCCGCTGCGCAGCCGAGACGGGTCGGCCCGGTAAAAGCGATCAAACGCATGGGCGATCGCCTCAGCATCCATGCCAATGCCCGTATCCTGCACCGTTACCTGGATGCCCATCTGCCCCTGGTGCTTGGCGGGCTTGACCGTCACCGTCACGGTGCCGCTGTCGGGGGTGTACTGCACCGCATTGCTGATTAGATTGGTAAATAGCCTAGTGAGCTGGCTGGGATCGCCCAAAATTGTAGAACTGGCCGTGGGGGCTGTGAGCATCTGGGGGTTGCCGGGGCGGTGTTTCACTACAGCATCCTTAGGCATCTCAACCTGCAACGTAATGTACCGTTCGGCAGCCATCACCTGCTGCTCTTCCACCACCTCCTCTAGCAGCCCCGCCAGACTCACCGAAGCCGGAGCCCAGGGAATTAGCCCGCTCTCCTGGCGGGCGAGAAACAGCAGGTCATCCACCAATCGACCCAGTCGCCGGGTGAGGCGCTCAATCACCTGAAACTGTTTCTGCTGAATCTCGACCTCAGGCTCAGGGTCTGACAGCGCCACCTGGGCGTTGGTTTGAATCACTGCGATCGGGTTGCGCAGCTCGTGGGAGGCGTCGGCGGTAAACTGCTTGAGCTGCTGGTAGGAGTCGCGCACCGGGGCCATGGCGATGCCCGACAACAGCCAGCCGATCGCGGCCACCGCCCCCACCATCAGGCTGGTACCCAGGGCCAGATCCACAATCAGCCTGCGGCTGGGCTTGGTGACCTCAAACCAGGGATGGCTGACCCGCAGGTAGCCCAGCACCTGCCCATCGGCCTGCACCCGCTCGGTAATCTGGCGAAACACGACCTCTTGGGTGACCCGCACGGTTTCTCCCGCTGGGTTAACATGCAGCGGCACGGGCAACACCTCCGATAGGGTTGACCACAGCAGCTGGCCACCGGGGCCAAACCACTCCAGATCGATGTGGTCGTCTTCCACCGCGCGGGCGTTGTCGCGAAAGCTGGCTTCCACATTCACCCGCAGGGGCGGGCCAGAGGCATCGACGGTGGCGAAGATGCGATCCCCGCCAGCATTGGGTTCGATCACGAGCGATCGCTCCACAATCTCCACCACATGGTTCAGCGTGTCATCGACCCGCTCGACCAGCGTGGTGCGCACGTAGAAATAAAACCCACTGGCAAACAGCAGCAGCAGCACCGCCGTTACCGCTGTATACCAGAGCGCAAGCCGCCGCCGAGTTGCCTGAAACATAGATATATAGGGCAATTTTTGCATGACAAATTTGAGGACTGACCCCGCCATCTCTATAGCCTGTTGAGCAGCGGCAATCCGTTGTGGATGCAGATCTATCCTAGTCCAATCTCAATGGGAGATAACGCCGCCCCCGCCTGGGAGGAGATGGCTGCAAAGACCGGCTCGACGGGCCGACGCGCTATGCTGGAGGCATAATTGTTCTCCTCAGCTGCTGGCGTTTCCCCACGGCATAGGTAGCTTTGATCGTTGAATTAGTTTAGAGCCATGGTAGCCACGCCTCCCCGTTCCCTTGAACGTCCGTCAACCGCCATTGTGATGCGGGGGGTAAGCTGGCCAACCTATCAAGCCCTGATGGCCGAGGTCGGGGGCGATCGCGCCTGGAGAATCGCCTACGATCGCGGCGTGCTGGAGCTAAGAATGCCGCTAGAAGAGCACGAAGAACCGAAGGGCTTACTGGAAAGCTTGATTGAGGCGATCGCCGACGAACTTGAAATTGAAGTGAGGAAACTGGGGTCACTGACCCTGGAACGGGAGGATCTGGCCCGCGCCGTTGAGCCCGATAGCTGCTTTTATATTCAGAACGAAGCGGTGGTCAGAGGACGAAACATAAATCTTCCCAGTGATCCACCGCCCGACCTGGTGATCGAGTCAGACTACACCAATTCTTCTGTGAACAAGCTGCCGATCTATGCGGCCCTAGGGGTACCCGAACTGTGGCGCTACACCAATCAATCTCTGTTGGTCTACTCGCGGGTTGAGAACAGCTATAACTTAGCTGAAACCAGCCTGGCGTTTCCCTTTCTGCCCATTGCCGAAGTGGGTTACGTCATCGAACAAAGCCGCACCCTTGGTCAGCGCAGCGCCGTGAGACTCTTCCGCCACCGAATTCGAGACATTCTGACCAGCCAGAGTCAGTCATAACGAAGATCGACTTTGTAGGGATAATCGTTACACGCCTGACACCTTGCCCCAATGGCGGCATCAACAGCTACCCTGGCAATCAAAGCTCCTCAGACTTCACCGTGGCCAAAACTTCTAGAGCAAAAACCAGGCGATCGCGGCAACGGCGCAAAGCAACCCCATCGCCTGTGGCCGAGGCCTCAGCCCCCAGCCGCAAGGAGGAGCGGGCGCAAAAGCGCCAGGCCAAGAAGGCCCAAACGGCCTTGATTCAGTACCTGGCGGCCACGTTGTTGGGGGCCGGGCTGGTGGGGGTGCTGCTGGCACTGCTGGGCGAACCCAAACTGGGGCTGGCGGCGGTGGTGGCGATCGCCTGTCTGGCCCTCTCCTTCAAATATCCCCGCCAGGCCATCTACGGCCTGATCATCTACGTGCCCTTTGGCGGCACGGTGATCTACGCCCTGGGGGGCAGCGGCATTTTGCAGCTGGCCAAAGATGCTATCTATATCCCCGCATTGCTGGGGGTGATCCAGTTTTGTCGCCGCACTCGGCAGCCGCTGATTATTCCCCCCGCGATCAAAATCCCGCTGCTGGCGCTGCTGCTGGTGTGCAGCCTGACCATGCTGGTGGTCAACGGCGGTCAGCAGTTGGCGGCTGAGGGGGGCGAAGTGCCGATTTTAATCGGCGTGCTGGGGCTGAAGGTGCTGATCGGTTATGTGCTGATTATTCCCTGCATTTTTTATCTGCTGCGCGATCGCGAAGACGTCTACTTTTTGCTGCGCCTGCAAGTGGTGCTGATTTTAATCTGCTGCGGGCTGGGGTTCATGCAGTTTTTGATGCTCAAGACGGGCATCTGTCAGGGCACCGTCGGCGAGGGCGAAGACCTGTTTAAAGCCTCCCTAGAGGCCCGCTGCTTTGTCGGTGGGTCGCTGCTATATACCCCAGAGCAGGGCCAGATCCGCCTGCCGGGGACGTTTAATGCCCCCTGGCAGTGGGGCTGGTTTCTCATTTCTAGCGGCTTTTTTGCCTTTGGCACGGCGTTTAGCGATCGCAGCCCGATCTGGCGCATGGTCGGCCTGGTGTCGCTGGCGGCGGTAGGGGTGATGGCGGTGGTGTCGGGGCAGCGCATCGCCCTGGCCCTGGTACCGGTCACGATTGTGGGCTTGTTGATTTTGACCGGCCAGATTGCCAACCTCAAACGCTTTTTGCCCATCGGCATTGGCCTGGCACTCATGCTCGGTGTGTTTATGGTCCAAAACCCGGTGGTAGTCAGTGAGCGCTGGGCCAGCTTCGAGAATCGTTGGAACGCCGCTCCCCCCCACGAGTTCATTGTGCAGCAGTTTGAGTGGGCCCAAAAACAGCAGCAGGGTATTTTGGGGCGGGGGGTAGGCCGCGCCACCAACGCCGCCCGCATCTTTGGCAAAACGGAGCTCGTCGAAACCTATCACCCCAAACTGCTGTATGAAATTGGGCCGCTAGGGCTGTTGGCCACCCTGGCGGTGTACCTCACCCTCACGGTGACCACCTTCAAAGCCTACCGGTCGATCAAAGACCCCAACCTGCGGGGCTACGGCGCGTCGATGTGGGTATTTGTGCTGTTTATCAGCATTTTCCCTTACTATTACCCGCTCGATGTGGACCCGGTGAATGTGTACTACTGGCTAGCGGCGGGCATTGTGCTGAAATTACCTGAAATCGACCAGCGCGAACGCCTACAGCAGAAACTGGAAGAGGCGAGTCAACGCCGCAAACTCACCAAACGCGAGCGCAAGCAGCTTGAGCAACAGCAGACCATTGTGTTTGAGTAGAAAGGGGCTGCGATCGCCCAGATAGGGCGCTAAGCCAACCATTTGTTGAACTTAACTCGCCCCAGAAGAAGGCACTTGGTAAAACTCAGGGAAAGTATTCGCCGAGTTTCATAGTACGCTTGAACTCAGCTAGACTATATTCTCCCCCCCAGCAGTTCCTACGGAGACAGCTCAATGGCACAGGTTAAGGGTAGTAGCGCGGTTGCAGAAGCAGACACCCACGAAGTTCTCAACACAGACTCCCCGGTCGTAGCCTCTGACGATGGCGAATCAACCGCCGCTGAGGCGGTTGATTCGGACCAGATTGATGACCTATTTAAGGATCTAAAGTCTTTGCTCAGCACGGTAGAAAAGCTGCAAAAGGCTCGTCAAGACGTGGGTGACATCAAACCCTTAATTTTACGGCTGCTCGATGGCGAGATGCTCGCAGGTGATGACTTGGAAGAACTGCGCGGCGGCATTAACGGCCTCTCCAAGCTGCTCAAGCTCTACGGCGACTACCAGATTGCCCTAGAGCGCGCCCAGCCCGCCCGCGACATTTTGGATCAGGTTCTAAAATCGTAACGATCCGTAGGGTGTCATACCAAATCCTGGTTACATATCCCCGATTGTTAGGGGCATAGTATGCTATGCCCCTACGGGGTTCCTAATTGTGAATCGGGGTTTTCCAAATCGGATTTCGTATCATTCGGTGGCCCGTAACCCCTGCGGCCAAACGAGCCACCGCGGCCCGCCATAATACACCGCTTACGATAACGAGCCGTCCGTGAGTGAAGACTCTCCCAGGGGTGCATCGCTGCGCGGATGCACCCTACAGTCGTTTCGAGGATGCAGGCATGTCGCTACCGTCCGTTCCAGGCCGCAGCCGCATCGCTAACGGCTGCGTCAACGGTCTTTTGCCCCAGCATTGATGCCTGCAGATTGTCGTAGATGATCGCCTGGAGTTCTTTAATTCCATCCATGGCCGGAATCAGCACCTCGGCCTGGTTCATCTGCTTGGCGCTAACGGCCCGGGCCTTTTCGACCCCCTTGGTGCCCTCGGCGGCAAAGTAACTGTCTTGCAGCGCCGCTGCGGTGGAGGGCAGCACGTTAGCCGCTTTGGCAAAATTGAGCTGGTTGATGTCGTTGGTCAGGTAAAGGGCAAAATCTAGCGCGGTATCGGGCACGTCTGTCGCCGCTGGAATCACCACATTCATCACGGCCACGTTGGTTTTGCCGGTTTCACCGGTAATCTGCGGACCACTGCCAGTCACCTCGGCAATATCGGGGGCGTTGGCTTCAATGGTGGGGAAAAACTCAGCCCCGGTGGAAAGCAGGGCCACTTCCCCAGCCTGATATAGCTCAATGGCGCGGCGATGGCCTTGGGTCAGTACCTCACGGGGCAGTAGTTCCTGCTGGTAAAGATCAGTCCAGTACTGGAACACGGCGCGGCCCTCGGCGGTATCGAAGGCGGCCTGGCCCTGCTCGTCTACCAGGTCTACCCCCATCTGCACGAAGGATTGCAGCACGTCAGCCGAGTCTTCGGGCACAAAGGTGGTGAAGTAGGCGTACTTACCGGTTTTGTCTTTGACTTGGCGGGCCACGTCGGCCAGTTCGGCGTAGGTGGTGGGCGGGGCGACCCCGGCGGCATCCAGTAGCGCTTGATTGTGCAGAGTGACGTTGGTGGTCAGATACCAGGGAATGCCAAAGCTCTGGTCGTTGAGGGTATTGGCCTGCCAAATATTGGGTAGGTAGACCGCCTTGTCAATATCCGTAATTTTTTCATCCAGGGGCATCCAGGCATTGCGGCTGGCTAGCTGGGCAGCAAAGTCAGGGTTGAGGTTGACCACATCAGGTGCCGTTCCCGCTGTCACAGCGGTGAGAATTTTACTCTGCATGTCGGCCCAGGGCACATCGACCCAGCGCACGGTGACGTCCGGGTTTTCGGCTTTGTACTCGGCAATCAGCCCGTTAAAGTAGTCGGTAAAATCGGGCTGGAGCTGCATCGTCCAAAACTCGACTTCCTGGCTGCCGTCTGCGGCGGGAGCCGTGGCGCTGGGCTGACTGCCGCAGGCCACCAGCCAGCTCAGCAGCAACCCCAGCAGGGCAAACAGACCAAAGCGAGCGTAGGAGCGTAGTCTCATGATTTTCCAGGGGTAGGGGACGCGACAGCCTCAAGACCGGCCCTAGAGGGCCACCGCAACCTCGTCAACCTCACGCGTCCAGATACCTAGAGTGTTGGCGAGCTAATTTACGGTTGTTTATTCTCCCTTAAAGTGGGCGGCAGTGGTATACACGATGGGCCAATTCCGTGGCCAATTCCGTGGGCCAATTCCGTCGCATCACCCATTCTGCTTGCCCCGTTATGGGTGAGCTATAAAATAACTCGAACCTGTTCTGCACAGGCGATCGCCCTGGTCTTAGCCTGATCTACTGTATCGCCCAGCGCCAGCGCCACGCCCATGCGGCGGTTGAGGTGGGCAGTGGGTTTGCCAAAGAGTCGTACTTTACTGGTGGGCACTTGCAAGGCTTTGTCTAAGCCAGCGTATTGAGGATGGTCGCTGGCACCGGGAGCCAAAATCACCGCCGACGCCCCCGGCTGCACCAGGGTAATGTCGCCAATGGGCAAGCCCATGATCGCCCGCACGTGCAGTTCAAACTCCGGTTGATGCTGGCTCACCATCGTCACCATGCCGGTGTCGTGGGGGCGAGGGCTGACCTCGCTGAAGTAGACCGTCTGGGGGTACTCGGGTGTGCCAGCAATAAACAGCTCGACTCCAAACAGCCCCCACCCCCCCAGGGCATCGGTCACCGCTTTGGCCATCGCCTGGCAGGCCGCCAGGGTGTCGGGGTGCAGGGCACAGGGTTGCCACGACTCGCGGTAGTCGCCCGCCTCCTGGCGATGACCAATCGGGGGGCAAAAGTGGGTGCCATCCACCGCTCGCACCGTTAGCAAGGTGATTTCGGTATCAAAGGGAATAAAGCCCTCGACAATGACGCGATCGCCCTTACCCCGGCCCGCTGCGCCCGCATAGTGCCACGCCGCCAGCACCTCAGACTCCTGCCGCACGGTGCTCTGGCCCTTGCCCGACGAACTCATAATCGGTTTCACCACACAGGGTAGGCCGATGGCCTGCACAGCCGACCGATACTCAGATGCAGTTCCCGCAAAGCGAAAGGGGGATGTCTTTAAACCCAGTTCCACAGCGGCCAGTCGGCGGATGCCCTCCCGGTTCATGGTCAGCTGGGTGGCCCGCGCCGTGGGGATGACGCGCCAGCCTTCGACCTCCAGGGCCACTAGAGTATCGGTGGCGATCGCCTCCACCTCCGGCACAATCAGCCCCGGCTGTTCCTGCTCTACCACCCGTCGCAGCGCTACGCCATCGAGCATGTCAATCACATGGCGGCGATGGGCCACGGCCATGGCCGGAGCGCGATCGTAGCGATCGACCGCAATCACCTCCAACCCTAGACGGATTGCCTCCAGCGCCACCTCACGGCCCAACTCTCCCGCCCCCAGTAGCAGCAGGCGTTGGGCGTAGTCTTGCGGGGGGGTACCCAGCGCAGGTAAGGGAAGAGTCATGCTTAGTCACTCCGAGTCGAAGGCAGTACAGCAATAGTTTCTCAATATTAAGTGCTCACTTTTCAGAATTGTGTGTAACATCGCTGGTGGTACCGAACTCTTTTGGTTCGGCCTTCTTTCAAAAGCAGCTTTAGAGCCTCGGGTGCATCATTGAGGGATAGGTTCTCCCACCTTCAACCCACAACAGCAGTGAATTTCAAATAATAAAGTGGAAATTCTGAATTAAATTGTGTACCATTCGTTAGCACTTTCCCCCTGGGGCGATTGCTAGGTCATGGCTCCTCGTCTTGCAGCCTCTAACAAGAGCTTTTCAGGACAGGAAATTGACCTGTTTGGGTCTGCTTAGCTATTAGTTTGGCTGGGCAGGTTTTCTGGTTACCCACCTGTTTTTCGGATACTACCGTGGATAGTCTCAAAGCCATTTTTAGTCGCAAGCCTCGGGGAGTTGGAATTGAGCTCACCCCCGAAAGAATCAACCTTGCCCGCCTGAAGAAGCAGGGCACTACCCTCAAGCTAGAAACCCTGGCCTCAGTCGAGCTGGCCGAAGGTATCTATGAAGAAGGGCAGATTTTAGATGCTGCTGCCATGTCCGACGCCATTCAGACGGTACTAACGGAGAGCAAGCTCAAGGTCAAACAGGCTACCACTGCTATCCCAGGGCGGGCCATTACCCGCGTCATACCGGTTCCGGCGGAGCTGGATGACGAAGAGCTGCGGGAGATGGTGCTTAACCAAGAGGCCAGTCTCTATTTGCCCTTTCCTCGCGAAGAGGCGGATGTAGATTATCAAAAGCTGGGCTACTTCGTCGATGAGGATGGCATTGAGAAGGTGCAGGTGCTGCTGGTGGCGGTGCGCAAAGACCTCACCGACCCCTATATAGAGGTGTTTCAACAGGCTGGGCTGGTACTCAACGTGCTCGAAACCTCAAGTTTTGCCCTGATTCGCACCATCCGGGAACAGCTGCGACAGTTTACGCCCCAGGAGGCGGCTGCCGTGGTTGATATCGAGTTTGAAAACACTGAGATTTCTATTGTGGTCGATGGGGTACCTCATTTCTCGCGCACGGTACCCATTGGCACCTTTCAAATTCAAAGCGCCCTCAGTCGCGCCATGAATCTACCGCCTTCACGCAATACCGAGCTGCTGCAGGGTATGACGGTACCGGTTCAGACCATGGATACCGTCGGCGCTCCCCAAGTGGGCGGTGGTGCTAACCCCGGCACTACGGCGATGTTACGAGTACTGGGCGAGCTGTCTGATGAGCTGCGGCGCTCGATTGATTTTTATCTCAACCAGGGCGAAGACATGGAAGTGGCCCAGCTATTATTAGCCGGGCCCGGTGCGTCCATTGGTCAGCTCGACGAGTTTCTGGCTCAGCGGCTGAGCCTGCCAGCCAGTCAGATCGATCCGATCTCGGCCCTTTCGCTAGAAGTGGCTGAAGAGATTCCTGAGGGGCAGCGCGCGGGGTTGGCAACGGTAATTGGTCTTGGCCTGCGGGAGGTGTAGCTATGTATAGTCTCGACATCAATTTCCTTAAGGATCGTGAGGTTCGGGTATTTGAACCTAGACCTCGCGCCCAGGGCGGGGGGGCATTACCAGGCGATCGCAGACCGCTCTTTATTGGTCTAGCCGCAGCGCTCGTGCCGCTGGCGCTGGTCGGCGGTTTCTGGGCTGTCACCCGTAACCAAGTGAACCAGCTTCAGGCCCGCAGCATTGCCCTGGATGGCGAAATGAGCCAGCTCCAGGGGCAGCTGGCCGAGATCAGCGCCATTCAGGGGCAAATTGATCTGGTGCGGGCCGAGAATAACGCCTTCGTGGCGGTCTTCAACGAAATTGTGCCTTGGTCGGCGCTACTGCAAGATATTCGCACCCGTACCCCGGCCCGAGTCCAAATTGTCGGCCTGAGCCAAACGGCCCCCGCCGCACCCGTAGAAGGCAGCACCGAACCGCCCGCACCGAAAGCCGGAGGGCTGGTCATCAATGGGGTAGCCTGCTCCTACGACGACATCAACGATTTCACCCTGGTATTACAGCGATCGCCGCTGTTGCAGTCAGAGACCGTTGCCATTACCCAGGCCCAGCAGCAGCCCACGCTGCTCGATCCCCAAACCCAGGGTCGCTGCCCGGGCACCGCCGTAGGAGACCCCGACTTTTTAATTGACTACAGCCTGGGTGGCCTGATCACCGATACACCGGCATCGCAGCTGGTCGATGAGCTAGAGCGCCAGGGCACTGTCGGTTTAGTCACCCGTCTTGAGGCCCTAAGAGAAAAAGGAGTAATCGAATGACCGCAGCCGGTGATTTTCTCCCCGTTGAGGATAACCAGGGCCTAGACCAGGTTGGCCCCACCTATCCGATGGTTTTTGGTGTCGAGTTCACCCCCAAGGTGCAGGGTATTGCCCTCGCGGTGCTTGGGCTGCTGGGCTCCTTTGCCCTCTATAACTTTGTGGTCAAACCCGTCCAAGAGCAAAAGACATTACTCGAAGCTGAAGTGACCCAAAAGCAGGCCCAGGTTGACCAGCAGCGGGCCAGCCTCCAAGATCGAGCAGCCCTTCAAGCCCAGCTCGATGCCGCGATTGAGCAGCGGGTAGGTGTCTATAGCCTCCTGGGCGACGCCCAAACCCTCGATACCCTGCTGCTCGATATCAACCAGCAGATTCAGAACAGCAACGCGGCGATCGCAGATGTATTGAGAGCCGACCCTGCCCAGCTCGACAACGCCCAGCTCGCAGCCCTAGGCCTAACCCGAGAACAGATTCAGCGGGTGAAAACCCAATTTGCTGGTGACCCTCAGGTGCAAAAGCAGCTGTTCTCCTCAGATCTGCTGCGGTTTAACCCCAGCCCCTCATCCCTGATGGTCGATGGCCCCCCAGAGCTCAACGGCAAGCTAGAGCGCGTCACCATTGATGTCTCCATGCAGGCGCTATTTCCCCAGACCCTCAGCATTATGCGCAATATTGAGCGCCTAGAGCCGCTGATCATTATCCGCGATCTGCAGCAGAGCATTGCGCCGCCTCCAGATGGTGCCACCGAAGAAGATCTGCTCGGTATCAGTCGCTTGCTGCTCACCGACTTCACCCTAGAGGTACTGGTGCCGGTGAATGATCCCCGCGTGCCGC
>NZ_JADEWX010000277.1 GCF_015207395.1 Nodosilinea sp. LEGE 07088
CCCTCCGCCCCTCCACCTTCTATAAATCAACCTTTCACCAATCAACCGAGATAAAGGAGTTACTCCATGACTGAACTGCTTACCGCCTGTCGGTTCTACTTTGAAGCCGATGGTGTGACTGAAAAACAAATTCTTGAAGTTTCTGGCCTATCCGTTGAATCGCCCGTGGCGGGGGATGGAGGTGTCCAGGGTTCTGGAAAAGGGGGACTTAAGGTCCGGCAGGCTACCCCAACCAGCGAGAAGTTTTCAAACGTTGTCGTCAAGCTGGTGGCCACGACCGATAAGGATCTTTACCTCTGGTACAAGGATTGCAACACCAACGATGGCGGTTCATCGGCCTGGTCTAGCAATCGGCGGGCATCATCAGTGTCTGCCTACGACCAGGCAGGCACCATGCAGGCTCGTTGGGAGCTGAAAAATGCCTATCCCTACAAATACGAAGGGCCGAGTTTTACGGCGGCGGATAGCAATATGGCCAACGAATCTCTGGAACTAGTCCACGAGGGTATTGAACGGGTGATTTAGGGAGAAAGCTATGGCCGGATGGCAAGAACTACTGGCGGCAAATCGGTTTTATCTAGAGCTTAAGCTCGAAGGTAGTGATACCTCCGCCGATGCCACTTTTTTGGAATGCCAGGGCTTTAAGCGCAGCCAGGAAGCGGTCGAAATTAGCGAAGTCACCCCTAAAAAATGGGGACAAGCCAATCTAGGGCGTTCTGTGCACACTAAAATTCCCGGCGGAGCTAAGACAGAGAACATTATTTTGCGTCGTGGCATGACTGGTTCAATGACGTTTTGGAAGTGGTTCGAAGCGGTTGAAACAGGACAATGGGCAAAGCAGTTACGCAACGGCTCCCTAGTCATCTATGACCAGGGTGGACAGGAACAAGCACGATTTGATTTTCAAAATGCCTGGCCATTGCGCTATACCGCCGCCGATGTTAGTGCCCAAAGTACAGATCTCGAAATTGAGGAATTAGAGATCGCAGTGGATACATTTGTCCGGGTGAGATAAAAAGGATGGCTTTCTATGTTTCAGACAGAGTTTGAATTTACGCTGCCTAAGGGCTATTTAGATGGTGAAGGCAATCTGCATCGTACCGGCCTGATGCGGTTGGCTAAGGCCGAAGATGAAATTGCTCCTTTACAAGATCCTCGGGTGCATGCCAACCCAGCCTATGCAACCGTTTTAATCCTGGCACGGGTGATTACTAAACTTGGAGCTCTAGACAATATCAACGCCAGGATTATTGAAAACCTGTATGCCAGTGACTTGAGCTATCTCTATCAGTTGTATTGCACCATCAATGAGTTTGATCGGGGTGATAAGGCTAATAACGGTGCTCTACCGTTGCATTTAGGAATAGGGTAGAGAGCAAATTATTACGAGTTCTAGTGTTTGAATCAGTGGTTTTGATGTTAGAAGTCTTTAACCCTTGACGTAACCGTCCCAGAGACAACGCTGGCTGAGCGCAGTCCAAGCCAAAACCCAGCCAGAATGTCCCGTTCGACGTTGCTCAGGGAACAGTTAGCCCTTGACGCCGACAGTTCAGCCAGGAATGACTAGACCTGAGAAAAGAGGTATGGCTCTATTTTTCCGGTGGGTTGGGCTGTGGTAAACCTCTTTTCTGTAGTGACACCCCTATACAAAAAAGAGCATGGTTCAATCCACTTTTCCTGGATTAGTAGATTACTTGAGCTACTGGCTGTGACACAGCTAAAGCACAGCCGAACAGTTATTCTCGATGAGGCATGAAGGTATGCGCCTTTCTGACGGCTACAATTTTTGCAGGCGAAAAGTCAGCGAACTGATCAACATTATTCGAGATCCTGGCCAGGCGCTCTATCGCTTGGGTCGACGAGAAGGCCAAAAGATTTATGAGCGAACAGACATATCCTTAGGAAACGAATCAAGTCAAGGCGGAAAATCAAAAGCTAAAATGCCCTATGGTCTAGACTTGAGCGCAGGCTTTGCTCGAGATCCTGCACGCCGAAAACGCCTCAACCAGCTGAGTTCGCCCTTCAGGAAAAAACATCGATACCATCCAAGCATACCCACTAGCTCTCAAGAAGTTTTAAAGAGCCGATGGGATCGCTATTTCATTGAAGATCATGTAAAAACGGGAGGCAATTTCTGTCTTTACCTGGGTAGCGCTCACAGTAGTGACGAACCTGTTTTGATCAAGAAATTGACCCTGTCCGAAAAGCTCTTTAGGCTAAAAGATATTGAGCAACGAGAGCGGATATTCGAGCAGCTCATTTCTCTTAATCGAAAAATTAGTCACGGTCCAGACTTTCGTTTGGTGAGATGGGTAGACGCCGTCTGCGATCGCGCTGATCATTCCTGCTACCTGATCACTAAAGTTCCCCAAGAAACCTGTCCCCTGGAAACCTACCTGGCCCAGCGAGGTACGATGACAGCCTCCCAGATTCGCATTGTGCTAGACCAGGTGCTTGAAACCCTACAGTTTTTGCACAACGCCTGCTGGATTCGGTTTCCCTTGCCTGGCTCGGAGCAGCTCATCAAGGGTATTCCCCACGGCAATATTAATCTCGGCAGTCTCTCTATTCGAGTGCTTGAGTCACAACACTCGGGTATGGAGGATCAGTTTTTCATCTATGTTACCGATTTGGCCCTGTGGGAGCATTTGTTCTTACCGCCGGGCATAGATAACTTGTACTCTAGCGGTACCGCTAGCCTGCTCAACCAAAAGGCTCTGAAGAATCTAAAATTCCGCGATTTGCGACACTTGTGCCAGGTCGTCTGCCACCTCGCTGGAGCCAACTTCAACTCCGATGGAATTCCCCTTGAGCTGGCAGATGAGACTCCTTGGGAGGCATTAGGTGATCCAATGCTCTGGGCGTATCTACGGCGGCTCTGGAATGCAGAGGAGTTGTCTGCTGAGGTTGCCCTAGAAGAATTGCGCTCTCTTCCTGAACCAGATGACGCCACAGAGGAAACCCAGCCTATCGAGTCACAGCTTGAAGAAAAAGGGGAAGATTTCTGGAGCCCATCTCGACTGCTGCTGTTCCTTAGCGTAGCAGGCATATTTGCCACGGCAGGATTTTACTGGAAAAATCAGCCATCTAATCGTTCGGTAGCGCCTCTAGCCTCATCTCAGCCAGTCCAACCTGTTGCTCACACAACCACTCTTGACGGTGCCATTGAGTACCAGACTGAGGCTGGCACTGCTTGGGGATCTGCCCTCCAAAAATTACTTGACCAGGCTAACTCTGAGTCAGATCATAGCCAGTCATCAGAAAGCTTACAGGCTCTACTGGGCACCATAGAACTTTTTGGACAGAGCGACTTTCAGCAGCCTGAAGATCTCAAAGGATTCTCAGCCTCGGAATCCCGTGCTTCGCAGAAGCTCGCAAAAAGCTATAGCGAGATTGCCAACTATATTCGGTCAGGAGATATCGATATTGGTCTGGTCAAGTCTTCTTCTTTAGGCTCTTCAGTAGCTGCTTCAGGATTGAAGTTTGAGCCTGTTGCCTACGACGGTCTGGCAGTATTTGTACCCTTTGGCAATCCCTATCGATCGCGCCACTCCGTCGGTAAATTGGGCCACACCATTGGCATACCTGAACTGCGCCAACTCTATACAGGAGACAGCGATACACCAACCTTTCGAGGGCAACCTATCAAGCTGTACTTTCCTGATGATGCGGTCGCTATTGATTTGTTTAAGGCTTTAGTTCTAAACCAGAATTTGGTTTTAATCGAACGGTTTGATCGCCTTCATAGAGCTGCTCAAGTGCGCGATCGCGGTAGATACCCAATCGCGGGAGCCGATGAAAACAATGAGCCTGACATTCGAAATGATATCTATGAAAAGATGCTCTACGAGTTTGAATCTGAGGGCGTTGTCAGCCTTGGCTTTGACCAATTGGGTGCCATGTTTAACCAGTGCTCGGTGTATCCCCTGGCGGTTAAAGCTAATGATCCAGGTGGGGGGCGGCAGGATCGCAGAATCGAGCCCATCCAGCCTCTGAGGCTGGATGGGGGAGAGCCGATTCACCCCACAACAGACCTGTGTAATGCCAAGGGCAGCTACTGGGTCGAGGTGTCTGAAGCCTACCCTCTGGCAGTAGAGCTAGGGTTGCTGTTTCCCTCCCAATCGCCTCAGGGAGAGGCATTGACCCACCTGTTGCGCACCACGGATGGGCAGTACCTGCTGAGCGAAGCCGGACTAGTGCCACAGATGTCGATGGAGCATGTCTGGCATGAGCTGTGGGGTGGCCGATGAATGACTCACAGCAGGCTCTGACCCAGCTGGCCGAAATAATTTTGCAAGATCCAGTGCTGCTGGATCGACTGAGCGATCGCATCTACAACCTGCTCACCACCGAAATTCGTCTACAACAGGAACGCAACCCCAGGAGGTTTTGATGGCCCTGACTACCTCTATCGAATTTAACTATGTCACCGCTGACCGTTTCTACATTGAAATGGAAGATACCCTAACGGCCTCCTTCAGCGAGTGCTCCGGCCTCGGCGTTCAGCTCAAGCGGGAAGCCTTCATGGAAGGTGGCGTCAACGACCAGCAGCGCATCCTCATCGGCCAGCCCGAATTCCCTGATATCACCCTTAAGCGAGGCATCACCAGTAGCCTCACCTTCTGGACCTGGCTCAACGAAATCCTCATGGGCAAAACCAACCGCCGCCGCACCATCAACATCCTTTTATTTAACCAGGCCGGAGAAACCATCCAGTGCTGGACCCTGATCGGCACCATCCCCGTAAGCTGGAGAGCTCCCGCTCTTCAGGCCGACAGCAACACCGTCGCCATTGAAGAACTCACCCTCGCCTACGAAGGCTTACAGGTTAGCCAGTCTCAGAGTGGCGGTGCTCAGGACATGTCGAAGGGGAGGACGCCGACCGGGTATTTCGCCTAGTCGGAGAGATGGGGAGCTAGGGAGATGGGGAGCTAAGTTGCCACCGTTCCCAAATACTCTTTTCTCACAACTTACGACTTACTACCCACTACTCCTCCGCCCCTCCGCCCTTTACGCC
>NZ_JADEWX010000278.1 GCF_015207395.1 Nodosilinea sp. LEGE 07088
GGGGGCGGGAGGGGGCAGACGCATAAACGCTAGAACCATTGGAACTAGCCTGAAACTCTAGCATCTTTAGGCTCCCTTGAGAATGAAATGGCCCTGTCCCCGATGGCACTGAACAGCTCACCCGCTATGATTCTGATAACAACCCGGTGAGCCGCCGCGATGCCAATCTACTCGTGATTCTATGGAGTGAAAAATGCAATCAGTGGTAACTGATGATAGGGAGCGATCGCTCATGTACCTATTAACAAATTAATCAGGAGGATGCCATCCCGCCTCAACCCAAAGTTTACGCGAGATCACCAACTCAGCACGGTTCATCCGAAGTGCAGTAATAGAAGCCCGACCTATTGTTGATTTTCCAAGCATAAGTGAACCGTCAGAACTCCACTCAAAATGATCAAACCAAGCTTGCATTTGAGGATGAAATAGACGAACATTTTGCTGAGATTGATTGTCAAATACAGAGACTCTCGCAGCCTTGTATAGATTGCAATCCCAACAAGCCAAACAAAGATTACGCTTCTCTGTAGTCCCTCCCAACGATTCCGGCACAATATGGTCAACTGTCAGGCGCACGCCCGAAATTTGTTGTGGTGTTTGGCAGTAAGCACAGCGATAACCAAATTGGGTGACAATTTCGGCACGAAGCCCATCTGGGACTCTGGATTTACTCATGGAGTGACAGCTAGTGCGGATATATCGTGGCCTCGTTCAGCCAGAAGAGCCGCCGACTTAGCCCGAACCATCATCATGTGGTTAAAGTGCTTTGATAATACCTGCACCTGTTCAAATTCCTCTGGAGTCAACCCCTCTCGTTGTCGCTTTTCCAACAGTTCCTGCATTAACTCATTGTCGTCTTCAGATGCTCGGGATGCAGCCGCACTCCACAGCTCTTCATCTGTGAGTAATGCCAGTTGATTTAGGCGATCGCTGATATCAGCAACTAACTCTGCATCGGTTATCAGTGCAGCATTAATCAGGCTAACCGTTTCTTCTTCCAACGGTCGCTCCGATTTCTGGGCCAAATCAACTAGCCTTTGATAGATTGAATCCGGTAAACGTAGCGTCAGAGTTTGCAAAGCCATAGTCTTAATGTCTGCATCAATCATCGGATGAATTTAATTATGCCCTGGTCCATGGGCGAGAAGGCAACCCCACTGCTAATTAAGGTTTCACCTCCGATGTGGCCAACCGTCTGACCCAACTGGTCACCCCTGACGGCATCAGCGACTACCGCTACAACAACCGTGATGAATTAACCTCCACCGACCACAGCTACCAGAGCGATGAAGCCTACAACTACGACGCGAGAGGCAATCGCACCAGCTACACCACAAGCGATCACAACCGACTGCTAAATGACGGCACCTACAGCTACGAGTATGACAACGAGGGCAATCGCACTCGGCGGGCCGATATCGCCACAGGTGAGGCGACGGAGTACACCTGGGACTACCGGAATCGATTGACCGGGGTGATCTCGAAGGATGGGGCAGGCACGATGACTCAGACGGTGCTCTATGCCTACGATGTCTACAACCGTCGTCTGAGCAGCGCTATAGACGCCGACGGGGCTGGGGCTGGCACCGCAACCGAGGAGCATTTCGTCTATGACGGTAGCCATATTGCTCTGGTGTTTGACAGAGCGGGCAATCTTACCCATCGCTATTTCCACGGGCCACAGATTGACCAGGTGCTAGCGGAGGAGACGGCTGGGCAAACGCGCTGGGCGCTGGGCGATCATCAGGGCAGCGTGCGCGATGCGATCAACGACACGGGCACGGTACTTAACCACACCACTTACGACAGTTTTGGCCAGGTCACCAGTGAGAGCAATCCAGAGATAGACTTTCGCTTTGGCTACACCGGGCAGGAGTTGGATGAGGAGTCGGGATTGATGCAGTACCGGGCGCGGTATTACGACCCAGCGGTTGGTGCCTTCGTAAGTGCTGACCCACTAGGGTTTGGCTCAGGGGATAGCAACCTATATAGCTACGTCTTCAACAGTCCAACAAACTTCACCGATCCCAGTGGAGAAAGCGCGATTGGCGATGGGATGAACAGATTTCTCGCCAACGATACGGTGTACAACGCGCTGAATCGAGCTGACCAGTTTGCCGCAGGCTTTGGCAGCGGGGCTACCTTTGGACTCACCAACGCGGCTCGTTCAGCTATCTATCGCGATGGGTCAGCCCAGCGCAACCAGTCGGGTTTGACTTATACCGTTGGCAACATCACCGGGGATATTGCCACTTCGATTGTGCTTACTGCTGCAACGATGCCCCGCCGCATTCGCCAAGCCTATATAGCGCTAGATACGGCGCGGACTGGGATAGATGTGGGTCGGAGTGCTAACAACATCTATCAGGACATCAGGAACGGGTGTACTGATAGCGCTGGTTCCTTTGGCGACTACCTGACGATTGGTGGGACGCTGATTGGGGTAGGCGTCAATGCTCGGGGTGCCCGAAATGTAGCTGATGGGGCAGATGGGGCTGATCACTTAGCTAGACCTATTTTTCAAGCTGGTGGGACAGGCGCTAGTGGAGGAGTATCAGAGCCAATACTGTTTGGGCAAAAACGTGTAGGGCCTAGTTTCAGTAGCGACCCTCGTTTTCCAAATACGAGCGGTAGAAGTATTGATGAAGTTGTCAGTGATTTACTGAATCCGAATACCCCTCTTTCCGCTGACGATTTGCCGATTACTGTATTCAGGGATCCAGATTCTGGTAGACTAGTATCCGCAAATACGCGAACTAGAGCAGCGTTAGCTCAAGCTGGCTTAGAGCCGACGAATATAAATTTTGTAGATCTTGATTCTCTGTCAAAAAGAGAGCGCCTCAAACTATTGAACAGACTTCAGGAAACTCCAATCATCGATAATGCACCGCTTCCGGGGACGAGGGTTCCAGTAACTCCATCCCAGACAGATCCGACCATTATAAGAGTAATTGAGATTGGAGGATAAAGTCACCATGACAAATACAGTAAAAGTACAACCAGTGCTAGTGCCATGGATGGTGAGTCCTTCCACCCCAAACTTTTTTTTGGCCTGTGACTCAACTCAACCCGAGGTGGCTACTATCTTGAGATTCTTGGCGTTCTTCGGGGAAGAAAGTACGTTTGAGAACATTAATGGATACGCAAAGGTTATGGTTATATTTGAAAATGGTTTCTGGGTTCGGTACTATCCAGATTTTTCAAGCAGTGAGCAAAAGAGATTGGATAGCTATAACTGGGAACAGATTCCTGAGTTCAGAGATAATTCAGGAAGTTTGAAGGGATCGAAGGCTAGATTTCGTGAATATTGGCAGCAAACATACGTTTGCCCTAATCCAGCAATGTATAGATTGATTGACTCCGATTGGATTAAGGAATTAGAATTGAGTGACTACGAATATGAGCATTATTTGGTAATAGGTGATGATTTCAATGTAGAAGTTATATGTAGAAACTACTCGTGGAAGATTGAAGCTTAATATTCTTTACCAATTATAATGAAGCAATACTAAGCAACACTCCGGACAGTTTTTGGCAGTCAACAGTAGGATGCGGGTTTCAGTCCTCTTCAACAGCAACCTGGCTAACGAGAAGCCAAGGGTTTCAGCGCTGGTTTGGAAAAGTGTCCGGACTATTGACTAAGGGTAGTTTTGCGGGGTTGGGTTAGAGAAAAGTTATCTGCCACATAGAGTGCAGGTGCAAGTAAAACACGGTGCACCGGTCGATCTACGATGCCCGCGGCCGACTGATCGCCATGGTGGATGAATCGAGCCAACCGTTAATCTGCCATAACTCTGGTAGCATCACTCAGGGTTTCAGCCTTTAGGCATGGCTAGGCTAGAGCCACCATCTCTACCGTCTATCTATGTCGCAGCATCGGTCTCTAGCGCCCGCCTTCCTTTTGGGTACCCTGCTTCTCCTCCCCGGCTGTAGTTTAACCAAACTGGCCCAAGTGGGAGTCTTCAACCCAGCCCAAGCGACCATAGCGCAGCACGTAGCCGGTGAGCCCTCGACAGAGCCCGCCTTACTGGCCCGCTACACCGTTGTAGAAGACACCGAAAGCTGGAGTAGCGTACTGTATGGCGATCGCGACTTTGCCAAACTGGAAGCATTCATCAATCAAAGCCTGCAACGCGAACGCACTGACGAGCTGTCATCGGCCTACCTCAATCGCCTTTACCGCGACTTAGGCGAACCACCTGCCCACGACGATAAAACTCTGACCGCCGCCGACCAGGAGCAGTTTGACCACAGTATGCAAGTGCTGGATCAGTGGAGCACCGCCTATCCTAACTCCCATATTCCCTACCTGATTCGCGGTCAGCTGCTGATCCATCAAGCTTGGGAGCATCGGGGCGAAAGCGTCGCCAGCAGAGTTCCGCCAGAAGCTTGGGCACCCTTTCGTGAACTCGTTCAACAAGCCCAGATAGAGCTAGAAACCGCTGCACAGCTGAACCCTCAAGACCCCAACGTGTGGGCCGCACTGCTGCTGGCCTCGCGGGGCCTGGGACAGCCCGAATCGCTCTGGCAAAACTATTACAATCGCGGCCTGGCAGCAAACCCCGCCCACATCGAACTCTGGGGCATGAAAGCCATGAGTCTCTTGCCCCAGTGGCAAGGCAGCGAGGCCCGTCTACTGGCCTTTGCTAAAGACGTTGATCGTCGCTCCAAATCAGCCAACAAGCCGATGTTGGGGGTCATTGCCCTTTACATTCATCGCGAGATTGATGACGATACCCCCGGTTATTTGCAGCAGCCGGATGTGTGGCATCAGGTCGAAGCGACCTATGCCCGCATCTTTGCCGCCTACCCGGACAACCTGCGCATGCGCTTCTACTACGCCTACGATGCCGCGATGGCGCAGCAGTGGCCGGTAGCCGCTGAGCCTTAACGGGTGACAACGTACCTAAAGAGCTTGCTGCATCAGGGATAGAGCATAGAGACCACGCTGAAAATAGCGATGTTTATGGGGTTTGAGCGCTATCAGTTGGAGTGCCCAGTCGGTCCATAACT
>NZ_JADEWX010000279.1 GCF_015207395.1 Nodosilinea sp. LEGE 07088
CCTCTGGTGTCTTACCGCCTGCGGGGCCGCCAGGTGTACCTCGGCCCCGCAGGCGGTAAGACACCAGAGGTTGGAGCGGGCCACCCGGGAATGCAAAATATCGCCCACCAGGGCAATTTTTTTGCCCGCCAGCAACTCTGCCCGGGGTTGTTCCGGATGTAGGGTCTGGCCCAGCGTGAATAGATCGAGCAGGGCCTGGGACGGGTGGGCATGGAGGCCGTCGCCGCCGTTGAGCACCCCCACCCCTGTCTGTAGTCGATCGAGCTCGGTGGCGATCGCCTGGGGCACGCCCGCCTCCTGGTGGCGAATCACCATCAGGTTGGTGCCCATGGCCAGGTAGGTCTTGGCGGTGTCTAGAATAGTTTCACCTTTGGTCAGTGACGAGGTGCCGGGGGCAAAATTGAGCACGTCAGCCGAGAGCCGCTTGGCCGCCAGCTCAAAACTACTGCGGGTGCGAGTCGAGGGCTCAAAAAACATGTTGGTGACGACTAACCCCTGCAGGGCAGGCACCTTGCGGGTGCGCCGCATCAGCACCTGCCGAAAGCTCACGGCTGTTGCCATCACCGTTTCTAACTCCGCCGCCGTAAAATCAGCCAGCGACAGCACATGTCGTCGATTCCAGGGAGCACTTGCCATGACCCGTTGCCTAAACCCAGTTTCATACCGTCATCACCATACCTGGCCTGGGGGCTTTGGGCGGCGGTCTTTGGCTATGTTTTGTCTGCTGGGGGCGAGCCTGCTGGGAAGTTGTAGCGGCAGGCCAGGCAACGCGCCTGACCCAGCGCTGCCCGCCCCCTCGACTCCAGAGGCCGCTGCGGCGATCGCGCCCGCCGATACGGCGACCGATACGGCGGTCCCACTGCTGGCGACCTCAACGCCTCCAGCAGAGCGGCTGCTGACGGCTAGCCGCCAATTGCAGACCCGTGCCCGGCGCTTGGTCGTGCCCGCCGACCCTGTTGCCGTCGACCTCTATACCCTCGACAGCACCTGTGAGACCTACCAGGTCGAACCCATTCAGGTGCCCCGTTTCCAGAGCATGGAGAATACAGTCGGGCTGATTCTAGCCGAGCAGGCCATTCCCTATTTCACCCTCTCAGGCTACCGGGCCAGCTACGACCTAGAGACCAAAACCGCTACGATTGACCTGCGGGTAGCCCGCACCTCACGCCGGGTGCTGCAATCGCTGTCGCTGTGCGAACAAAAGGCCATGCTGGGCAGCCTGCGCGAAACCCTGATCCACCAGCCCGACTGGAACATTGACGCGGTTGTCTTTACCGACCGGGGCAACGATCTGGTGTTGTGAGCGGTTGGGAGAATCGCGATTATGCAGCTGGATTCCATTGAATCATTTGAGCCTTGGCTTTACCTCAACAGTCTTGGTTCAGCTGAGCAATAGGCTATAGACCGGCCAACTGGCGTTAAGCGCCAGCCCTATAGCCCCATCCAACGGAGGTATGCTGCTGTGGCGAGAAAAAAAGAAGAATCTGCGGGCATGAAAGCTACCCAGACCCAGTTGCAGACCCTGCTTGAGGCCGGGCAATTTGACGCCGTGCAAACTTGGCTCGAGCCCATGCTGTCTGCGGATGTGGCCGAGGTAATTGATGAACTACCAGAAACCCTCCAGGCAGTTGCCTTTCGGCTATTGCCCAAAAACGATGCGATCGCCGTCTACGAGTACCTGTCGCCGCGAGTACAGCAGGCGCTGTTAGAAGACCTTAAAAACCCCGACGTTTTAGACATTATCGATCGCATGTCTCCCGACGACCGCGCCCACCTGTTCGACGAGTTGCCGGCCAAGGTGGTGCGGCGGCTGACGCTGCAGCTTAGCCCCGCCGAACGCGAGGCCACGGCACTCCTGCTGGGCTACCCCCCCGACAGCGCCGGGCGCATTATGACCTCAGAATTTGTTGCCCTGCGCGCTACCTACACCGTCGAGCAGGCGCTAGCGCGCATTCGCCGTCTGGCCGACACCTCGGAGACCATTTATACCCTCTACGTACTCGACAATGCCCGCCATTTAATTGGGGCGCTGTCTCTGCGAGATTTAGTAGTTGCCCAGCCCGAGCAAATATTGCAAGACCTGATGCGGCGCGAAGTGATCTACCTGCACACCCACACCGATCGAGAACAGGCGGCTCGTCTGATTCAGCGCTACGATTTTCTGGCCCTGCCGGTGGTCGATAGTGAGCAGCGACTGGTGGGCATTGCCACCATCGACGACCTGATCGATGTCATTGAAGCCGAAGACACCGAAGATATCTATACGGCGGGCGGGGTGCAAAGCCGAGGTGAAGACTACTTTCAGACCAATTTATTTGCGGTAGCTCGCAAGCGGGTGGTGTGGCTGTTTGTGCTGCTGCTGGCCAATACCGGCACCAGCGCCGTGATTAAAAGTCAGGCGGCCCTGCTTGAGCAGGTGGTGGTGTTAGCGGCCTTTATTCCCCTGCTGATTGGAGCCGGGGGCAACGTCGGGGCCCAGTCGTCAACGGTGGTGATTCGTGGGTTGAATACCGGAGAGGTGCGGCCAGAGCAGATGGGGTATATTATCGCTCGAGAGGCGCTCGCTGGGCTGCTGCTCGGGGTGCTGCTGGGAGTCATGGTGACCCTGTGGGCCTTTGTCCTCCAGCGCAGCTGGGGGGTAGCTTTGGCCGTGGGCATTAGCCTGGTGGCTATTTCACTACTGGCGGCGGTAGCTGGTTCGGCACTACCCTTTTTGTTCAAAGCGCTGAAGCTAGACCCCGCCCTGATGTCAGCCCCGTTTATCACGACGGCAGTAGATGTATTGGGGGTACTGACCTACCTCAAGGTGGCTCGGCTAATTTTAGGTATCTAGCATGGCTCACACTCATTCCACCGCCATTGTGCTGCTCTCTGGGGGGCTCGATTCGGCCACAGCAGCGGCCCAGGCGATCGCCGATGGCTACAGTCTGGTGGCCCTCTCCCTCAACTACGGCCAGCGCCACCAGCGGGAGCTAGCGGCGGCCCAGGCTGTGGCGGCTCACCTGGCGATCGCAGACCACCACACCATTGCCGTCAATCTGGCCCAGTGGGGCGCGTCGTCGCTCACCGACCTGGCCCTGGCCCTGCCCCAGGGTGGCATTGAGGCAGGCATTCCCTCTACCTACGTGCCCGGACGCAATACGGTGTTTATTGCCCTGGCCCTGGCCCTGGCCGAAGCCAGGGGGGCCGAAGCTATCTACCTGGGCATCAACGCCGTCGATTATTCGGGCTATCCCGACTGTCGGCCCGAGTATTTAGCGGCGTTTCAACAGCTGGCCCAGCTGTCGTCGAAGGCGGGCCTAGCCGGCCACGCGCCCAAGCTGGTTGCCCCCCTGGTGATGGATTCTAAGGTCGATATTGTGCGCCGGGCGGTGAACCTGGGGGTGCCGATCGACAAAACCTGGTCGTGCTACCAGGGGGGCGATCAACCCTGTGGCCTGTGTGACTCCTGCCGCATTCGCGATCGCGCCCTGATCAAAGCTGGCTACCCAGACCTAGCGACCCCCAAAGGCCGTGACCTATGCCCGCCATAACCGAGGTCAACAGCAAGCCCTGGGGTTCCAGGGAATGTGTCACAGTGTAGGCAGGAAGGTTTGCTCCACTACAATTCTTTTGATCACAGCCCATGTTCTACCCTTTGGTTGAGCGCTCGTAGTCCCGCCTATGCCCTGGCCTCGAATAATTAGCGGATTGGTTGCTATTGTCGTAGCTCTGGCTATGGTTGGGCTAGGGGGCTGGTACTTTACCCTGGGCTTCGGAATCATTATCTTTTTGGGGCAGCTTGAAATTTTTGCCCTGGTGAAGGCCAAGGGCATCTTGCCCGCCGCCAAAATCACCCTGGTGGTGAGCCAGCTGCTGCTGATTACCGCTCATATTGATTCCAGCCTATCTGATGCTCTGCTGCCGCTAGGCGGTACTTTTATCTGTTTCTATCTGTTGTTTCAACCGCAGGTGGCCACCATTGCCGATGTGGCCGCCTCTATTTTGGGCCTGTTCTACGGGGGCTATCTACCCAGCTTCTGGGTGCGCCTACGCGATCTCGGCGACGGGGCCGTCTCTTTCCCTCTGGGCGGCTACTGGCCCGATACCTGGCCACCATCGCTGGAAGCTCTACCCGTCGGTCTAGTCGTCACGCTGCTGGCCTTTGCCTGTATCTGGGCCGCCGATATCGGGGCCTACACGGCTGGCAAGATCATTGGGCGCACACCGCTGTCTAACATTAGCCCCAAGAAAACCGTCGAAGGTGCCGCCTTCGGCATGCTCGGCAGTATGGTCGTGGCCTTGGCCGGTAGCTACTGGCTACAGTGGCCCCTCTGGCCGCTATCGGGATCGGCTCTAGGCTTGATGATCGGTACCTCTAGCCTGCTGGGCGACCTGACCGAATCACTGATGAAACGCGATGCCGGGGTGAAAGACTCTGGAGCCCTCATCCCCGGCCACGGCGGTATCTTAGACCGCACCGACAGCTACGTGTTTACAGGGTCGCTGGTGTATTTCTTCGTCACCCTGCTGCTACCGTTGCTGTCTGCGAGTTAACGACCGCGCATTTCCCAAAAACTCAGCTCTTGACGAATGCGATCGCGCTCCTGGGGCTGCGCAAATCGCAGCTGATGACGCAGCTCACCAATCACCTGACGACGCTGACTAGACGATTGCTTTTCCATGACTTCCCCAAAAACTGTAGCTATAGATACAGTTTAATAAATCGAGAGTCCTATAGCTCTATCATTACAATTCTTTGGATGAGGCTATCCTTGCGATGTCTAGCCTTAACCATCAACCCTAGTGAACTGTCAAGACTAAATTTGTAGGTTGGGTGGCGCGCTAAGTAGGCAGTTGAGATTAAATGTAAGATAGCAGGGTAGCCAGAGTGCCCTCAAATGCCCGCCCCATTACGCATCATTTTGACCGAGGAAGAAGACCGCACGTTAAGTGAACTTCGGGAGGCTCAGACAGTTCCCTATCGGACGCGTGACCGAGCGCATAT
>NZ_JADEWX010000280.1 GCF_015207395.1 Nodosilinea sp. LEGE 07088
TAGCGATGACCGAATACCACCGTTACCGGATGTGATTCGCGCTCAAGCTTCAGCGCCGCAGGTGGCGGCAGCTACCTGCGGCTAAGCTTATAGATCCTGTCTCTACCAGCACTTTTGGAGTAGTTACGTTTTGTCGTCACCTTAGCGGATGTTTATTGGTTTGGAATGCTCTAAGGTCACCTGCTCAGAGTAACGGATGGCCCTCAACATCTGGGCTAGAATAACCCTCTGACAACCAATATTCGGCTTAAAAATTTAAATGACCACAGATCCTTCGACCTCCGACCAAGCCAACGCTGAGACAACCACAGCGTTATCAGAACCGGCCCCCGCCTTTGGCTGGACCTACTATGCCGAGCGCATGAATGGGCGGTTTGCCATGGTGGGCTTTGTGGCGCTACTGGTGCTGGAGTTGGTGACTGGCCAGACCTTTTTAACCTGGCTGGGCCTGGACTAAGTCGGAGTTATCCCCATTAAACTGGCCATTTTAGCGAGTAGAAATGGTAGGCTTAGGGGTGATTTTTGGGACGACATGGCCGTGGTTAACCCCAATGCAGAGATTGGCCGGTTGCGGGAGCTGATGCCCGCCACCGCCCGCATGAAAACCAAACTCTTGCTCAACGATCGCCAGCTCAATGTGATCAAAGCCGAGTTTCCGCGCCCCTGGAAACAGGCCCATACCGTATCAATTAACCTCGATCGCTGGCAACAGCTGGCAGTGGCCGATCGCGACATGCTGTTTTTACGTACTGTCTGCTGGGTCACTCTGGCCAATGTGCTCAAGCCCAACTGGTACCAGGCCCTCGCTGGGGCGGGGCTAGCCGGGGGTGTGGTTGAGCTGCTCCAGGGAGATGCGGTGGGGGTCGTTGCCGCCGCTGGGGTCACGGCTCTAGCCGGTCTACAAATCTGGCGCGGAGTCAGCGGCCCTCAGATTGACATTGCCGCCGACGATAAGGCTGTGCAGGTAGCCCTGCGCCGAGGCTATAACCAGGCCGATGCGGCTACAGCTCTGATTCGCGCCATTGAGGCCGTGCCCCCCCTCGAAGGGCGGCAGGTGCTCACGGTTAAGGAGCTGATTCGCTGCCAAAACCTGCGTATGCAGGCCGGGCGCTCTGAGTTTTCGGTGCCCGAGGGCTACGCGCGCTAAGCCCTATGGTGCAGGTTGATTCCCAGGCTTTAGGCTGGCAGGGGGTGGCTCGTTTAAACTACGCCCTAGCCCATGGACAATGTATTCCCACCCATACCTATACTCGGGCACCCCTGCGAGTGCAGCGCGCCCTCTACCCTGAGGGGCAGGCCCTCTGTCATACGGTGCTGGTGCATACCGCAGGCGGGCTGGTGGGGGGCGATCGCCTGGCGGTGCAGCTCACCGTTGAACCCCAAGCCCAGGTGCTGTTGACCACCGCTGCGGCTAGCAAAGTCTACGGCAGTGCCGCCGATTGCTCAGCCGCCCAAACCGTGGAGATTGACCTCGCTCCCCACAGCTGCCTGGAGTGGATGCCCCAGGAAACCATTGTGTTTAACCACGCCCACTACCGCCAAGATGTGCGGGTCAAGCTGGCTCCGGAGGCCATCTGGGTCGGCTGGGATATCACTCGCTTTGGCCGCAGTGCTCGCGGTGAAACGCTGGATCAGGGGCAGTGGCGATCGCATTTAGAAGTCTGGCAAGACGCCCAACCGCTGTGGCTCGATCGCCAGCACCTGGTCGGGGGTAGCGCCCCCATGCACAGCCCTAACGGGTTAGGCAAACACCCCGTGGTCGGCAGCTTTGTTGTCGCTGGGTGCAGCATTATCCCAGAGCAAATTGCGGCCCTGCGTCAGTTCTGGCCCAGTGGCCAACCTGGAGACATTGGCGTTACCCGCCTACAGTCTGGGGTGCTCTGCCGCTATCGAGGCCCATCGACCCAGGCGGCGCGGCGGTGGTTTGTAGCGGCCTGGCAGCACCTACGACCCCACTATCTGGGGCGGGCGGCGGCGGCTTCTCGGGTATGGCCCCGGTAGTGGCAATGCTGCCAATAATGCCAATAAACTTTATCACTCCTTCCGGACGGAGAGCTGACCCCAGCGAAAAGGTAGGCCATAGAGACTCCTCCAAAATGCAATGAAGACCCCTAACTTTTCTGGCTCTAAGCTACCCCCTGCCTCAGAGTACGCCGTGATTTTGGGGGCAGGGGCGACGGCGGCGGCATCCATAGCCGCGCAGCAGGTTGCGATCGCGACTCTACCCGTGACCACCTTAGTTGCCCTGGGCCTGCTCAATCGATACCGTCTCGATCAGCGCCTCCAGGCCAGTGAACCCGTAGAAAACACCCTGGAAGCAGCAACCGCTAGACCCGGGCCAGCCGCGCCCCAAAGGGTCACCGCTCACCCCCAACCCGACGCCATTTCGACCCTGCCCCAGGCGACCACCTCGACCACCTCTGCCCGATTTTCTGACCAGCGCGACTATATTCACGAAACGCTAGCCAAAAAGCTCCAGGCCAGTGCCGACTTTGCGGCCATACAGCAGGCCAGCCTCAAGAAAGTGGGGGCGTTTCTGCAGCAGACGCGGCAGTCGCAGTCGCTATCCATTGAGGAGGTCTACCGACAGACCTACATACAGCCCTACACCCTGCGGGCGATTGAAAGCGGCAATTTGCGCCAGCTGCCCGAGCCCTTTTACATCCGTGCCTTTATTAAAAAATATGCCACAGCCCTGGGGCTAGAGGGGGCTACCCTGGCGGCCGACTTCCCCATGTAAAGTAGGCGTACCACCCATTCGGTTTGCTGCTCTCTACTTAGTCAGCACGAATGGCCATAAGGCCTCTGGCTGGGCTGATCCGACGCCTTTACGGATGGCCTTGGTGAGCATCTAGAACGCCGGTACAGAAACCTGGTTTCTCGGCCAGAATGCCAGGTATGCCGTTAGGGCAGCGACCCAGAAACCGGGGTTTTAGCCATACTGTAGTCTCCTAGGTCAGGGCACCGCCACAGCTCGATCCACTGCCAGCGGTGCAGCCATAGCAGTAGTCACGAGTCTGCACCTGCTCGACCAGATCCAGAGAATCGGCGGCTAGCAGGTCAGCCACGGTGAGGGGCTGACCGTCAGATGTCGGGCAGGGCACTGCCTCCATCTGGTTGAAATCGCAGTCGTAGAGCACACCGTTGTAGTCTACCGAGAGCTGTTGACGACACATCAGGTGAGCAACGGTGGCGGGGTTGTGGTGGGCAGCCAAAAAATGCAGGTAGGGCCAGTAGAGGTCTTTGCCCTGGAGGTACTGCTTGACTCGACCGATGGGCAGATTGGTGATGGTAAACAGCTGATTAAAAGTGATATCAAACTGCGATCGCAAATAGTCTGTATAGTCGCCCTGCAAAGCGGCCTGGCTGGGGGTCAGCGAAAACTCAGCACTGCGCGGCACCGGCGGGTTGTACACCAAATCGAGCTGCAGATGCGGGTCTTGGCCATAGCCCAGTTGATTGAGCCGTTGCAAGCCCTTAATCGACTCGCTATAGACCCCCGCCCCCCGCTGTTGATCGACATTGTCTTCCAGGTAGCAGGGTAGCGAGGCCACCACATGGAGCTGGTGGCGGGCAAAGTATTCAGGCAAATCCTCAAAGCCGAGGACAAAGAAAATTGTCAGGTTAGAGCGCACAATTACCTGTTTACCTAACCCTCGAGCCGCCTCCACCAGTGGCCGAAAGCCGTAGTTCATCTCTGGGGCACCGCCGGTCAGATCCACCGTGGTAATTTGCGGAAACCGACGGATGAGTTGAATCAGCTGGTCAGCCACCTGGGGCGACAGTTCTTCGGTGCGCCTGGGGCCAGCTTCTACGTGGCAGTGGGTGCAGGCCAGGTTGCACTTGCGCCCCAGGTTGATTTGCAGCACGGTGACGGGCAACTTACTGAGGGGTTGCTGAAGCTGCCGATCAAAGGGCACAACGGCGATCGCAGGAGACGGTGGAGACTGAACCATAGATTTTATACAGTGAAGACAGGGTTAACAGCATGGTTTAAAGTCGATTTGGCCATAGCCACGAGGCCACGGCGGCAACCATTCCATCTATTAGACCCCATCCACCTGAATATTATCTGAGAATAAAATTCTGACCCTCCACGATACCCTCACCGGCCTACTCAATCGCCATCAGCTCATGGGTTACCCCCTCATCCTGGCTTAGATCCAACTTGCCCACCCACGCAGGGATGCGGCAATTCGGCAACAATTAAACCAGATGGGCTATCGATTCAAGCGAGTGGTTAAAGCCAAGCCCTAGAACGCCGGTACAGAAACCCGGTTTCTCGGCCAGAATGCCCGTCATGCCGTTAGGGCAGTGACAAAGAAATCGGGTTTTTAGCCATACTGTACCGATGCTCTAGCAGGTGCTCGAAAAAACCTGTGTCGATTGCCAGGTCTAGAAAAGTGACTCGTCGAAATCGGATATTTTCGTTGCGAGAACTATCCTTTCTTTTTTTCTCCACCGTTGCATCGAACGTTGATCCCCTCTTTGAGGTAGTCCTTGATGGCGTCGGCAAATTTTTCTTCAGGGGTCTTTTTGGGCACTTCTTTAAACAGCGGACTACCGAATAGGGCTTCATTAGTCCAAACAATGAAGACCAATACAAGGATGATGGCAAATTCCATAATGTTCGCTGTGACTTAGTTTCAGGACTTCAAATCGAGTAGATGAACCGACATTACGGTGAATGTTGACCTACCTAGCAACCACCTACAGGGGTGCAGGGTTGGATTCCGGAAATGAATTGCCCAAACTATATCGAAAGATTTTGAAATGGAACGCTCAAATCTAAAAAATCAATGGTTAGTTTAGGGAATGGCCTGGGGTAGCCGTAGGCAGAGGTGTGAGGGTACGGCGTTGGCGGTATCCAAGGTCTCTAGGCGGCCCCCCAGGTGGGGAATGAGGCGAGCGGCAAGCTGGTGGCGAAATTCGGGAGAGAGGGCGGGTACTGGGG
>NZ_JADEWX010000281.1 GCF_015207395.1 Nodosilinea sp. LEGE 07088
CGTTGGCCAACTCCTGGAGGCGAGTCTGGGTGCTGGTCAGCTCCTGCTGAAATTGGCTGAGCTGGGCTTCAAGGGTGGCCCGCTGCTGGGCCTGCTGGTGCTGCTGGCTCTGCTGCTGTTCGCCCGCCAGCTGGAGTTCACGGTACTGCTGGCGCTGGGTAATCAGGGTTTGGGAGAGGGTTTGCAGGGTGCTAGAGGTGGCATTGAGGTCGCGATCGCAGCGTTCTAGCATCACCTCAATATCCCCCAGTCGCTGGCGCAGGGCCTGGGCCTCGGTCGATTCGGCGGGTTCTACGGTGCCAAAGTGCAGGCTGCCCGATCGCGTCGATACGTTGCCCCCGGTCATGGCCCCGCTGGTTTCCAGAATCTCCCCCTCCAGGGTGACGATGCGGTAGTTGCCCAGGTGCTGCCGCGCCGAGGCCAACGTGTCGAACACCACGGTGCTGCCAAAGGTGTAGCCAAAAATATCGCGGTAGCGGGGGTCACAGTCGATCAGGTTGACGGCGTAGTCGAGGAAGCCGTCGGGCCGCTTCCAGTCGGGCACGGGGGTAAACCGGGGGGCGCGAATTTTGTTCAAAGGCAAAAACGTGGCCCGCCCGGCCCGCCGCTGCTTGAGAAACTGAATCCCCTGGGCGGCCACCTGGTCGGTCTCGACCACCAAATACCCCAGACGGGCTCCGGCGGCGATCTCCAGGGCCAGCTGAAACTTGGGCTCAACCTTGCCCAGCTGGGCCACCAATCCGTCGATGCCCGCGATGCCGCTTTCCAGCAGCAGCTTGGTGGCGTGGGTGCCCTGACTCTCTTGCATAGCCTGGGTTTGGGCCTCGAGCTTGTCGAGCTCGCGCTGTTTGTCGCGCTGCTCTTTGAGCAGGCGGGTCTGGGTGTCGCGCTGCACCGACAGCTCAGCTTCGGCGGCGGCAATCTTGGCGGCAGTCGCCTGCATCTCCTGTTCGGCTGTGGTCAGCTGCTGGGGCAGACCGGCACTGCCGTCAGCCTCGGTCGCAATATTTCCCAGGTTGCTGCGCTGCTCAGTCAGGGTGGCGATCTGCTGCTCTAGCTGGCGCAAACGCTCTTGTAGACGAATTTGCTCGGCTCGCTGGGGCTCGATGTTACCCCGCAGGGTTTCGATCGCCTGACGCAGCTGGCTCTGCTGCTGAATGCTGGTCTGGGAGGCGGAGGCGATCGCTAGGGTTGCCTGACGACGCTCTTCGAGGGCCTGCTGCACCTGATTTTTAGCCTCGGCAAGGGCAACTAGCTCCCCAGTGGTAAGGGCGTCAATCGTCTGCCCCGTCTGTTCTAGCTCGCGCTGCTGCTGCTGGCGGGCAATCTCGGTATCGCGACGCTGGGCGGCGGCCTGGTTGGTGGCGGCGCGGTTTTCTTGCTCTTGGCGCTGAAGCTGACGCAGCTCGGCTTCGTGGGTGGCGACCTGGGCTTGCAGGGCCAGGTGCTCGTCTTCGCCCAGGTTCCGAATGCGGGCGTTGAGGGTGGCGAGTTCGGCGTCGAGGGCGGTGATCGCCCCCTGGCCCTGGGTAATCGCTTGGGCCAGCTGAGTCGATGTTGCTTCACCCTGCTCTAGGGTTTGGTGCAGGGCCGCGATCGCCCGCTGTTGGCTCTGCCACAGCAGCACCGCCTCCCACTGGCTCTTAACCTGAAAGGTCTCCTTCAACCGCTGGTACTTTTCGGCCTTTTGGCGGTCTTGAGCCAGTCGCTCCAGCTGGGTCTGGAGTTCGCGTTCCACGATGTGAAAGCGCTCTTCGTGGTCGCGTACCGCGTCTAGCTTGCCCCGGGCCTGGTCAATCTTGCGATCGAACGCCGCCACCCCGGCCAGCTCATCGATAATTTCCCGCCGCTCGCGGGAGTTCATGGAAATAATGCTGGTGACGTCGCCCTGAAGCACGACGTTGTAGCCCTCGGGGTAGACGTGAAAACGCTGTAGCTGCTCGTGGAGCTGACTGAGGGTGCAGGGCTCACCGTTGATGTAGTAATTAGAGGTGTAGGTACCCTGGTTAGTGACTCGCAATCGGCGGGTCACACTCCACTCGCGGCCCATGGGCAGGGTCACTACATTCTCTGGGTTAGCGCCTTCTGCCTCAGAAATCTGAATAGTGGGTGAATGGCCGTTGTGGCCATTCGACCCGGCTGGACTGCCGTGACCGTTCTGCTCTGGCCCTGACGGTTCACCCCCATCATGGCCATCTATCATCAGCTCAGCCGCCACATCGCTGAGATCGAACGTGACCGTAACGCTGGCTTCAGAGGTAGAGCGCCGACTCATCTGGTTTTGGTTGACCAGATCGGGCAGGCGATCGGCCCGCATACCCTTGGAGCTAGCTAGCCCCAGACCAAACAGCAGCGCATCTAAAATATTTGACTTGCCCGAGCCATTGGGGCCAGAAATAACCGTAAACCCAGGCAGTAGAGGTACCTGGGTCGTGCCGCCGAACGACTTGAAATGGGATAACTCGACACGCTTAATGTGCACTAGCCAGCGTTACCTTGGGCTCAAAACAAGCGTACTATAGTTCAAGGGTTTTAGCTACCCTCACGACTAGTTAGGATCCACAGCACTCTCTGGCGCTGCTGCCGACTAAGTTTAGTGCAAATCCTTGAGTTTGTACGCTAGATAGCGGGGAAGCCACCATAACTTTCTTGACCCGCCCTGGGGCGACATCTTTTTCTGAGAGAACTCGGCCAGAGTGGCACAATGAAGTGGCAAACCTATCTCTTGCCTCTGTGAGTGAGTCTCCCCCGTCCTCTCTGTCTCAACCGGTGATTTTGGGCTTTGACCCCGGACGGCAAAAGTGTGGTCTGGCCATTATGGGGCTCGACCGGGTGCTCTATTACCAACAGGTGGTGGCTGCCTCTGGGGTAATCGAGGAGATTGCGACTCTGCGCCAAAAATTCCCCATTTCTATGATTGTGCTGGGCGACCAAACCGCCTCCCAGGGCTGGAAAGATACCCTCAGTCAGCTGCCCGATTCGCCGCGCATCATGCTGGTAGATGAGCGCTATACCACCCTAGAAGCCCGCGATCGCTACTGGCAGATGTATCCGCCCTCGGGGCTGGCGGGCCTAGTGCCCCAATCGCTGCGCACGATTCCTCGCCCCATCGACGACGTTGTGGCCATTTTACTGATCGAGCGCTATCTCAATCGGCTGACAGGCGATTAGATCGCTCAAGTGTCGTACTCCCCACCGGCATCGCTGCCTGGTTGACCGAACCCACACCACAACCAACCCCTGCTATTGGACGAACGGCAACGGCGGTGGTTGGCCGCTTTAGAAGCCAACCGAGTGGGGCATGGTGGAAGCCTACGCGAGGTCGGAAGAATGATCTGCCTGGGTGGAGGAACCTTTGGTGTGGACGAAGGAAAGGTTTGAGCAGGCTGGAGCTGCTACCGAGGGATGAAAAGAACCTTTCAGCGGGTGAAATAAAGGTTTCACGGGGGCGAAGGAAGGGATCGCAGAGACTGATGAAGGGTTTGGGGTAGCGGATGAACTTTAGCCGTGATGCAAGGAAGGGTATGGGGCCAGAAACCGGGTTTCTGGGGGGTGTGCAAGGGTTAAATGCAACCCGGCAAAGAAACCCGGTTTCTAAATTCAGGGTTTATGCCAACGGTAACAATTCTTACTTGCGCCCGGTGCGCGATTGGACTAAATTACTGAGCTAAGGCTGTGTGCGTGCAGTCTGAACGTCCCAAAAATTTGGTCGAGCGCCACTGGAAGGAGATTAGGCCCTCCAACCAGTGGCTGACCCCCAAGCCTGATGCTCCGTCCATCAGGCCTACTATCTCAGCTCTGTCGCAACCACGGCCAGACTCTGGAACGACATCGTGCGTGGGCATTGGAGCATTCAGAATCAATTGCATTGGCCCAAAGACATGGTTCTTCATGAGAATAAGACCTATGGTCGAGACTCGAATGCGTTGCTCAGTGCTTCGCTGTTTCGGTCCATTACTATTAACTTACTCCGACTGAATGGGCTCAATTCGCTCACTTCCGCTCTACGAGAGCTTGCCAACCAGGTGGAGCAAGTTTTCCATTTCTTACAATGAATCAACCCTGGGTGCAGCGCGGTTGTTGGGCGACTTGGCAACGGGTGCATCCCAGTCTCGTAAGACTCATTCTGAGAAGTAGCCGTTTAGATAAGCACATCGCTGTCGCAGCACTTGTTGCACGTTATCTTCGTCCCAGTGAGCTCCTGAAATCTTGATTCGACGTCCAATTTGCTTGACCGTTGACTCAATTGCCCCCGAGCTGCAAATACGCAGGAGCCAATGGACATGCCCTCGGCTTGGTAGTAGGCGTAGTTGACGATACGGTGTCGATGTTTGGCCAGATAGGCGATAAACCGGTCAACTTGCTCATGGGGCCAGTCATCGAACTGCCTAACGGCTCCCTCAAGATCGCCTCGCCACAGACAGGTCTCCACGGCATCCAGCCGGTGTTGTGACCCGCCGACCTGACCCAAATTTTCTATCAGGTGATACCAGTCTAAAATCTCAAGTCGTTGCACTGGCGGTGCGATCTGGGCAAAGAGATTCCAGATCCCGTCGTGCCCATCGCCTAAGCACACCACCGGAGACGCCAGTGGCTGCTGGTTGATCCACTCGACTAAGGCATCATTCTGTCTAAAGAACGCCGCAACACAGCCTTGATGCAGGTTAACGGCCTTATAGTCGCGCCAATCACTCCGTTGACCTTTGGGCGTCCGTAATCGCACTTTGCCCCATTAATGCTCATCTCTTTAACGCCGCCATCTCCCGCCTCAGACGGGAAATCGTGACGATGCACGAGCCGCTGCTGAGTACTCTTGGAGACCGATAAGTAGCTAGGCGCAATTAAATATAAAACGTTCCAGTGGGTAATCTCCGGTTCTACTACGTGCCTCCATGCCCTCAATGACGGTCATGGCCAGGTCATATTCGTTATCAAACATCTGCCCGGCAATCT
>NZ_JADEWX010000282.1 GCF_015207395.1 Nodosilinea sp. LEGE 07088
GCACCGCCCCCAGCCCTAGGCCAAGACCACCCGCTGCTAACAAAAAGCCAAACTGCGAAGCCTTAATCGCCGGAATCATCTCCGCTAGCCGCACGGCCAGCACGGCCAGGGCCGCAAACACCGACGACAGCAGCACCAGCTGCACGATCGCCACCCGCACCTGTACCTGTTTTCCCAAATAGCTCAGGCCCTCTTTAATGTCGGCCCAAAAATCCATCAGGTCTTCGTGGGTGGCAGAAAGTTTTTCTTTGCCAGGAACCATCGTCATCAGGCACAGCCCCGCTACCAGATAGCTCAGCCCCACCAAAATAGCCGGGCCATTGTCGGCGATACCAACGGCCAACATCAGGCGATCGGCTAGCGCCAGCAGTGGTTCCCCCACCGCAAAGCCCACAATCACCGAAGCCATCATGGTGGTGGTATATAGCGAGTTAGCTGACATCAGGTCGTTTTCAGCCACAATCAGCGGAATAATCGACTGCTCGGCAGGGGCAAAAAACTGAGTCAGGGTTGAAATCAAAAATGTGATTGTTAGCAATAGCCAGAAAGCCACCGGCAGCCCCAGTACCGTGCCCCAGCCCGCCGTCAACCAGATACCCAGCGGCAAGGCAATGACTAGACCACCGCGCAGCAGGTTAGACCACACCAGCACCGGGCGCTTACGCCAGCGATCGACAAACACTCCGGCCAGCGCCCCAAACAGCACCGCCGGAATGGTAAACGCAATCATCACCGCCGAAACCCAGCCACTAATCGTTTGGCCAGGGGTCTCAAACCGGGCTGCAATGATGGCGATCATCAAGACTAAATAGACCTTGTCAGCCAGCTGAGAAAAGAGCTGACCAGTCCATAAAATTAAAAAGTTGCGGTTTTGGAAAATAGCCGAAAACCTGTTTTCGGGGTTGACCTCTTGGGGTTCAGGCTGGGCTACAGAAGAGGATGACCCTAGATCCTGGGACTCTAGCTCAACAGCAGAGCCAGACTCTGGGTCTTTGCCATTTCCCGAGGCTTGGGCCTGAGGTAGGCTATTGGCCTCAGTTGCTTCAGTCGCGTCTGTATCGGCATCAAACTCACGGAGCATGGGGTAACCAAAGAAACCTGGGCGCTGAGTAGCTCATTATTAGGCAGTTTAAACAGTAGCAAAACAGACATCAACTAAGCTAGCTGACCGAATTGGCCGTTCAAAATAGTCCTGGGTATATTCTCGCAGAAGCCGTTCTACCCGTGACCATAGTTGTTGATTTTTTATGCTACCTGCGGTTTCGGGCCCCGTCACCCCGGTGGACAAAATTTCAGGTTTGCTCAACTGTTGCAGCAGGGCTACATCGGTGGCGGTGAGTAGGGTCGGTCGATTTGGGTGTCGCTGCCCTGGCGTCAAAAATTTGTCGTTAACCGTCTGCACCAGCCCACCTGCCTCGGCGCTAAACTCCACCCGCCAGGTGGGGTCGAGCAAATCGGGCACAATCGACCTCCGGCTGCGGGTACACTGGTGCACCTCCGGGGCCACCCCGGCCAGGGCCAGCAGATGATAGAGCCCGTGGCACAGCCCCGCCAGCAGGGCTGAGGGTGCAGCGGTCTCTAGCCGCCCCAGGTGCTCGACAAACACCTGAAATAGCTCACTCTGGGGGCAGTCGCTGAGGGCCATGAGCAGCACCACCTCCGCCAGGTATTGGCTGGCGGTCAGGCGGCCCAGGTGCTGGCTCAACCCTGGAAAGGTGCGCACCGTTTCAGCCTGAATCAGTTTGTCGAGGCGTTTGCCCTTGACCACCAGGCACTCGTTGATAACAAATAAATCGCTGCGGCCCCCCAGCCGCGACTGATGCTTGCGCGATCCCGGTGCCACGGCTCGAATGAGGCCAACATCGGGAGTGAGAATGGTCAGCAGGCGATCGCTCTCCCCCAGGGGAATGGCTTTGAGGTTGATGCCGATAGCTTTGTAGGTTTGGCTCATAACGGCGGTGGCGGGGCTAGAGCCTTAGCATAGCGCTAGGGCCTGCTGTTGAACCTGCGGGCGGAGCCAGCACAGTAAAGTTACCCGCACAGCTCAGGCTGTTGCCTGTAGCGGTTGCAGGCATCCGAATTTTTATGGCTCACAGGATATCGTCAGCATTCTTGAGCGGGAGTAGTCAGGCTAAGACGGCATACAGATGACCCAGTTGGGTCTGCAACCGCCAGCGGTTTATGCCTAGGCGACACATTACCGCTGACGAACAGCGCCAGCTGATCGAAAGGGTGAACAGGCATGGATCGTTCGGATTCGCAACCAGAGAGATTCGATTTTCCTCTGGAGAAGGCAGAATATCTGTTTAGTACTACGGGCAAGCCTGGACAAGGGGGAGATAAACAGAGATTCTGGACTGGCATTATGGGTTTTCGTTCGCCCGCTGCGATTCGTACTGCCATACTGTCGGCTGTTACTCCTGAAGCATTGACTTACCAAAGCCAGAATGAATATGGCAGAATTTACCGAGCATACCTATTGCTTGGTGGCCACTCTGGTCTAGTGAGGCGAGTGCGTACCGTTTGGATTATTGAGTTTGGGACGAGCGTTGCCCGGTTCGTAACAGCTGTACCCGATCGCACAGGAGGTTTATCATGACTCAGTTTCAGCTTCTCGACAGTGTGCAACTTTTGGAGGCGGTGCCTCTGGTAGAAGGTGATATTGCGCCGGAGGGTACACCAGGGGCGATCGTTGAAGTATTTAATGAGGGCGCAGCCTTTTTGGTGGAGCTGTTTGGCCAATGGGTGAAGTACGACGACACTGGAGATTTTATTCCCGCTGCTCAAGATGACCCCGATGCCTTTATGGAGACCCTTGGGGTTGAGACGGTCTACCCGCACCAGCTCAAGCGTTTGGCAGCAGCGCGGGAGATGATGGGCGATCGCAGTTCTCTGCGGGTTTTAGCCAGTCAGCTACCTGACGATCTGGTGGCGGAGGTGCTAGATTTTGCAGAGTTCCTAAAGCAGCGACAGCAAAGGCCTCTATCGGCTGACGGTTGAAATGTGCTGCTACAGAAGTATCTAAATGCTGAATATTTCCTTGTCAGATGATTTAGAAAGGGTAATCACTCAACAAGCTGAGCAAGCGGGCTTTGACACAGCAACCGATTACCTGGTGCATTTGGTTTTGAGAGAGCAAGACCGACTCGCTCAGCAGGCGAAGATCGAAGCACTTTTACTAGAGGGCTTAGAGAGCGGCGAGCCTGTTGAAGCGACCGATGAATGATGGGAGCAGAGGCGCTCGGCCTTAGTAGCCAAACTGCCCACGGAGTAGCATGGGCAAGCAAAGCATCGCCTTAGCAAAAACACATCCTATCGAGCGACAGAAAAAACAAAAATATATGTTTATCCACTAAGCCATAAAATCATGGGAAGGCCGATCAAACATATTAAGTGGCTAGCTTCTCCTCACCCTAGCAAGTGGGAACCTGTTGGGCGAAAAATTGCAATTATGCTTATCAAATATATATTGCATTCTAGTTCAACTCCGCAAATTCCAGTTCACCTACAACTTATCCGCATTTATAGAAATCTTTCATCTAGAATTCTTACACTACTTTTAGTTGCCATTTTGGTTATTGCAGTATCAATCTGGTTGGCTGATCTGAAGCAATACTCGGTAGCTGATGTGCTTAAGACTGCCTTTGGAAATGCTGAGTCGATAGCGATAGTAACTGCCGCTATAATTTTTCTTCTTGAAATAAGAACACGTAGAAAGAAAGAGCACTATGAGGCATGGCAAGTCATTACATCTGCACAGGGACAGACAGGAAATGGTGGAAGAGTTCAAGCATTAGAAGATTTAAATAGAGACGGCGTTAGTCTCCAAGGAACTGATGTATCAAAATCGGACTTACATGGTATTCGGTTGAGATGGAGTAAGCTTGATAGAGCTAATTTCGAGGAGACAATCCTAGCATCTTCCGATTTCAGAGATTCTTTTCTTTGCGAAGTAAATTTCCGTAATTCAGTTATATTCGGAAGTGACCTTAGGAATGCTAACTTAAGTTCTGCCAACTTGGAAAATGTAGATTTAAGCTTTGCGAGCCTAAAAAAAACCATTCTTTGCAGTGCGAATCTCAAGAATGCAAATCTTTGGGGTGTAAACCTCAAGGATGCAAACTTATTCGCAGCCAATCTTGAAGATGCAGATTTGAGGGATACAAATCTTGAGGGCGCACATCTGGAAAATGCGAATTTGAAGAATGCTAAATTTGGCAGGCATCCTAATTTTGGCATTGAAACCGTTCAAGTTCCAGGGCTCGGAAGATTCAAAATGGCAGAATGTAGCCTCAGGGGTATTACATGGAATGAAAATACTGTTTGGGATGGCGTAGAAGGTTTAGATAAAGTCGAATTTGTTCCTCCAGAGCTTATAAAACAACTCGAAGCTAATAAGGACAATTAGGGACTCAAATAAATATTCATTGCAAGAATTAGCTTCTTGGGCCAAAATCATCTGGCAAGTCCTCGATCGCAACCCCTAGCTCCCTACACAGCGCCTTTACTTGCGGAATCGTCGGCCTTGGCGTAGCCTCTCCAGTCTCCCACCGCACATAGGTTCGCAGCGGTATCCCGCAGCGGCGGGACAGTTCTTCTTGCGTCAGGCCTAGACGATCTCTGAGCTGCTTTAGGGCTGACTCTGACTTGGGCTCTTTTGGGCTGCTTTCAGGCATGTCGAGACATTTCGCCACAACTACAAAGCACCTTGACTAAGGCGAGGTGACATGTCACGATGGCATATAGCTTTTATTGCTGATTCGTTAGCTCAGTTTCTCATTTCGCGGAGGGTTTCGCACCCTTCGCGCGATTTCTTGCGGCAAAAGATCCCAGGGTTTTTCAAAAACCCTGGGATCTGGATCCCTCCTGTCACTCTTATTCCCACCCCGCCATGTCAGACTTCATCCCCAACAGCGAAATCTATAGCCTGCCACCCTCCAGCAC
>NZ_JADEWX010000283.1 GCF_015207395.1 Nodosilinea sp. LEGE 07088
CCCGCTCTCCCCCTCTCCCGCTCCTCCGCTCCCAATCCCCTAAGGCGCAGACTCCGTCGGCGGCGGTGGCACCGGCTCGGTTGGCTGGGGCGATCGACTGGCCAGCCATAGGCCCAGTAGCCCCAGCAGCAACGCAGAACCCGACACCGCCAGTACCCACCGAGGCACCCCGCGCGGCGGTTTAGCCTCTACCGGGGCATCAGCCACCTCTTCCTGGGGCGAGCTTTCGCCGTAGAAGGTGGCGCTGGTGGGGGGCACGGTCTCCCGTGGGGCTTCGCGCTCCTCAGGAATTTTGGCCTGGGTCTGGACGAAGAGCTTATGCTGCATTAGCACCACGGCGGTGTTGTCGTGGCCATTTTTCTGGTTGGCCAGCTCAATCCAAGAGGCCACCGCCGAGTCGAGGGTGACAATATCTTTAATAATCAGGCCAATGTAGTTGGCCCAGGCGTCTTCGATGCGGTAGTTGTCGCTGAGGCCATCGGAGCACAGCAGCAAAATACCGGTTTCATCAAAAATAAACCGCTGAATGTGGGGCTGGAGATGGTCGCCATTGCGGGTGCCCAGGGCCTGGGTCAACGCCCCGGCATCGCTGCGCTCCTGGGCCTGGGGCCAGGTTTGACGACCAGCGATCACCTCCCGCCCGGCAATATCGTCATCCACCGTCAGCGGATGGCAGTAGTCAGGGGTAATCCAGTAGGCGCGGCTGTCGCCTACGTGGGCCAGGTAAACCTCGTTGGCCCGCTGCCAACCAGCGTCAGTCTGCACCCGTTGGGGAATGACCACCGCCATGACCAGCGTGGTGCCCATGCGCTGGCGACCGGCCCAGCCGTGGTTATCGTTTTGAAAGTTAATCAGCTCGTTGACAACCCGAATCACCGCCTCGATCTGCTGGCTGATCACCTGGGGCGGCAGCACGCGCATTTCGGTTTCCGCTTCGGCCACTAGCGCCTGGAGCTGAATCTGCAGCGACTGCACCGCCAGCTGGCTGGCCACTTGGCCACCGTCGTGGCCCCCTACCCCGTCGCACACGATCGCCACCTGTAAGCCTTGGGCGGCCTCAGCCTGAGTCCCCTGAGGCCAACAGGCATCTTCATTGCGGGGCTGGGTTGGCCCCTGGGCCGTCGCCCCCGCCAGCGCGACGCGAGTCGAGAGGGTGGTCGCCTGACTGAGTAAGATTTGGTTGAGTTCTAGGGAGAGGGTGGTGAGATCAATATCATTGGCATCGAGGCGATTGACCAGCGATCGCAGCGGTTCTGACACGGCTACATGCAGCGGCGACAGCAGCGATCGCCATAGATCGGTCAACGCCGCCAGGGTGGTTGGCTCCTCCCCATCGGGCACCAGTTCCAGCAGCCGTAGCCGCCAGCCATCTACCCGCAGGTTGCCCGGTATAAACAGGCTCTGGGTCAACCCCAACTCGCCCAGGGTGCCCCACAGTTGCCACAGTTGCCACAGCCAGTTGGCCTGCCGCAGGGGCGGTGCGCTAAAGAGTCCCGCCTCCAGCTCCGGCAGTAGCTCTCCCGCCTGGGGATGAATCGGCACATTTTCCAACAGCAAAATCGGGGGCGCGCCAGTGCGCTCTAGCACCCCATAGAGCCCCGGCAGGTGCAGGCGGTGGGGGTGCGATCGCAAATAGGGCATCGCCGCCTGCGGCAACACATCTGGGGTGCTGGGGCGCTGATCGGGCAGGGTGTCTAGCCACAGGTAGGGAGCCACCACCTGGTAGCGCTGACCCACTAGCTCGTTCACCGGCAGGGTCTCCAGGTCGGTTCCTACGGCCCACAGGTAGGGCTTATAGCGAGAGGGTCGACGCTCAACACGGTTCATAACAGTTACGGGCGGTTACGGGCAGACACAGGGTAAAGCCGGGGAATCTCTTAAAACAACGTAATCAAGCCCCCTAAGGCTTAAGGCAAAAGGATAGATTAATCCTAGAGGATAGCGAGACTTTCAGAAGGGTAACCTGGGTTGGGTTTCATGGACCGGCATTTTGATCTAACTCATCCGTTCTCCTATGCCTTAACGTTTTTTGTAGGCGGCTATGAACTACCCTCTATTTTGGGCCGTGCTTGGGGCTATCTTTTGCCTCATGGAGCTATTTTTGCCCACGGGTTTTGTGGAGTCTACGCTGGGTCTCAGCGCCTTTTTAGTGGCCGTTATGGCCCTGGCGGTGCCTTCCTTTAGTTTCCAGATAGTGGCCTGGGTAGTGCTGTCGCTGATCTGTCTTTTCTTGCTGCGGCGGTTTGTGCCCAAGCGCACCCCTTACAGCCTGCAAGAATCGACCGAAGCCCGTACCCTCACCGCCATTCCACCCGGGCAAACTGGGCGAGTCATTTATGAAGGCAACTCCTGGCAGGCCCGCTGCGACGATGAAACCGTCACCATTGGGGCCGATCAGCCGGTTGTTGTTTTGCACCGCAAGGGCAACACTCTGTACGTTTTGCCCGAAAGCGCGCTGAGAGCCTGACTACTCCCCCCACTCCCGCAAAGTATCTTTAAAGGATTTGAATTTATGGGCGGCTTTTTTAGTTTTCTAATTGTGCTGATCTTTGGCGGCTCGATCGCCGCCAGTTCGGTCAAAATCATCAACCAGAGCGACGAGGCCCTGGTCGAGACCCTGGGTAAATACAGCGGCAAAAAACTCACCCCCGGCCTCAATTTCTTGGTGCCCTTTCTCGACAAGGTGGTGTTTAAGCAAACCATTCGCGAACGGGTGCTGGATGTGCCGCCCCAGCAGTGCATCACCCGCGACAATGTCTCGATTAGCGTCGATGCTGTGGTCTACTGGCGCATCGTCGATATGGAAAAGGCCTACTACAAGGTCGAGAACCTGCAGTCGGCGATGGTCAACCTGGTGCTCACCCAAATTCGGGCTGAGATGGGCCAGCTGGAGCTCGACCAAACCTTTACCGCCCGCTCTGAGATCAACGAAATTTTGTTGCGGGAGCTGGATATTTCCACCGACCCCTGGGGGGTGAAGGTGACCCGGGTAGAGCTGCGTGACATTGTGCCCTCCAAAGCCGTGCAAGACTCGATGGAGCTGCAAATGGCCGCCGAGCGCAAAAAGCGGGCCGCTGTGCTGACCTCCGAGGGCGAACGGGAGGCCGCCGTCAACAGTGCTAAGGGGCGGGCTGAATCTGACATTCTCGATGCCGAAGCGCGCCAAAAAGCCGCTATTCTCGACGCCGAGGCGGAACAGAAAGCGATCGTGATGAAGGCCCAGGCCGTCCGCCAGGAGCAAATTTTGCAGGCCCAGGCCACCGCCGAAGCGATGCAGATCATCGCCAAAACTCTCTCCGACGACCCGGGCACTCGCGAGGCGCTGCAATTTTTGGTGGCTCAGCACTACCTGGAGATGGGGCTAAAGATCGGCAGCAGCGACAGCAGCAAGGTCATGTTTATGGATCCCAGAAGCATTCCAGCGACCCTGGAGGGCGTGCGCGCGATCGTCGGCGATGGTCAGCCCTAATTGCGCCTTAATTGCGCCTTAATTGCGACTGATTTAATAGCGGGGCGATCGCCGTTGCCTGCTCTAGGTACCTATCTCGCCGTCATTTCAGGGAGTGGAAAATCTAATGGCTCAAGGGCGAGCCATTCCTCAGCCGATGCCTGGAAACCCTCCCCTCAGCATCGGCTTTTTCGTGGGTTCATATCCTCGGCAGATTTATAAAGTGTTGGTTCGGTTCAATATCAATGGGGTTAGTGGGCACTATCGAATGATCAATATCTAGATGCCAGCCAATAGGCTGAGCAGTTGCAATGGTCTCCCGAGCCCCCAATGCCATGAAAATGAGTGCTGTATTATCTCTCACCTGGCAGCTGCCGCTGTTAGCCCTGGGCCTCGGGCTATGGGGATGGTGGCTTACAGCCTTTGCCGCCCCTAAAGCCCTGATCGCCCTGATGACGCTGCTAATTACCTACGGCCTTTGGACTGGTTGGGGTGGGGTAGTTCCCGTGAGTGCCGCGATCGCCACGGCGGTGGCGGGCTTAGTCGCCCTCGATATTTTGCCGGCCTTCTGGCCAGACAAAATGCACTACAAATATTGGGCCTACACGATGTTGATGCTGTGGGCCGTCAGCACGGCGATCGCAGTTTTGTTGGCTAAAACGGGGCAACAACTCCAGCGAGTTAAGCTACCCCACCGCTGGGGTTGGCAATTGGCCACGCTGGTCGGGCTACTGCTCAGTTTGCGGGGGGGCGCCGTGGCTTACCAAGCCCAATGGCCCAGCTGGGTACCCTGGGGAACGCTATAAACGCTCTGGCCTGGCTACGCAAACGACTCTTTTGATGGGTTTTAAACCGTCTATGAAAGCTTATCTACACCAACTGCGTCGCCTCAATGCCAACGGCACTACGCCCCTAGCCCCTGGGCGACGCGACGTCACAGCGGCCAGCTTTCTCGATCAAATCGACCCGACGGTACAGGCTAGCTTTACCCCCCACCAGCAAGCCGAGATAGCGCGGGTGATCGATCTAGCCATTGCTAAGCCAACCCCCAAACTGGTCGATCTCCGGTTTGAGATCGATTTATTGATTAGCCGCTTTTTTATTGTGGTGATGGTGGGCAAAGACCGCCGCCGTGCCCCGCGCAATTTAGCCGTGTCACGACTCACCCAGTTTGGCAACTGGCTGGCAGCCGTGTTTCTCATCATCGGGTTCAACTTAGCCCTCAGCAGCAGCGTTTTGATGTTTGCCTACCTGCTGAAATCGGCCTTAGGAATTAATCTCCTGCCAGGGCACTTTCGAGGCTTTGGCAATTAACCAACCCAGTCCTCCCTCTCCCCCTCTCCCCCTCTCCCGGGCGCTCCACACGACCCAGCCCAAGGTATCGCTCGATATATGAGGTTGCGATCGCCTTTGGCTATAGTGACGCTAGTTTTATCGACCTTGCGCCATGAG
>NZ_JADEWX010000284.1 GCF_015207395.1 Nodosilinea sp. LEGE 07088
ACTTCGTCCGAGTTGGCGAGCAATGCCCCGGATGGACAATGCTGTCGTAGTTCTCAATTCGTAAACTTTATTTCGTTCAGAAGCGCTAAGCTGGATATAGCTCATAGGGTGTCTTTTTGTTGTGGTAGACATCAGACTATCCTATGAGCCCCTCTGTGGAAAGCTTCTAGGTGTTGCACTTCATTCTAGAATCGGCGATACTTGATCAATTCCTGGCCGACCAGATTACTTGGCTATTAGACTAAGCTTGTTAAGCGTTGTTTTTTCTCTTGGGAAGGTCGTTGATTTTCAGATTAGAAGAACCAGGCACATAGGCTGTGATCACCTCTCCTTTATCTACAATCAATGTCTGGGTTGGCTTCTGCAACAACCAGAGAGCAACGGCGATGTCTCCTACCGACCCGCTAGCGTTGAACGCAACGATACAGATCAGCGTTGCCAAGGCGCTGAGGGGCGATCGCCACAGCAAGACAAGTCCAGAGACCGTCAATATCACCAGCGGAGCAAGCGTGATCCATAGGTAAGGATTGCGCAGGATGTACAGTTCTGTAGGGGTAGTCGTGTAGGCGACTACCCCTCTCCAGCCAAAGCGTGGCATACGTCGAGTGACAGACCAAAAGCAGAGGCCGTGAATGGCTTCATGAATAATGACTGTAATGGGTATAGCTAACCCTGCACCCACGACCCAAACCAAAGAGACGGTGATAAAAAATCCGCCTCCTGAATGGATATCTAAAACCGTATAAGGTAGAAGAACGGCTGCCGCCTCAGGACGAATCAGCAGCGTTAATTTTAATATTGCCCAGCCGCTTCCTAAGAGTAAAATTATGCCTATTAGTATCAAAACTAGCAATAGAACCGGCTTTCGCAGTAAATTCAGCGTGCTATGTCGTCGATAGTTCGGAGGCAGTTGGGATAAGGTTGACATACACATACTCCGTATGAAAGGTGGGATAGACGCAGGTCTTCTTGTGGTGTGCCATCCCACCTACGCTGTGACAAAGGCTTCGCGGATTTTGTTGGTAAATTAGCCTTCTTACCAGACTCGATCGCTCTAAACTCTAGACGCCACTAGAGAGCATTGACGCTTCAGCAGTCTGTTTGATGGTATTTAGGATGATGTCAGCCCACAGGCTACTGACTGGGTCAGTACTTTCTGAAAAGCCATTGGAGGTAATGGCGATCGTCAGGTTAAAATCTGGTAGATGATACATACTGGCGCGCCAGCCAAAAACACTTTGAGCGCCTTCATGGCCCAGCACTCTGCCCACCTTTGGTATGTCATCATACATAACCCCCAAACCATACTCAAAGCTGCCTAGAAAGGGGTTGCGATCGCTCACCATTTCTGTCAGTGAGGTCGGCGAAAGCAGTTCGGCAGAAAACAGAGCTTGAGCAAACCGGGCCAGATCTGTTGGTGTTGAAACGATGCCGCCAGCGGCTTTTTTAACGGAGAGAGACGGATGAACCTGACTCAAAATATCTTCAAAATTACCGTCTCCGCTCTCGTCATAGTACGACTTGACGTATCCACCGGGAATATCTTCTGGGTAGGCATAGAATGTATCTGTCAACCCCAATGGCTCAAAAATACGGGTTTGAAACTGCTGTTCAAGCGCAGAATCCGTGGCTGCTTCAATAATTTCTCCCAGCAGCGTGTAGTTTGGGTTGCTATAGCCAAACTGACCCGGCTCACCCATGGGCTCTTTGTCGTAGATCAGTGCTAAAAAGTCGCTTGCTGTCCATTCCTGCTGGGCAATGTCTGGATTCGCAAGATAGGCGGCGGCGAGATCGTCGTCATCATTGCGAACGCCGCTCGTATGGCTCAATAGTTGACGTACGGTAATGTGTTCCCCGTTCGGAATCCGTTTGGCAATCTCCGGCAGCCAGTGACTCATCGGGTCATCTAAACTCAGTTTGCCTTCTTCCGCCAGTTGTAAAACCGTTGTCGCCGTAAATAGCTTGGTGACGCTGCCAATGACAAAGCGATCGTCTGGTCTAAGCGGCGTCTGGACTTCTAGATCGGCAACGCCTTGGGCACTGGTCCAGATAGTCCCGTCTGGAGATATCACCGATACCGAAATACCTGGAAAGCCGCTTTCGGTCAAAATTTGATCTAGCGTCGCTTGGAAACTGGCCTGCAGGTCAGCATCGCCAAAGTAAAAACTATCTTCTGTCAACTCTTCAGAGTCAATGCCTTCCAGTAAAACCAGACCTTCTCGAGACTGAGCATTGACGATAGTGCCGTTGTCAGTATCCAGAAACGTGAGGTCGTCAAACGCAATGCCAAAGTTAAGCGTCAGCTGATCGTCACCCACGGCAAAGTCGGTAATGGTGAAGTCGGGCACAGGCGGAAAAATAGCAATTTTGGGTGTATCTGGCAGGCGACCATCGCCCAGGCGAAACTCATCGCGGCCAGCGCCGCCCGTGAGCACGCCGCCATCTGGGTCAATGAGCACATCATCTCCGCTGCCGCCGTTGAGGGTGTCTAGCCCAGGGCCGCCATCCAGGTCGTCATTACCGCCCCCGCTCCAGAGAGTGTCATCGCCAGACTGCCCTACCAGTCGGTCTTTGCCTTCACCTCCAAGTAGCCGGTCATCGCCACTCCCTCCCACCAGAGTATTGTTTCCCTGTATACCCAGCAATAGGTCATTGTCGGTGCCACCGTTGAGCCAATCGTCACCAGGCCCGCTGACTAAAATATCCTGCCCACCTCTCCCGGCCAGGGTATCGTTGCCAGCCTGACCAAGAAACAGGTCACAACCGTCGGTTCCCGAGAAGGTGTCGTCCCCTTCAGTGCCCAGTTGGAGATTAATGGTCTCGACAGTAGCGTCTAGCTGACGGGTTGAGAGCAGCGGCGATCGCTGGACATTTTGGGCTAGCGTGGCCCCATCCGCAGGTATAGGGCTATTGGCGCTAAACCAACCCGTTTCAAGGATGTTGTTGACGTTGAGTGGTGGAGAAATTTGTGAATCTAGCATAGATTTCAAGCGACAAAATTTTTGCTAGATTCAGCATAAATTAGCCCTGATCTATTCAAATCAATCCTCTGGTTGTCTTAGCGGCTACTTCAATTGACCTTAAGAATGACCGATCGGCTGATGTGCTTTTGCTCTGCTCTACAGCACTGTATGATACAGCTCACACTTTCAAGCTGCCCTGTTCAGTTCACACCCTATTGCGTTCTGATGTCAGAATCTTGAATTTTTTGTTGGGGTGGATAAATGCAATGAAGGAATCTGAGAGTCATCCCGAAGATCACACATCCGATCATTGGGCTTCGGCTGAAATGATATGGAATTTCTTGAGCGGTGTTTTACTTGGGTTGCTTCCACTATACCTACATCTCTTATATTCGATATTTCTGGGTGAGACCATACATTTGACCACTACTGATAGTGGATTTTTTGTAGCATTACCCATCCTGTGTGGATTATTGTCAGCAGCATTTGGAAAGCGATTTTTAACGTTTTTAATCGATCTTCTGTCTTATTTTGGATAGTCCAACAAAGCAGTAGGCTACTTTTTGTTGGCAAACCTATTGCTAAATGACACTTATTGCTAAATGACACTTAGATACTCGAAGAGAACTACCTCAATGAACTCCTTAGATTACTTCTCTGATGTAGCAACAGATTACGCAGAGTATCGACCTAGCTATCCGGCTAGCGCGATCGACACAATGCTAGAGGGCTTTCAGCAACCATCAACTTTAGCTGCCGCTGATATCGGTGCAGGAACTGGAATTGGTTCACGACTTTTGGCTCAGCGTGGCATACGGGTGCAGGCGATAGAACCCAATGCTGACATGAGATCTGCTGCTATCCCACATCAGAACATTGAATGGATAGCGGGATCAGCGGAACAACTTCCGTTACTCACTTCAAGTATCGATTTAGTCGTTTCGTTTCAAGCCTTTCATTGGTTTGAATTTGGGCAAAGCCTGAGAGAGTTTCAGCGAATTCTGAAGCCGACTGGACGCCTAGCATTGTTATGGAATTTCTGGAATCAAGCGGACTCTTTCTCCCATCGCTATACTCATATTCTTTATGAGGTGGCAAAACGCTATAACTCTCCTGCGGTTCAGCCCCAGTCAGGTTGTCCAAATGTCAACGATACAAGACTGACTGACTGGGTAAAACGTAGACAGTATGGGTTATTTTGGCAAGGAATATATCTTCCTCACTTTAAACAGCTCGATCGTCGCCAATTCATGTATCAGCAGACGCTGGATCGAGCAGGCTTGATAGGCTGTGCCCTCAGTCAGGGATTTTTGCCGCGATCGGGGGCTGGCGTAGAGGATCTTTGCGATCGGTTAGATCGGCTATATGCTGACTGGAAAGATAAACAAGGCAGGGTTCGATTGGTTTATCAAACTTATTTATACACGGCTGCCCCCGTTGCTAAGCAAGCTGAGTAAAATCTTAGAGAGATTTCAATTTCAACGCCAATTGGGAGAATCTTTAATTGATAGTATGCAAAACCACTATCCTACGCTCATTGGTTTAGCCCTTGCTCTGGGTGGGCCGATAATTTTAGCTCTGAGCGATCGCCTCTTCAGCCAATATCATGGCCTTGCCAGCAGCCTATTTCAGCAACTGTTGCTGGCTGGTCTGTGCACAGGAGTTTTGCAGGGCTATTTCATTCTAAAAATGGCCTTGAGGGTATCTAGGCCAAATTTGCAGAGTCGTTCAGCCTGAGCCATGTTGGAGAACTCATTGGAGCGATAGAGGTTGAGCGCGAAGTTCCGAGCGACGG
>NZ_JADEWX010000285.1 GCF_015207395.1 Nodosilinea sp. LEGE 07088
TTAGTAATCATGCAGAGTTGAGTAAGGAGTTGGAACTATTGTGTTACTTTGCTAATCCTTATCATTCCTGGGAGCGAGGTCTCAATGAACATACGAATGGATTATTAAGACAGTTTTTTCCAAAGCAAACAAATTTCAAAATCGTCAAACCGGAGACATTAGAAAGAGCCGTCATGTTGATTAACAAAAGACCAAGAAAATCGCTTGACTATAAAACGCCATTTGAAGTATTCTATTCAGATAAATCAGACGCTGATGCACTTCAGATTTGAATTGGCATTCTAAGTCAGAATAAGTCCTCGCTTCGAGTGAACGTAATATAGACTTAACCTTTGACCAGAAATTTTCAATTGGGGAAAATTCAGGAGAGCAGGGTGGCAAATAAATGAGTCTCGCACCAACCTGGCTAATCAACTTATCAATTTCTTTCCCTAGATGAATTGAGCAGTTATCCATAATGACGCAAGCTCCTTCCCATAACTGTGGCACCAATCTCTGGGCAATAAAAGCTTCAAATGTCAAACCATCAACGGCTCCCATAATGTTTGCACTAGCTACAACCCCCTTTAAACCTATCGCTCCGATAATGGAAACGTTCTTACCCCGCTTTTGAGGACGTTTTCCGTGGGCTCGACTACCTTTGGCAGAGCGGGCGTTCAATCGAGTCAAAGCCAGATTAACCCCAGACTCATCAAGAAAGATAAGATTCTGAGCCAGAATGCCTTGAAGCATCTGCCAAAATGCTACACGTTTGAGCAAGACACGCTCGCTTTCCTTTTCGTCGGCATGGAACGTCTTTTTTTTAATGTCAGGCCTAATTTATCCAGGGCTCTATCAATCGTCGAGCGACTGACATCAACACCTGCTTCAGCAGCTAACAGATCCCGCAGTTCTTCTAGAGTGGCGTCATTGTGTTCTTCGACCAAACGATGAAGTATAGAAAGATGCTCATTATTCAGCTTGGGAGTGGTCTGCTGAGTGCGAACCTTAGGTGCCACTGAATCTGTTTCTCGATATTGCTTAATCAGTTTTTGAATAAAACTCGGAGCAACACTAAATCGATTTGCTAATTTTCGTTGCGAAACACCTTCGTCTTCATAGGCCTTGGTAATCTTTCGGCGGAAGGCTGGTGAATAAGGTTTCATCGCTATTATGTTAAAGTAGATTTAAGAAGTACAAATTGTACCTCGCTAGAGTGGGAATTGCTGTATGTACAAGAAACTGTCGGTAATTCTAAGATATCTAATTGGTACGAGAAGTTAATGTGGGTAGTGCCCACCCTACATGATTGGCGGAGGAAAGTGCCAACCCAACCCTCCGCAAAGCACCACTTTAGGAAAAGTGCGATGTGAGTTCCGCCGTGTTCTTCCGGCTGACCCTCTGGGAACGTTTCTCTGTAGTGCCAGCTCGCGTCGTCGTACTTCATGGTGGATTCAGTGACGGCTAACAATCTTGTTCCTCGTACTCGACGGCGTTCGTGGCTCAGCTCGAATATTAGGCCGCACCAGGAAGGTCATGGCAGTGGTAATGCCGGATGAGGTATCGGATATGACATCAGCGATCGATCAGAAGCTACAGGCGCTCGGCATAGAACTTCCCACCCCAAGCGCTCCCGGTGCAAACTACGTTCCAACGGTACGAACCGGGAATCTCCTCCTGATCACGGGACAGCTATCGCAATGGAACGGCGAGCGCCGCTTTGTTGGCAAACTGGGGCGCGAGTTCTCCGTTGAAGAGGGTCAGCAAGCGGCGCGGTTATGCGCCCTCAACCTCGTGGCCCATGCTCGCGAGGCACTGGGTGGTAACCTCGACCACGTCGTGCGCTGCTTGCGGGTTGCGGGCTATGTCAACAGCATGCCAGAGTTTACCGGGCAATCACAGGTGATCAACGGGGCATCAGATCTGTTTGTCCAGGTCTTCGGCAAAGCTGGTCGGCATACACGAATGGCTATTGGCGTCGCGGCGTTGCCCTATGGAGTAGCTGTGGAAGTCGAGGCGCTTCTAGAGGTTTCGTAAGAGCGAGGGCATGAAAAGACTCGGATCACGATGCTGCCAGCGATCGCAGTAGGGCTTGCTCAGGCAGACCGTTTCCGGAAACGCCGGGTCAAGCCGTGAAGTTTGCCCTAGCGAGAATGACCCCTGGATGTCTTACAGCGAGGTATCGGCTATGGCCAGACGAACTCAGTTTGCCGTGTCAACCCTGAACCTCTACAACCTCAACTTGCCTGGGCTACGGATGTACCGAGATCCCGATGGCTGGGATCAGGTTGACTACGATCGCAAACTAGAGTGGCTGCGCCGCACCATCGTTCAGCATCCGTCGGACGTGTGGGGATTTCAGGAACTGTGGCACCAAGCAGCCTTAGAAGCGGTGTTTGGCCACCCTGACCTGACTGACTATGCCCTGCTGGTGCCAACCGGGCAGACCGGGCAAAAAATTGTCTGCGCTGGTGCAGTCAAAAAAGACATTCTAGTTGGCGATCCGGAGTGGATCGATCGCTTTCCCGAAAAATTTCGCCTCCAGAGCGGCGGCGGCGACCCCCAGACCCCCGACGTTGCGGTGAGAATCGACGGCTTCTCCAGGCCGGTATTGCATTTTAAGGTGCGCCCGCGCTCAAACGGTGCGCCGATCTCGGTTTATGTGGCCCACTTCAAGTCTAAGGCCCCCACCCAGATCTACAGGGAAGGCTGGTATCGGGACGATGACACCTACTACAGACGCCACAGCGATGCCTTAGGTAGCGCCCTCTCGACCATTCGCCGCACGGCGGAAGCCACGGCCCTGCGGATGATGCTGACCGAAGTACTCAAGGGCACCGATGACGCGGTCGTGGTGCTGGGCGACCTCAACGACGGCCACACCAGTAACACACTCAACATTCTCACGGGCCAGCCCAACTACATTCTCAGCGGGCTAGAGCAGGGCGGCAGCGATACGGATCTCTACGCCGTGAGCCGATTGCAGCAGTACCGTAGCGATCGCGACGTTTACTACACCCACATTTACCAAAACCTGCGCGAATCCCTCGACCATATTCTGGTGTCCCAGGAGTTTTACGACAACTCCCGCAAGCGCCAGTGGGCCTTCAAGGGCATGGATATTGTCAATGACCACCTCAACTACGACGACCACAAAGCCGATGGTTCCTCCGACCACGGACTGGTGAGGGCATGCTTTGAGTATCGCCCTGCTAAAGCCTGAGCCAGATTTTAGATTTTGGATTGGCAGCAGAGTGTGTTCTCCCGACGGTAGCGCCTGCGGAGCAAATATCGAGTTCAAAATCACCCCAGTTCAAAATCGCCAGTCCAAAATCCAAAATCGATTGGCTGGCCCTAGCTGCCCTCTGGGCACCCTAAATCTGCCCCTCAACCGGAGTGCCGCTGCCATGCGCGTGCTTGTGCTCAGTCACACCTACATCGTTGACCTCAACCGCGAGAAGCTGCGGGCGCTGGCTCAGCTATCCCCCGAGATGGACGTGGTTGTGGGAGTGCCCCGGCGCTGGCGACCTGGCGGGGTACAAAATCGAGTGGTTGTGTCTGAACCGCTTCAGCAGGGAAACTTTCGGGTACAGCCCCTGAGTAACCTGAGCCAAAATAATCAAGGTTTGCTCACCTTTGGCCCCGACCTAGTGCAGTTGCTGCGCACCTTTCGCCCGCAGATCATCCAGGTTGAGCAGGGTGCCAAAGCCCTGGCCTATGCCCAAACCATCACCCTCAATCGCCTGCTGGGGCTCAAGGCCAAGAATGTCTTTTTTACCTGGTGGAATTTGCCCTACCGGCTTAAATTCCCCATCTCTGCGCTAGAAGCCTATAACCTGAGGAATACCCATGGTCTGGTTGTGGGCAATCAGGATGGGGCAGATATTTTGCGCGATCGCCCTCCTGGGCGAGCCTTTGGCCAACGCGGCTACAACGGCCCCTACCAAGTCATGCCCCAGCTCGGCGTCGATGAAACCATCTTTCAGCCCCAGCCCCAGCCCCAGCCCCAGCTAGCCGAGTCCCTCGCTATCCCCAACGATACCTTCGTGGTGGGCTACTGCGGTCGCTTTGTTGAAGAGAAGGGACTGCTCACCCTCTGCGATGCTCTAGCTACTCTGCGAGCCCATCCCCAGCCCTGGGTGTGGCTGCTGGTGGGCCGGGGTGACCTGCGCGACACCATTCAAGCCAGAGCCGAGGCGGCGGGCATTGGCGATCGCCTGCGCTGGGTTACCGACATCCCCCACGATCAGGTACCCCGGTATATCAACCTGATGCATAGCCTGGTGCTGCCTTCGGAGACTACTGATCGGTTCAAAACCCTCACCTCCAGCGGTTGGAAAGAACAGTTCGGCCACGTACTGATCGAAGCTATGGCCTGCGCCGTCCCCGTCATCGGCTCCGACTCCGGCGAAATTCCCCACGTCATCGATCAGGCCGGGCTGGTCTTCCCCGAAGGCAACGCCCCTGCCCTGGCCAATCACCTGCGGCTTTTAATCGAGCACCCTACCCGTCGGCAAGAACTAGCTGAGGCCGGCTACCACCGTGCCATGAGTCGGTATACCAACCGAGCGCTGGCCAAACAATTGCTTGCCTTCTATGAAGAAATTGGCGTTGAAAAATGAGGAAAGTGAGGTGGTAGGTAAGGACAGTGAAAAAAATCCCATCCCCCCATCC
>NZ_JADEWX010000286.1 GCF_015207395.1 Nodosilinea sp. LEGE 07088
GCTCCATAATATTGCTGGCTGAAACGTTCTATATCAGCCAGTTTCGGGCATGACGGGTCGTTTGACTTAACCCATGTCCGTTTTTCTTGGCGGCTCGTCACTGGACAGAGAACTTCCCACTGTCCAGTCCTTAAACTCTTGCTCATTCACTGCCTAAGTCCAAACGAACCCACCTCCAGCGTGCCCATCACCTCTCCAAAATCCAAAATCGCCAATCCAAAATTAACGGGCCATTGGCAGGGTGCATTATCGGCCCCACCTCCATCCTGCCAAAGCGCCAAATTCCCATGGTGGGCCGCAATGCACCGCTTACCATCGCGCAAATCCCTTTGTATAGAAACCGGGTTTCTTCTGTGAGTTGCCGGGGGCTATTGCTCTGACCACAGAAACCCGGTTTCTGCTCTCGCGTCCAGCAGGGTTGGTCTGCCGCCTAACCCACCCTACGGCGACCTACCGATCGCCCCGCCAAAATCTAAAATCGCAAATCCAAAATCGCCAGGGCCGCAATGCACTATCGCCCACCCCCTAAAATAAAAGACTATCCCATCTGTCGAGAGTGCAGGAACCCCCATGACCGTCCGCGTTCGCATTGCCCCCAGCCCCACCGGAAATCTGCACATTGGCACCGCCCGCACCGCTGTGTTCAACTGGCTGTTTGCCCGCCACGAAGGGGGTCAGTTCATTCTCCGCATTGAAGACACCGACGAAGAGCGCTCTAAGCCAGAGTTCACCGAAAATATTCTCTCCGGCCTGCGCTGGCTCGGCCTCGATTGGGATGAAGGGCCATTCTTTCAAACCCAGCGCCTCGACCTCTACCGCCAGGCTATTCAAACCCTGCTCGACCAGGGGCTGGCCTACCGCGCCTACGACACCCCCACCGAGCTCGATGCCATGCGCGAGGCCCAAAAGGCTAAAAACCAGGCCCCCCGCTACGACAACCGCCACCGCGATCTCACCCCAGAGCAGCAGGCCGCCTTTGAGGCCGAGGGTCGCCCGGCGGTGATTCGCTTCAAGATTGACGACAGCCGCACCATCACCTGGACTGATCTAGTGCGCGGCCCCGTCACCTGGCAGGCCAGCGACCTGGGTGGCGACATGGTCGTGGCGCGGGCGTCTTCAAGCACTACCATTGGCCAACCCCTCTACAATCTGGCGGTGGTGGTCGATGACATCGACATGGCCATCACCCACGTCATTCGCGGCGAAGACCACATTGCCAACACCGCCAAGCAGATTTTGCTCTACGAAGCTTTGGAGGCTGCGGTACCCGCCTTTGCCCACACACCGCTAATTTTGAACCAAACTGGCCAAAAACTGTCGAAACGCGACGGCGTCACCTCTATCTCAGACTTTCAGAATATGGGGTTTGTCGCTCCGGCCCTGGCCAACTACATGACCCTGCTGGGCTGGTCGGCCCCCGATGCTGCCGAGCAATTTACCCTCGACCAAGCGGCCCAACAGTTCAGCTTCGATCGCGTCAACAAAGCCGGGGCCAAGTTCGACTGGGATAAGCTCGACTGGCTCAACAGCCAATATCTGCACAGCATGGAGCCCGCCGCCTTGCTCGAGCTAACCCTGCCCTACCTCCAGGCCGCGGGCTACGCCGTTGACCCCGAGGCTGACCAAAGCTGGCTGCTGCCCATGATGACGATGCTGGCCCCTAGCCTGACTCGGCTGACCGATGTAGTTGAGCAAAGCCGCTTTTTCTTTACCGAGACGGTAGACTTTGCTGATGATGCCAAGACCCAGGTACAGCTCGATGGGGTCGAGCCGGTGTTAGCAGGCATTTTGACTGGGCTAACCGAGCAACCTCCTGCCACTATCGACGACCTCAAGGCTCTAGTGAATGAGGTCACCAAAGCCCAGGGCGTGAAGAAAGGGCTGGTGATGAAATCAATGCGGGCAGCGTTAATGGGTGCCCTACAAGGGCCAGATTTGATGGCATCGTGGCTGATTTTGCGCCAGCGCGGCTTCGACGTGGCCCGGCTAAAGGAGGCGCTGGCGTTGATTTAGCCACTGCCAACGAACCCCAGCACCAGCATTAGATTCCCGCCCCGAGCCTAGGTGGAGGCTAACCCAAGCTGGGGTAAAAATCCTAGCCCTGCGATCGCTAGCTCCCCTAAAACCACCTGTAGCGTGCTACCTGGTAATTAGCCAGGTAGCCCACTCCCAGCAGCGCAAAGGCGATCGCATAGAGGGCGGCAATGGTGAGCCATGCTCCAGCACCTACGCCGTTAACATTTCTAAATTCGATAACCCGCTAAAGTAAGCAGTAGGGGTAAAGATCTGGTCAGTATTAGAACCCTAATCCTAGAGCTCTAGTGCAAAGGATTTTGCCTCTAGTTTGATCGAGTCCCATGGGTTACGTTACATTAAGTAAAGATTTATCTCATAATTTACTTCGTCGAGTCGATTGCTTCCCCTCCTGAGCCTGGTCATTCTTGGTTGCTAGGCATCATAGAAATGGGGTTAAGCTCAATCAAAACCCGTTAACTGAACGTTTGTGAACACTGTGCACGTTAGTCAATAGAGGCCATAGGTATGAAATTTTCGTGGCGAGTCGCCTTACTTTGGACCCTACCGCTACTGGTAGTGGGGTTCTTCTTGTGGCAAGGAGCGTTTTCATCGGCACCCGCCGACATGGGGCGTAATACAGCCAACACCCGTCTGACCTATGGTCGCTTTTTAGACTATCTCGACGCTGGTCGGGTGACAGCGGTCGATCTTTACGACGGTGGCAAGACCGCCATTGTCGAAGCTGTCGATCCTGAGTTAGATAACCGACTCATGCGCTGGCGGGTAGACCTGCCCGGTAGCTCCCCCGAGTTGGTGAGTCGCCTACGCAACGCCGACATCAGCCTCGACTCTCACCCCCCTCGCAACGATGGTGCTCTGGTGGGTGCCCTAGGCAATTTGCTCTTTCCGCTATTGCTCATTGGTGGCCTGTTCTTTTTGTTCCGCCGCTCTAGCGGCTCCATGGGTGGCCCGGGTCAGGCAATGAACTTTGGCAAGTCTAAGGCCCGCTTCATGATGGAGGCCAAGACCGGCATCATGTTCGACGATGTGGCCGGTATCGATGAAGCTAAGGAAGAACTACAGGAAGTCGTTACGTTCCTGAAGAAGCCCGAGCGCTTTACCGCCATTGGTGCTCGTATTCCCAAGGGTGTGCTATTGGTGGGCCCGCCTGGAACGGGTAAGACCCTGTTGGCCAAGGCCATCTCAGGGGAAGCGGGTGTCCCCTTCTTCAGCATCTCTGGCTCTGAGTTTGTCGAAATGTTTGTGGGTGTGGGTGCGTCTCGCGTCCGTGACCTGTTTAAGAAAGCCAAAGAGAACGCCCCCTGCATCATCTTTATTGATGAGATTGACGCCGTTGGTCGCCAGCGGGGTGCTGGTATTGGCGGCGGCAATGACGAGCGAGAGCAAACCCTCAACCAACTGCTCACCGAAATGGATGGCTTTGAGGGCAACTCCGGTATCATCATCGTCGCCGCTACTAACCGTGCCGACGTGCTTGACTCAGCGCTGCTGCGTCCTGGCCGTTTCGATCGCCAGGTGATGGTGGATCCGCCCGATATCAAAGGTCGGGTCGAAATTCTCGAAGTTCACGCCCGCAACAAAAAACTGGCCGACGATATCTCTCTAGAGACAATCGCACGTCGTACCCCCGGCTTTACCGGGGCCGACCTGGCCAATCTACTCAACGAGGCCGCTATTCTCACCGCCCGTCGCCGTAAGGAAGGCATCACCATGACCGAGATCGATGATGCGGTAGACCGCGTTATCGCTGGCATGGAGGGCACTCCCCTGGTAGACAGCAAGAGCAAGCGCTTAATTGCTTACCACGAGATTGGTCACGCCATCGTTGGCACCCTGGTCAAAGACCACGACCCGGTGCAAAAAGTGACCCTGATTCCTCGGGGTCAGGCCCAGGGCTTGACCTGGTTCACCCCCAGCGAGGAGCAAATGCTGATCTCCCGATCTCAGCTGCTGGCTCGCATTACTGGCGCGCTAGGGGGCCGCGCGGCTGAAGATGTCATCTTTGGCGATGCCGAAGTCACCACTGGGGCAGGCAACGACCTGCAACAGGTCAGCGGCATGGCACGGCAGATGGTCACCCGCTTTGGCATGTCAGACCTGGGGCCGCTGTCGCTCGAAAGCTCCCAGGGTGAAGTGTTTTTAGGGCGCGACTGGCTGTCGCGGTCAGAATACTCTGAAGAAATTTCGTCTCGCATTGATGGCCAGGTGAAGCTCATCGTAGACAAGTGCTACGACAACGCCAAGCGCATCATGCAGGAAAACCGCGCCCTGATCGATCGCCTGGTGGATCTGCTGGTTGAGCGAGAAACCATCGACGGCGACGAGTTGCGGCAGATTGTCTCTGAGTACACCGTGGTGCCCGACAAGCAGCAGTTTGTACCCCAGCTTTAGGGCTAGCTAGTCCAGGGATTTATTAATGACAGCAGGCTCGTCTCTAGGGACGGGCCTGCTGTCATTATTTTCAGTTTGGTTGCACTTGAGCCCTTCACGAACAGCGACGCTGTTCGATAAACCTGAAAGAAACCCTATAACCAGGCTCTCTCACGTTTAGGGCTTATAGACTGCTGAGGTGCTCTGACAGCTAAAACCGATTAGTCACTGGT
>NZ_JADEWX010000287.1 GCF_015207395.1 Nodosilinea sp. LEGE 07088
CCCCTACTCCTCCACTCCCTTACTCCCCAGCTCCTCCGCATCCCATGCCTACTCATCTCCAGGCCAAACACACTCCCGCCCCTACCGCCGCCCCGGCTGCGTCCCAGTTTACCGCGCGCCCCTTTGAGGAGGAGACGGAACTGGTGGAGGAGCAAGCACCGGAGCCGAAGGAACTGGCGGGTGGTGCAGATACACCACCGCCGAGTGAGCCGACGCCACCACCGGCTGAGGGGGGCAGTGCGCCACCGCCAGGGGATGGAATATCGCCTAGCTCAAGTTTTAGTTTTTTAGATATGCCGCTGAGTGCGGAGGATGCTGGAGTACAGGCAAAGCTGACGATTGGCGAACCGGGAGATAAGTATGAGCGGGAGGCGGATCAGACGGCGGCGCAGGTGATGCGGATGCCTGACCCGCAGATGGAAGACCCGTTAAAGGCTGAGGAACCTCTGGAAACGGAAACCGCAGCACCGCAGATTCAGCAGAAGGGGAAAGGCGGTAAGCCCAATTCAATGACGAATCTGCAGGGTCGATTGAACCGGCAATCGGGCAAGGGTGCGCCGCTGCCGAAGACGGTGCAGTCGTTTATGGAACCGCGCTTTGGGCAAGACTTTAGCGGGGTGCGAGTACATACAGATTCGTCTGCGGTGCAGATGAATAAGGAACTGGGGGCACAGGCGTTTACCCACGGCAGGGACATTTACTTCAACCAGGGCAAGTACAGCCCGGGTTCCAGTGGGGGACGGGAGCTGCTGGCCCATGAGCTGACCCACACGATTCAGCAGACAGGCGGTATTCGGGCCAAGTCGCTGTCGCGGGGAACGGCGACAGGTAACAAGATCCAGGCGAAGATGGATATTTCGGCGGCGATGCCGGGAATTCAGATGCGGGAAGGGGCGGCTCCGGCTCCTACCCCGGCTCCGGCTGAACCGCAGCGCGTCAAACCACAACCCGACCAGGGCGAAGCAGCTCCCGAAGCGAAGCCTCGACAGGCTAGCGTTTCGCCAGAGCAAGACCCCGGCTTTGTCGCAGTGAAGGCGAAGGCGAAAACAACCGCTGAAGAGAAGAAGCAACATAAACCCGCCAGTACTGAGTCTCACGATGCTCAGGGGGCGGCAGAGTCTCCTCCGGAAGAAGTGGAGAGCATCGCCCAGGATCAACACATCGGCGAGATGCAGCAGGAGGAACCTGGCAGCTTTGACGCCGAAGCCTTTAAGCAAGATGTACTGGAGAAGGTGGGAGGACTCATTCCAGACACCGAAGAAGCAGCAGAGGACTTTCCAGACAATAATGAACTCAATACGGTTCGGGATGACCTCTCGTCTGATGTGGAGGAAGAGCAGGAAGAAGCCGCTGGCCCGATTGAAGAAGCCAACGAGGAAGACCCCGACACCAGTGCGGTGGATGCCCGTGAGTCAGACCCGATGGAAAACATGCCACCGGGATCGGCACCAGGAGATCTGGGCGCTGGGGAAGCGGCACCGAAACCGAAGCCTGATTCTGAAGTTTCTGATCCGATTGAGGAAGAGTCTCAATCCATCGACCAGAAGATGGACGAGGCTGATGTTACCGAGGAACAGCTTGCCAACTCCAACGAGCCAGAGTTTACGGCTGCCCTGGATGAGAAGCAGAAAGCCGAGGAAAACGCCGAGCAGGCTCCAGGCGAATACCGCGAAGGCGAAGCGGCTACTCTAAATCAGGCTGAAGCAGAGGCTTGCAGCGTTGCTGCGTCCCAGACCCAGGGAATGCAGGACAGCCGAGCGGGTGCCGTCTCTGAACTGACAGGTTTGAAGGGTGACGCTAAGGGTAAAGACGAAGGCAAACGTCAGGAAATTGCTGACCACATCAACGGCATCTATGAGCGGGTGAAGGGAGAGGTTGAAACGGCCCTTAACGACCTCGATACCCAGGTGATGGATGACTTTGACGCCGCAACGGATGAGGCGAAGCGGCTGTTTGAGGACTATGTTGATCGGGAGATGCGAGAGTATCGACGCAATCGTTACGGCACCGAGGCGAGAGATAAATCTGGCAGGCTGGTTGAACGCGGAGCAGACTTAATAGGGTTGGGAGATTCTCGTGGCGCTGAATTGGCTGAGGAGGGAGCTACTAATTTAGGCGCAGGCATGATTGGGGTGAATCGATGGCTTGACGATGAGATTAACGGTATGCCCCCCGAGTTCAACCAGATTTTTGCGGATGGTAAGACCATCTACATGAATCACATGAGCACGGCATTGACGGACATTGCCAATCTGGTGACGGATACCCTCAACGAGGCCAAGCAGAAGATCGCCGACGGTAAGCAAGAGATCAGCGACTATGTTGCCAGCCTGCCCAGCGACCTGCAAAGCATTGGCCAGGAAGCGGCGGACAACATTCAGAGCAAGTTCAATGACCTGGAGCAGCAGGTTAACGACAAGCGGGATGAGTTGGTCACCAAGCTGGCGGATAAGTATGCCGAAAATCTGGAAGCGTTGGATGAGCGCATTGCACAACTGGAGGCAGAAAATAGCGGCCTGATCAATCGTGCCCTCGATGCTATGGGCGGCGTGATTGGCAAGATTCTTGAGATCAAAGCGATGCTGGAGCGGATCTTTGCGGGGGCACAGGGCGTTATTGAAAGCATCCTGAAAGACCCGATTGGCTTCCTGGATAACCTGATTACGGGCTTAACCCAGGGCTTCAACAACTTCTTGGGCAACATTGTCACCCACCTGCAATCGGGGCTAATTGGTTGGCTGACGGGCACCCTGGGCAGTGTGGGCATCACTATGCCGGAAGACATTTTCAGTTTGGAGGGCATCTTCAGCCTGACCACCCAGGCTTTGGGCCTGACCTGGGATTATGTGCGCTCCAAGGCGGTGCGGATGTTTGGGGAACCTGCCGTTAGCGGCATGGAGCAGGGGTCGGAGCTGTTCATGACGCTGAAGCATGATGGCCCCGCTGGTATGTGGGAGCAGGTGAAGGATCAGTTCACCGACTTGAAACAGACGGTGATGGATGAGATCCAGAACATGCTGATTACGGAGGTGATCCGGGCGGGGATTAAGTGGGTGCTGGGGCTGCTGACTCCGGCAACGGCTTTCATCAAAGCCGGGATGATGATCTTCGACATCATTATGTTCTTCATCGAGAACGGTCAGCAGATTATGGCGCTGGTGGAATCGATTATTGCCAGTGTGAGTGCGGTTGCCAATGGCGATACCAACCAGATGGCGGTGTCGGTAGAGGATTCGTTAGCGACAGCGCTGCCGGTGGCGATCGGGTTTCTGGCATCGCTATTGGGATTGGGAGGCTTGACGAAGCGAGTTCGGAGATTCTTTGAAGCGATTCGAGAGCGAATTGATGCGGCGATTGAGTGGGTATTGGAGAAGGCTAAGAGAGCGGCATCTAAACTTTTGAAAAAGTCAGGTCTTCGGGGTGAGGCTAATGAAAAAGGTGAAGAGCCAGAACATGATGCCAAGGTAAATGAAGGACTTGAACAGCTTAATCAGGAACAAAATAAATTTCTCATTGAAGGAAACAAAATCACGCAGGAAGATGCCGAGAGAGTTGCAGCTAAAGTCAAAAAGGACAATCCTGTATTCAAATCTATTACGGTGATAAGCAGAGAAGGTAGATGGGATTACAAATATGTTGCCAGCAACGGTTTCCAACAGGGCGCTCAACAGGCAACACCTCATGATTTCAGAAGACTTGCAGAAAGACTAAAACAAGAAGTCATTAGAACGAAAGCAAGAATTCAAACCACCAAAGGCAAAAAACCTCCCCATGATATAGCAAAGAAAAACCTTGTTATAGCCGTAGGAATATCGGATCAAGGAAATATGTATGCTTCTATAAATCACAGTTCATCAGGAAGTTTTCGAGAAATCTTGAAGAATATATCGATGCATAGAGGGATTACTTTTGTATGGGCATCTAACAAAGATGGAGACTACCATGCAGAAGATATTTTATTGGCAGGAGTTAGAAGCAAAGGTGAACAAGTGGAACACTGGGATGTCTCTTCCTCTTTTTGTCTGGACTGTGAAGAAATAACAAAACAAGAAGGTATTAGCTCACATACTAATTCTAGAGGTCAACGTACTAATAACCGAAAAAAGAAGACTAAAAGAATTGAGTTTTTAGGAGGGCTTAAAAATCTTGAGGAAAAAAGGAGGCAGGAAGAAGTCTAATACAAGAAGATAGTTCTTTATTGCAGAGAAACTCGTCAATATCCGAAGTGGAAATTAGTAGCTGAATGGAGGTCTAAAATAGATGAAATCGCAATCCGTCCTGTATTTAGGAAAGGAATTGAATTTGAGCTTCACTGCAACTAATTCAGTTTCGACATCGACCTTCGAGAATGGTTCGGGATATCTTTTAACTCTTCAAAGCGAATTGAGTGTGTATTACGCTGTCGAGGTTAAAGAAGGATTCAATCTAAAACCTGCCGTTCGCAACCCCCTAACCAACGGCGAATTCCAACCCGATCGCCCCATCCAACTCGAACTCGCCCTTAAACCCGAACTGCTGCCTCGCTTGCTAGAACATGCCAGTACAGCGGAAGAGGCGTTGGAGTATTTGGTGAATCTGAGTGAGGAGCATGAGGAGAGGTTGGGGAGCGGGGGGGCGG
>NZ_JADEWX010000288.1 GCF_015207395.1 Nodosilinea sp. LEGE 07088
GGGGGCGGGAGGGGGCAGACGCATAAACGCTAGAACCATTGGAACTAGCCTGAAACTCTAGCATCTTTAGGCTCCCTTGAGAATGAAATGGCCCTGCAGGTCAACCCCTCTCCTGCTGTTGAGAACCTTTGCAACTGCTGACCCAGGCGAACGTGACAGGTCAACCCCTCTCCTGCTGTTGAGAACCTTTGCAACTGCTGACCCAAACGAATATGCCACTGCATAGGCACTCAAATAATAGTGATGCCTTAACTATTACACAGTAATCTATCCAATTTGAATATTGCCCGATCGGACAAGCCCAAGCGGTCGATGCCCAGTCATGAATGTCCAGCCATACTAAAACCAGCACCAACCTGCAACCCTTGCGCTTTTCAAACTGTTGCAGAGAGCAACTCGGTTTTTGATGGAAATTTGATTGAAACCGATTGAAAACCTATGCAAAGCTCAAACCTTCCCTCACCCTTCGATCGACCTTCAATCCAAGGAGTTCTGATATGGCGAATCACGCCAAAGCAGGAGTACATTCACTTGTAGCGGCTGGCCTTTTCTTTCTTGCATGGATGGGAGCCGTTGTATGGACTGGTGGTAACCTTTCGAGTGGTGCCCTCATTGGCATCCTCGTGTCCTGCTTATTTGGCATTGGCTACTACCTGTTCATTTACCTCCTCCCGCAATGCTCAAAACGACCATAAATGCAGGAGAGAAATGTCAAACGATCGCTTCCGCTCTTCTCTTCAAAGCCTCATTGAAGGCAGAAAAATCTGCTTTCAAAATAGTGCAATTCATTTGTAGGATGGTAGCTGCCATCTCACCCGTAAAAGATTCAGTGTTCAAGAGTCGTGTTTGGTCAAATTCTTGTGTGTGTAGTTCAACTATGGGCATAACTTCCAAAATTTAACCATCGGCTGATCGGGTGAATTTCAATTGTCCGATCGGTTGGATAATTTCAACCGATCGGACAATTGAAGCAATGTTTTCTAGACTCGTAGTATAAGGACAAAGCATACAGCGTTTCCCATGCTGGTGAGGTACAAATCAAGATCTGAGATCGATATATAGCTAGTGATTCAGGGCTTTTGCTGTACCTCACCAGGCTGGAAAGGGCTATAGACTATTCCTCAGGCTAGCACTACCCGAACGTTAAAGTTTTCGCCATTTGCAGGAGATTTAGCGTGACAATCAAGTTAAAAAAAATAATCATTTGGATGCTGACTGGTGTATTGCTAACTCTGAGTTTCTCAATGGTCACTATTGCTCAACCAACCAGAGCGCACTCGCCCTTGTATTGGTTACATCGTGAAACACACTTAAAGCAGCAAACGACCTCTGCACCAGTCAGTTTACAAGTTACCTATGATCCAGCTCAGTCGCCACGCGCTCAAGAAATTCAAGGACTCATGGAGCGGACACAAACGCTAGAACGATTTGTGAATCCGATGAATCAAGTATTAGCACTTCCTGAACCCATAACGGTCCTGCAAGCTGAGTGTGGCACAGTCAACGCTTTTTATGCTTCAGAGGATCGTCAAATTGTTATGTGCTATGAACTGGTTGATTACTATCTTGGACTTTACAACACTCACGACGTTGGAGTTCCAACCGAAATTGCGACCGTTGGAGCGCTTTCGTTCGTATTGCTGCACGAATTAGGGCATGCCATCGTTGATATATCGAACACACCTGTATTGGGTCGAGAAGAAGATGCAGTCGATCAGTTTGCCACTATTATTATGTCTCGTACTGAGATTGGGCATATTGCTGCACAAGCCGCTGCTGGTTGGTTTTACTTGAAGTCGAGTGGACAAGATACAACAGCTATGCCCTATTGGGACGAACACTCATTCGATATGCAGCGTTTTTTTAACATCATGTGTTTGCTCTATGGTAGTTCTCCAGATTCCTATGTCGATCTGATGCAACAATTGAATATCCCAGATTACAGACTTGAACGTTGCTCAGGCGAATATGCACAAGCCTTGGACAATTGGATGCAAGTACTGCGACCCTACGTGCGCGACCTGTAGTAAAGCAATGTTTCAAGAGACTAACCCATGCGCTATACCATGCTTGCGCTACTGATTATCCTTCCAGGTGCTGCGGGAATTGCTATCTTTGGGCATTTTGCTCTCATAGACTGGAATGCATTACAAGAAACTTATCAATCTTACGAAGCCATTGCCCAAAGCTCATCCGATTTGTCCACTTTATTCAAAGTAGAAACCCAACAGAATATTCATCGCATTAATCTGTTTGCCGAAGGAGTGTGGACATTGCTCAGCGCAATCTTGGTAGCCATAGGAATTCATGGGATATTTACCAGCATTTGAGATGAAGATGCAATTGTCTATGATTTCGTTGCCAGTTACTGCAATTAGCAAAGGAGTTTACAGCCATTGTGTCTTTCATTTATCACTCAGTGCCAAAAAATTTGTCAGGGAAAATTTTATATCCGCTGAATCAGCTTAAGGTACACTTTCCAGAAGTTTACACCATCCATGCTAAGAAATATGTGGGACGAGAGCGTCTGATGCAGCGTCAAGTCTTTCCATTGAATTGTTTGTGGAATGATGTTCTACATTGTTCCACAGGTAATTGTTCAGGGGTTGATGAAACCCGAATATCTCACCAGGCTTTTGAACGGGAAGGCACGAAAGGCGTCAAAATACAGTCACCACAACCGTTTTGACGATTTTCTTCCATGCCTTCCCTAAAAACAGAGTGTACCGTAAGCCAGCCTGAGCATCCGATGACGTTTGGGAGTCTGGAGCGACGACCAATCGTGGCCGAGTTCAACGGTGGCGAGATCAGCTCGGACGCTGGACTGCTACTGATTCGCCAAATCGACCAGCACTATGGCTTCAGCGAGCAGATTGCGGCCTGTTTTACCGACCACCGAGCCCCGTCGCGGGTGGAGCACTCGCTTGAGGCGATGGTGGCACAGCGGCTGTATGGGCTGGTGCAAGGGTATGAAGACCTGAATGACCACGAGGTCTTACGGGCTGATAGGATGCTGGGCATCGCGGTGGGGAAACTGGAGCGACGTCATGGGGAGGGAGCGCCGCTAGCAGGCAAGAGCACGTTGAATCGCTTCGAGCAGAGCTATCGACGGGAGGACTCAGCGGCGGTGAATCCGCGCTATGTGAAGACCACCGTCGACCCGGTTGCCCTCGAAGCGGTGCTGTTGAGGCTATTTTTCGCCCAGCATTCGAGGCCGCCCAAACGCCTGATTCTCGACATGGATGTGACCGATGATCCGACCTATGGCGAGCAAGAGGGGGCGAGCTTTAACGGGTACTACCAGAGCACCTGCTACACGCCGTTGTACATCTTTTGTGGACGGCAGTTGCTCGTGGCCCGCTTACGGCCCGCCAATGTCGACCCGGCAGCAGGCGCCTTAGACGAACTGCAACGGATCATTCCGGCGATTCAAGCCCAGTGACCTGAGGCCAAGATTCTGGTGCGGGGCGACAGTGCCTACAGCCGAGACGACATCATGACCTGGTGCGAAGCGACCCCTAACGTCGACTACGTGTTTGCCCAGGGCAGCAATGCGGTGTTGGGGCGGTTGAGCCACCGTTGGGCGGAGCGCGCCAACACCCAGTATCAGCAGCGCCGTCAACAGGCCAGTGAGACCTTGAGCGCCCACCTGTCGCCCGATGGCCCGAGTGCTGAAGACCTCAATGTGCTGGTACCAGAGGCTATCGTCTATGGCGGCTTTGCCTATCAAACCCAGGAGAGTTGGTCACGCTCCCGGCCGGTCATCTGTAAGGTAACGGCTGGGGCTAAGGGCGTTCGTCACCACTTTGTCGTCATCTCGCTGAGCCCTAGGCAAGCCAGTTCTCAGCGGCTCCACGCTGACTACTATTGCCCTCGCGGCGAGATGGAGAATCGTCTCAAAGAACAGCAGCTCGATTTATTCAGTGACCGCACCTCCAACCACTATTTTGACGATAACCAACTGCGCCTGTGGTTCTCAGCCTTCGCCTACGGCCTACTCAATGCCCTCCGGCAACAAGCGTTACAGCACACGGAGTTAGCCAATGCTCGGGTCGGTACGATTCGCACCCAGCTCTTAAAGGTCGGTGCCCTCATTCGGTTCAGTGTTCGCCGTATTCACATCGCCATGCATTCCACCTGCCCCTACCGTCCCCTTTTTCAGCAGGTCTACCAACGGCTCAGGGCGTTGCCCAATACGGCCTAGGTCGCCTCTGAGGTGGCCGCTAACACCGTTCAATCTTTTGGACTGCGTCGTGACAGTCCAGGCTTTAGCCTGCCTATCGGAGCGCTTAACGTTCCCGGAGCAAAGCATTAGAGACCTATAAAGCCACGATTACCGGTTGGGAGACGAGATTTCGCCTTCGCTCATCTAGCCCCATCGGGTTAGACGCAATCTCTGCCTCATTTAAGCGCCTGAATCACGGCTGGTGAGAAATTCGGGTTAACCCCCTGACTGGACAGTGGGAAGTTCTCTGTCCAGTGACGAGCCGCCAAGAAAAACGGACATGGGTTAAGTCAAACGACCCGTCATGCCCGAAACTGGCTGATATAGAACGTTTCAGCCAGCAATATTATGGAGC
>NZ_JADEWX010000037.1 GCF_015207395.1 Nodosilinea sp. LEGE 07088
TTTTCCCAACAGTCCGCCCACTCTACTTTTGTCTAAATTCATCGCCGCTAAGCTAGACTCCTGCCCCAGCGCTGGTGCACCTGACTTGGCGGCCTAGAAATCCAATCAAGAACTTAGGACTGCCCAGTTAACAAACTTGACGCTATAGGCAGAACAAACTTGACACTAGCTAAGGACAAAAGTTATGACTGTGGGAAGAAGAATGGTTGTATATGCAATTTTGCTTACAGCTACCTGCCATATCGTTTTATCTTAGTATGTTGACAGGAACCTCCTAAAGATTCTTTGAGATCTCCAAGTTTGTAGCCTTGTTAGATAATATGAGTTCAAAAAGTAAGCGAAGACACATTTTTATCAGTCATCACCATGCTGATGATTCCGAAGTCGGTAATTTAACATCTCTTCTGTCACGCGGTGGCTATGACATCCGTAACAGTTCGGTTAGGATGAAACCTGCTAACCAAAGGAGATTTGAGCAAGGAATGGTGAGCGATGAAACAATCCGACGATTGCTTCGCATGAAAATTTCTTGGGCTGGAAAAATTGTAGTTTTGATTGGCAAAGAAACCCATTCAAGACCCTGGGTAAACTGGGAAATTGAACAGGCTCATTCAAAGATTCACTAAACCAAGTGTCAGGAGATCCTTTTGACTTCCAAAATAGTGAAAGACGTTACTCTCCATAAAGGCTCGATTGTTTTGCTTGAAGAGCGTCTCGACAAGGCGAGTTATTCAAGTCGCCATCAAAAGCTTAAGACTTCACTTGCTGACTCAAAGTTTCCTGCATGGTGGCTATGCTTCAATACTTACTTATTGGAGGATGGGCATGTTTTGAACTAAACTAAACTGCCGATTTCGATTCAGCAAACTTAAAACCTCTCCCTGCTCCAGTATGATCAGAATTCCCGAATCCAAGATGATGATCAACTGATTTCAGTGCAATATCTTAAGGTCATCGACCTGACCCTCAGTACGCATCACCCGCCACAATTCTTGCTAATGCCTTCATGATCTGTAGCGTTTTGGCTAGCCCCTCATCCTGATCCAAAATCAGCTCCTTAGAGCGGGCATATTGCCGACCCAACCGCTTTACAAACACAAAACTACTGCCGTTTGTCACCAGCCCATACAGCGGCAGCGATGTGTCTGGGGCGGCCATCATATAGCCCAACACTTGAGGAATCCCCACCTTGAGCGAAAACTCAGCCCGCTTTGACTCAATCACCAGCACCCAGAGTTGATCTTTCAGCACCAGTACATCGAGCCGCCCCCTCAGGGTAAGGTCATCGGCTGAGGCCGTAATTTCTACCGTTTTCTCGGTGGTGACATAGAACGGCGGCAAAAACAGCCCGGCCAAATCGAGTAGGGGCGCGACCACGGCCAGCTTGACGGTATTTTCGAGCAGCGATCGCCGCTCCAGATTGGCATAGGCTGCCTCTACCCGTGCCAACCGTTCCCGCTCTGCCGAGCTGAGCTCAGGTAGATCGCCCTGCCATTCTGAGAAAAAAGAGCCAGCGGCAACCTCCTGAAGCCCGAACTGCTGTTCCAGGTCATACAGGGTCAACTGCTCAATGGGTAATGTCTGCACCATGGCGAAACCTCCTACCGCTATTGTGGCATTTGTGAAACGTCTAAGTTTTCCTGGAGTCCGGATATCTATTGAATGACTAAAAACCAGTGTCATCCGAAGGAAAGGTACCCAATTCTTTCGGTATAGTGCAGCACATGCCCCGAAGCCGATTCCTGCGGGGGGTGAGCTAGACTAAAAAGCACACAACACAATCACTGTGGCTCTGTTATGGCATTGTCCTTGCCCCCTGAACTACAACAGTTTGCAGAACGCCAAATTGCCAGTGGTCGATACACCTCCCTAGACGAGGTGCTTTTGGCCGGTCTACAGGCTTTAGTCGAGCGCGAGCACCTCTACCAGGGCAGATTTGAAGAGCTACGCCACGACATTTTGGTAGGGGCTATTGAGGCTGAGCAAGGCCAGCTCTTGGACGGGGCCGAAGAAATTAGCGCTATCCGTCAGCGGTTGCGCCAGCGTCATGCTGAGTCATGAGCCGAGTCTGTCGCATTACGCCGCGAGCGAGTCAAGATATTGAAGCGATCGCAGACTACCTGGCCACCCAAAGTAGTTTAGCCAGTGCAGAAACCTTTCTAACTGAGGTTGAACGAGTCTTGCAGCGCATTGGTCAGTTTCCCAACATTGGCCGTCAGCGAGATGAGCTATACCCAAATTTGCGTAGCTTTCCCCATCGGCAGTACCTGATTTTCTATCGGTTGCTAGACAATGAAATAGAGGTTTTCCGTGTCGTAAGTGGCTATCAAGATCTGACAGCGCTGTTTGAAGAAGGCCAGTAGCCCTGTACGTTTGGCCCACCGTCTGAGATTTAATCGCAACCAACGCTATGCAAGACAAAACCCTATCTATCCCCAACGCCGCTATTCTCGCCGCCCTGGAACGCCTGGTGGATATCATTGCCCAGCTGCGCCATCCCGAAACCGGCTGCCCGTGGGATTTAGCCCAAACCCCTACCAGCCTGATTCCCTACGTGATCGAAGAAGCCTACGAGGTGGTCGATGCCATTCAGGTGGGGGAACAGGATGCGATCGCAGAGGAACTCGGCGACCTGCTGCTTCAGGTCGTGCTCCAGGCCCAGGTGGCTAGCGACAACGGCGACTTTGACCTGGCCACCGTCGCCACCGGCATTGCCAACAAAATGGTGCGTCGCCACCCCCATGTCTTTGGCGATACCAGCGCAGCTACCCCCGCCGAAGTAAACCAAAACTGGGACCGCATCAAGGCCGAAGAAAAGGGCATTCCCCACGAACCCCACAAACTATCGCCCAAGCTGACCAAGTACAGCCGCACTCTGCCGCCGCTGATGGCCGCCAGCAAAATCTCGGTCAAAGCCGCCAAGGCCGGGTTTGAGTGGGAAGATATTAACGGCGTGTGGAATAAATTTCACGAAGAGCTAGACGAATTTCGTCTGGCCCTGGCCCACGAACCGAAGGAAAACCAGCGAGCGGAACTGGGCGATCTGCTGTTTACCCTGGTAAACTTGGCCCGCTGGTACGACCTCGACCCGTCAGAGGCTTTGCAGAACACCAACCGCCGCTTTATCCAGCGCTTTGAGCTGGTGGAAGGGGCGGCGGAGAAACCCCTAAATGAGTATTCGATTGAGGAGCTAGAAGCGCTGTGGCAGCAAGCCAAGGCGCAGCTGGCTGATGCGTAAGCCTGAAACCATAGTGGGCGGCGCCCACCAACACCCATGCCATGGTCATACAACTACTTCGGTGCATCGGGTTTGTAGTAATCTTTGGAGCTGGCAGACTGGTTGCCGCCATTTTGGTTGATACAGCCAGGCTTGTCGATGTGGCGACAGACACGAGCGTACAGCTTGAGGCGGGTGCCCGGTGGCCCCACAGAAAACAATACGCGATCGCCCCCCGCGCAGCCCACCAAAATTTTAACGCCGCACACGGGGCAAGTTTGAGGAGCCGCCATCGCCATGAACCCGAGACAACTGGGGAAGGGTTCAGCCTTCCAGTTGTCAGCATCCTACCCTGCGGATTAGCCCGCAAGGCTTTGCAACTAAACGATAAATCTGCCCGGTTTAGACCGCTATGGTAGAGAGCCGCTGTCGCCAGGCTTGGACTCGCGATCGCATGGATACGGGTAGCCAGCTGTCGTACTGGGGGTAGATGGGCAGACGGGGATGGAGCTGCCAGCCAGCGGGGGCGATCGCTGCCTCAAGTGCCGCTGGGTGGGGATGCTCGTAGTCAGGATTTACCTCGTCTACCGGGCTAATGCCGCCCAAATCCCTGGCGCCCGCCTCCAGGCAAGCCAGCAATCCACGGGGGCTCACCAGATTCGGCGGAATCTGCACAACGATATCTGAAGACAAGTACTCTTTTGCCAGCCCTACAGCGCTTGCTAAGGCTGTCTCTGTCAGCGCCAGCCCTGGCTGAGCCTGACTTTGACCGGGGCTGTGGGGCTGCAAAATGACCTCTTGAATGTGGCCGTAGCGCCTGTGAATAGCGTTAATTGCCTGCAAAGCTTCGATCCAGTCGGTTTCGGTTTCCCCTAACCCCAACAGCAGCCCGGTCGTAAAGGGAATGCCCAGTTCGCCCGCCTGCACCAGCTGCCTCAAACGCACCTCGGGGCGCTTGCTGGGGGCATGGCGGTGCACCGTATCAAGCAGCGTTGGCGTCACCTGTTCGACCATCAAGCCCATCGACACATTCACCCGCTGAAGCTGGGCCATTTCGTCGCGACTGAGCGGCCCAGCGTTGGTGTGGGGGAGCAGTCCGGCATTGAGGGCCAGCTCGCAGATCTGGTAAATATGATTGACCCAATCAGCACGTCGGGGGCTGTGGGGGGCCACTTCGCCGCTGAGCACCAGCAGTTCACACACCCCCTTTTGCCGCAGCCGTTCACATTGACGCTCGACTGCTTCCAAGCTCAGCCAGGGCGATTGGCCCACATCGGCCCGAAAATTGCAGTAGGTACAGCGGTTAAAGCATTCGTAGGTGGGCACCAATGTGTGGGCAAAGCTGTAGGTCGCTACTCGATGCAAAACACCTAGCGCCGAGCGGCTACCCCACCAGCCCACTGTCTTAGCCTGAACCATACTGCGATTTGACCCAACGGTGCCAGTGTAGACGACATTAGGCCACTGCCGTTGTCACCATCTCTACCGGAAACCCCGCCGCTTTCCAGGCGGCCACCCCGCCGCGCACGATGGCCACTCGCACAAAGCCTGCCTGGCGTAGCTGCTCGGCCACCGCCATAGATTCGTCATCGGTGTTGCTGTAGACATAGAGATCGCGATTGACCTCAAAGCAGTTGACCGCCGTAGTCAACAACGACTCTAGGGGCATAGAGATGGCCCCCGTAATGTGGCTTTGGTTAAACTCGACGCGATCGCGCACATCGATAATTGTCAACGCTGGCTCACCCCAATCTAAACGCTCTTTCAGGTCATATACCCGAGACTCGGGGCGCAGCGGCGATGGCTTGGGAAACAGACCAAAGAAAAGATTCATGGTGAGGAGGATCCACTAGAGGCGTTCTCCTGCAATGTAACAAACCTTAATAGGTTGCGCAAACTTTTGTTAGAAAAGGTAGACAAAGTTGTCAATGATTTTGCTTATTTTGATTGATTTAGATCAATCTATTGCGTTGAGAAAGTTTTGGGATGGAAGTCCCCATGAGCTCTATCCACCGAGCTAGAGCACAGGTATGGTGAGGGGGCTCCCCTCGCAGTAGCATGAAGCTAGTTGCCCTGGAGACAAATTCCAATTCCTGCATCCAGCCCGTTCGAAGCCCATAACCACCCCATTCAGCCACTGCCGGGCGCGGTAGTGCACAGCATTGCCGCTGGGGAGGTGATCGACTCGCTGGCGGCGGCGGTGCGCGAGCTGATCGAAAACGCCCTGGATGCCCGCGCTACTCACATCACCCTTAATCTTTGGCCCCACCAGGGGCGGGTGCAGGTAGCCGACAACGGGATCGGTATGACCCTTGAGGATCTGCACCGGGCGGCAGTACCCCACAGCACCAGCAAAATACGTACCCAAGCCGATCTGTGGCAGGTGGCGAGCCTGGGGTTTCGCGGTGAAGCATTACACAGTTTGGCTCAGGTCGGTCACCTAGAGATTTGCAGTCGCCTCTCGGGGCAGGCCTCAGGCTGGCGGGTCACCTATTCTCCTCAGGGTGACCCGCTGGTGACTACACCTGTCGCCCTGGCACCGGGCACGGTGGTCATTGTAAACGAGCTCTTTGGCCGCTGGCCTGCCCGGCAGCAGCGCTTGCCAGCGCTCTCTCAACAGTTGCACCAGGTGCAGTGGGTGATCTACCACTGCGCCCTCGCCCACCCCACCGTGACCTGGGCCGTGCAACTCAGCGATCGCCCCTGGCTGGCCCTCACCCCCAGCCCTACCGCCCGCGGGCTCGTGCCCCAGATGGTGCGGGCTGTCCAGGATGCCGATTTGCACGAAGGGCAGCAGGTGGCTCCCTGGTTGAACGATCAAGACAACCCATACCATCCAGGTATTTACGGCCTCATTGGGCTACCCGATCGCTGTCATCGGCCACGGGCTGACTGGGTCAAAGTGGCGGTGAATGGGCGGCTGGTGACGGTACCCGAGCTAGAGCAGGGCATTGTGCAGGCCTTTCGTCAGACATTACCTCGTCACCGCTATCCGCTGGCCTTTATTCATCTGACGGTGGCGCCGCACCACATCGACTGGAATCGTCGCCCCGATAAGGGCACGTTGTACCTGCACCAGCTCGACCAATGGGTCGCCCTGTGTCAAAACCAGGTAGACCTGCTGCTGGGTCAGCAGGCAACTCCCCTCGCCGACCAGGGGCAGCAGCGGCTGACCCAGTTGATTAAAACCGCCGAATCCAGCGGCGCCTATGCCCTGCCCACAGAGCTATCCGATCAGTTGCCCCACCGGGCTCGCCCCGGCAACCTGCGGGCGCTCGCCCAGGTTCACAACCGCTATATTCTGGCCGAGCAGCCCGACGGCCTCTGCCTGATTGAGCAACACATTGCCCACGAGCGCGTGCTCTACGAGCGTTTGCAGGCCCGGTGGCAGCTCGTGCCCCTGGCTACCCCCGTCGTGCTGGAGGGCCTGAGCGCAAGACAGCTGGAGCAATTTCAGCGCCTGGAGCTGGAGCCAGAAGCCTTTGGCCCCAATCGGTGGGCCATTCGTCAGGCTCCAGAACCGCTGCGCGATCGCGACGATTTGCCCAACGCCTTGCTGGAACTGAGTCTTGGCGGCGATCTCCATACGGCCCAGGTTGCGATTGCCTGTCGGACGGCCCTGCGCAACGGCATCCCGCTCAATTTAAAGGCAATGCAGACCCTACTCGACGATTGGCAACAGACCCGCAACCCCCGCACCTGCCCCCACGGTCGCCCCATTTGCCTCACCCTAAGTGAAACCAGCCTGGCTCGATTTTTCCGGCGTCATTGGGTGGTTGGCAAGAGCCACGGCATCTAAGCGAGAACAGAACCCCGGTTTCTCGTCCTTGCAGCTACAGACACCTTGCGATCGCCCAGCAGAAACCAGGGTTCTTTGCCCCTACGCAGCAAAGTTCGCCGGGTCTTGATCCCGGCGATGGCGCGTGGGCAGCGGGTCAGGCTGGGCATCTCCCGCCAGGGCAGCCGTGGTTTCTAGCGCATCGCGCAGGCGTTTGGCAGCATAGATCGACATATCGCGGGGCACATTGATGCGATCGCGCAGATACCGCAACCCTCGATCAGCGCCAGTCGGAGGCACACAGGGTGCGCCGGTGATCAAATAGGTGAGGGCGCACCGCAACGCCGGGTCGATTACCTCTGGGGCCGCTGGATTGACCCTCATAATGCTGTCCCGATGTTTCAGCATCCGAGCCAGCGCTTCAACCCGTGAGGTTTCCGGTTCTGGGTAGGCCACATCGGGCAGACCCAACCAGGGGCCGTAGTCAACCTGGGTTTGGTTGCGTTTGGTCTGAGGCAACTCGTTTTCGTAGCAGCCCCCCATCTGGGGCGGCAGATCATGGACATGGGTATGAAAATCACTTTGGGTGCCGCGATAGGTCGAGCGACTTTCCAAGCCGTCAAACCAGGCGCTCAGCCCAGGGTTTTCCTCTCGCAGAGAATAGCCCTTGTAGTAGTAGAGGCTGGCATTCATGCGCTCCACGTAGGGTACAAACACTACGTCAGCGGTGCTAAACGCCGACAAAAAGAAAGGCCCTGGGGTGCTGGCTAAGGCCTGTTCGACCCGTTGCACAACGCCAACAAACTGATCCCCGGCCCGCTGGTCAGCCGCCTGCGATCGCACTGGCTGGCATAGCCACAGACACCAGGCCCGAAAGAGTAAGCGCTCCAGCTGCCGCAGCGGTACCACGGTGGGGTCGTTCATGCCCCAGACCAGCGGCCCAAAGGCGGCTTCCAGGGCCAGCAGAATATCGTCACTCTCAGTAATCATGCGCCCGTCTAGCTCCAAAGCGGGCAGCATACCGGAAGGCACCTTGCACTTATACCAGGTTTCCTTCTCGCCGTAGCAAAACATAGTGACCTTTTGGATGCGGTAAGGCACCTGTTTTTCTTCTAGCCATAGCCACACCTTCTGGCAGTAGGGGCACCAGGCGTGGTTATCGCGGTAAAGGGTCACTCGCACCGCCGACTCAGGCTGGCCAAACAGGCGCAGTCGGGCCTGGGCATTGGTGGGGCCGTTGACGGCATCAGTGGAAAAGTCGGCCATCTCTTCCAGGGCCGACCAGCTCAGGGGGGCAGTCGTCATACAAAAAAATGCTAGTAGGTCGCTAGTCTGATTTTGACAGACATCGCTTCATCCCTACCCGCCAATTCATCCACCCATCCACAACCAGAGGGGCCCAGGCAGGGTTAAGCCTTGTTGTTTTCGATGGCCCAGCGGGCTAACTCAGTACGATTATTCAGGCCAGTCTTACCCAGCATATTGCTGACGTGGCTCTCGATGGTGCGCTGGCTCACTTGCAGCTCATTGGCGATCTCGCGGTTGGCCATCCCCCGGGCGACAAACTGCACGACTCGCAGCTCAGTAGGGGTCAGCTCAACGTCAAAGGGCACCTGAATCGCCGGGCTGCCCGCACCTTTAATTTGCTGCTTAATCAGGCGAGACGCCTGTTTGAGCGAAGACTCTACCTGAGCCACCAGTTCTTCAGGCTCAAAGGGCTTGACCATGTACACGTCGGCCCCGGTATTGAGCCCTTTGACGCGATCCTGACTTTGCCCCTTAGCGGACAGAAACAAAATTGGAATCCACTCAGTAGAGGGGCTTTCGCGCACGTGACGGACAAAAGCATGACCATCCATCTCAGGCATCATCACGTCGCAGATAATCATGTCTGGGGAAGTCTCTTCCAGCATGTCGAGGGCTTCTCGCCCATTGCCTGCCGTTTTTACTTCGTAACCGCGAAACTCAAGGTAGTCCTTGACCAGCAAGATCAAATTAGGGTCGTCATCAATTAGCAAAAGCTGCTTCTGATCGCCTGGGGTTGAATCCTTCATGCTCTGATCATCACTACGATTAGCTCTTAGTTAATATGCCCCTGAAGTAATGCGCACTCTCACTGACGTAGTTCTGGTGCGTTTTGAGCCTAGCCCCGGTAGCTTGCGGCTAGAAGACCAGCTCTTACTGCTGATGATACTTCAACAAACGACTGTCGGGGCGCGAGCGCCCCGGCATGTCCTGGATCAGGAATCAGCTACGGCAGCGACTAAATCGGTAGCAGCACCGCATCAATGACGTGAATGACGCCATTACTAGCTTTAATATCGGCAACCACGACATTAGCGTCATTGACAGTGACCATGTCTCCATCAACCGACACCATTACGGATGCACCTGCCATAGTGTCCACTTCCCCAGCCGCCAGATCCGTAGATAGCACCTCACCATCTACCACGTGGTAGCCCAAGAGTTGAACGAGTTGGCCACGATTTTCGGCTAGCAGCAGCTCATCTAGGGTACCTTCAGGCAACGCCGCAAAGGCATCGTCCGTAGGCGCAAATACCGTCACCGCTAGGTCGTCGTCGCTAAACGCTTCAGTCAGGCCAGCCGCTTCAATGGCAGCCGTTAAGATCTCAAAATTTTCGTCACTGGCGGCAATCTCTGCGATGGACTGTTCAGCCGCAACGGGCGACTCCCCTGGGGCGAGTTGCTCAGCCTGAGCACTATAGGTATCTGAAATAGCCTGCTGAGGCAACACGGCGATAGCGGCGGGGGCAGCGGCAAACAGCAATATGCCCAGGGCAATGCGAAGAGTGTTCGGAGTCATGGGAAGCTAAGTCCTGACGAGGATTACAGACAATTTAGTCAAGTTGTTTTACACAGCTTAACGAAATTCAATGAACTGTAACATCCTGACTTGGGTGGGCTATCTATCTCCCGACATAACTAAGTCACTCATGGCGCTGACTACCAGCCTGCGAACGACCGGGGACAGATTCCATCGCCGCGATTACAGCCTGTTGGGCCGCCAGAATGTCACGCTCTTCGCCCCCCAGGTACAGTCGCCCAAAGCTGCCCACCGAGCTAATCTGCAAAATGTTGATAAAGGCCGCTTTTTCGGCCTCATTGGCGGCCAGCGAGGCATAGGCTGCGGGCTCGACCTCAAATACGTAGAGGGTCTGACCGGCCACAATCATATTGCCCCGGCGGCTGCGGTTGATCAGCTGCACATGGTGAGGGTCGAGGTTGCGAATTACCTGGCTTGAGATCACGCGGGGCTTGAGGCGTTCTCGGTAGGAGAGACCTAGGGCATCGAGCATGGCGCCACCGGCGGCGTGCACTTCTCCCTGATTACTGGCATGGATTTCAAGCAGACCGTAGAGGCGTTCTACAATCAGGGTGCCGGGGCGCACTACCGCCGCCTTCAGGCCAATGTCGAGGATGCGGTTGATCTCAATGCCAGGAGAGATTTCTATCCACAGGGAGGCATCACCAGGCAATGGCAAAAACCCCAGCGACACAGTGCCCATGTAGGCGGCGTGCTGGGGTTGAAGACTATCAATGTAGACATAGCTGCGAAGATCGACGCCCAAAGCCCTCTATCCTACTTTCCTTCCTTGGTAGTATACCGGGCCAGGGTACAACCAACCGAGGCGCTAGGGGCAGGGCAAAGGTCTGGAAAACCGCTTAAAACTCAGAGCCAAAGCCTATAGAGGTTGTGCCCATAGCATCATAGACAGTTAGCCCCAGAGGCAGATTGAGGTTTCCTGACTCATCTAGTAAGTCATCTAATAGCGGTATATTTAACGACTCAATGACATCAGGGGTTCCACTGTTTGCTTGGCGACCGACCTGCTGGCCCATTTGGTTAGCCAGGCGAGACAGGCTACTTTGGCTATGCTGGTCAGCCGCTAGGGCATCGGCCATGGTCAGTGGAGTAGTTTGCAAATCCTGGGGCGCAGCCGTTGCCTGTACGGGCGCACTACAAATTCCTAGGACTGTTGCTGCCGCAAGCCAGTGAAAAGTATTCATAGAATTGTGTGTGTGAGGGTGGTCAAAGGTTGACGATCAGAAACTCAAACCCCTGGCCCTGACAAAAAGGCGAAGTGTTTCTCTAGGTATAGCCCGCCATAGCAAATTGTCAAAGCAAACTTATTTTGAGTTTATGAAGTTGCAAATTTACGATGCAACATGATCAAACTACTGAGAATTCGGGCTAGTAGACATCGGTCTACAGGGGTAGATGATCCAGGCTGCCCTTTCAGCACCACAGTCTTAATCCAACGGAATAACCGGTTCGAAGGCCATGGGCCTGGTGCTCAAACTTAGATCTCTACCCGCTGGCCGGTATCAGCAGCGGTCGCAATGGCTTCCATGAGTTTGATCAAGTCGGTGGCCATCGCTCCCGACGAAATAGGGGAAGGGCGATTGGCGGCAACCCCGTCTAAAAAGTGCTGGCACATGGCCTGAAGGGGTTCTGTGGGAGCGATCGCAATGTTTTCGGCCTCGATCGCAGTCGGTAGAAAGGGCAATGCCTGGGTCTGAAACTCACCCCGGTAAAGGGTCAGGGGGTTGGCCGGGGAACCTTCGTCAAAGACCAGGGTACCGCGATCGCCCACTAGCGCCAGTCGCCGCTGTCGGTCGGGGTTGGCCCAACTCACCTGTACTACTACTTCAAGGGCGGGGTGGCCAGGTTCAGTAGCGTAGATCAACCGCAGCCAGCCCGCATCTCGCAACCCGAAAGGAAATCTATCCTGGGGCTGGGATTGCAGCCAGACCGGCCCCCAGGCCTCCACAGCCGTAGGCATGTGCCCTACCCAATAATTCAAAATTGATACGTCATGGATGGCCAGATCCCAGAAGACGTCGGCATCGGGCCGGACGGGGCCGAGATTGGTGCGCGCGGCATAGCCGTAGCGCAGAGTACCGATTTGAGAGCATAGCGGCTGCCCCTGCTGCACTGCGGCATGAAACAGGTAGGTGTGATCGACCATGAGTTGCCGCCCTTGGGTCTGGGCCAACTGACACAGAGCAGCGCTAGTAGAGCTCTCCAGGGTAAGGGGCTTTTCGCTCAACACATGCAGCCCCGCCCCCAGCGCTGCGTCAATAATCGGGTAATGGGTTTCAGCGGGGGTGGCAATCACGACAGCATCGAGGCCAGGATGCGCGATCGCCGGTTGCCAAGTCCCATAGCAGGTGACCGTATCATGCAGCTGAAAGCGATCGCGGCTCTCCCACAGCCGCTGAGGGTGAGGGTCTACTAGCGCCACCACATTGGCCCCAGGCAACCTCAAAAAATTACGCAGTAGATGGGTTCCCCAGCGACCCAAGCCAAAAATAGCCAAGTTAAGGGGTGGAAGATGGGTGGTCATAGATGGGTGCTGGGCTGAGGCGATCGTAGGCAACGGCGGCAGCGGCTTGCTCAGCCTGTTTTTTAGTGGGGCCGTAGCCACGGCCCCAGCAGGCAGATTGAAACCAGACTGTAGCCGCAAAGCGCTCAGGGTCGCCATCTACGGGGCGCTGTTCGACGGTGCGATATTCGGGCAAGGTTTTACTGCGGGCTTGGGTGAGTTCTTGCAACGCTACCTTATAGTTTTGGCGGGCTGGATCGCGGCGAACGGTAACGGCTAAGGGGTGTAATTTAGCATCTAGCCAGGTTCGCACTAGCTCAAGGGTATGGGTTTCTAGATAGAACACGGCCACAACTGCCTCTAGAGCATCAGCGAGATGCGTGGGGCCAACAGTCATACCTGGGCCAACTCTCAGCAGAGGGGCGAGACCCATGTCTTGGCCCAACTGACCCAAGGTGCGATCGCTAATCAGCACCGACCGTACCGCTGACAGCTCTCCTACCGACAGATCGGCAAAAGCCTCCTGCAAACATTCTGTCGCCGCCAGCCGCAACACGGCATCTCCGAGCAGTTCTAGCTGCTCGTAGTTATAGTCAACATCGGCAGATTTGTGGGTCAAAGCCTGATCCAGACGCACCCAACTGAAGGCAATCGGAGGGCTTAACCCGATCTGCTGCACCCAATCTTTCAGCTGGTGCTGCCGATCCGGCCCGAGTATTACAGGGGGGAAGGAGGTAGACATAAGCCGGGTTCTGTTCCTCCGTTGCCGGAGGGGCGGTTATCTATCTGGGACGCTTGTTACCAAACGCCTCTTGCGGTACTTACAACAGGGCCGGAAAAAGACCAACCTTGCCCCTTGACCTTGCACCCAACCGGGGTTTACCGAGCCAGCACCTCTCGATGCTGCTGGTGCGCTCTTACCGCACCCTTGCACCCTTACCTGTGCCCTTAGAAAATTCCTGAGGGCCATCGGCGGTATGTTTCTGTGGCACTCTCCTCACGGTCGCCCGCACTGGGCGTTACCCAGCAAGTCTGGTCTTTCGGGAGCCCGGACTTTCCTCAGACTGACCTAGGCCAGTCCGCAACCACCTACACTACCTCCCTCTTAGTTCTAGTGTAAGCCGCTTAGCCCAGAACGCCTTACCTAAGGTAGCAAAAGCCCTGGCTGAGCAAGTCAGCCAAGGCTTTGAACTCTCGGCCTAGAGGGCCTCAGTCTGGTCGTCAATCAGCAGGTCATCATCATCGAGGCTGGCGCCATTCCCACTCGGAGGAGCCTCACCATTGCCCCGCGAGCTGCCGTCATCCACCGACATTCCCCCAATCATTTCATCATCACTGAGCATGTTGAGGTTGCCATCTAGGTCGTAGCTACGGGCCGTGAAATCGTCCAACACCACATCTTGAAGCACCATATCATCGTCTAAAATAGCCGACTCATAGGCCGGATCCAGCTCTGGAGCAGGCGTCTCATCATAGGCGTTATAGCCCGTACCCGCCGGAATCAAACGGCCAATGATGACATTTTCCTTCAGACCACGCAGCCAGTCCGACTTACCTTCAATCGCCGCCTCCGTCAGCACCCGGGTCGTCTCTTGGAAGCTAGCCGCAGAGATAAAGCTGTCAGTATTCAGCGACGCCTTGGTAATTCCCAGCAGCACAGGCGTGTATTCGGCTGGGGCACCACCGGTAATGGCCATCGCCTCATTCACCTGCTCCACCTGGTAGATTTCCACCAGCTCACCGGGCAGCATAGTGGTATCACCACCGTCGTCAATGCGGCACTTCGACGACATCTGCCGCACAATCACCTCGGTGTGTTTGTCAGAAATATCGATGCCCTGGGACTGGTACACCGACTGCACCTCATTCACCAAGAACGACTGCACCTGCTGCAGCGCCCCCAGAGCCGCATCGTGAATTCCCTGGCCGAGGCTGAGGTTGTACTTAAAGAACACCTCTAGAATCTGGTGGGGATTGGCCGGGCCGTCGGTGAGGTGCTCAGCCGTGCTGACGCGCTGACTGTCGGATACAATCACATTCTGGCCAGGGCTAACCGGATACTCGGTAACTACGCCATCGTCTTCAATGATTTTGACCTCTACGGTTTCATCATCGCTATACACCACCTGAGCGTTGCCCGGACGCTCAGCCAGGACACAGGCCTCCTTGGGCTTGCGCGCTTCTAGCAGTTCTTCAATGCGGGGAAGACCCTGGATAATGTCGCCAGTCTTAGCTCGCTCAAATACCAGCAGCACCAGATTGTCACCCCGCTGTACCAGATCCCCGTCTTCAATATGAAGTACCGCCCCGGTAGACACCCGGTAGGGACGTGCCAGCCTCAGCAAAATCTGGTCACCGTCAATGGCCGTTACGGTGCCTGAGTCCTCATAACTAATACCGGGAGCAAGCTCGGTATTGGCTACCACCAAGTCACCCACTTTTGCCGTGGGGGTTTTACCCTGCAAGTCCACCTTGACTCGGTCGGTCTCACGCACCACTAGCAATCGACGAATAGCCTCTTGACCTTCGCGAATACCGCGCACTTCTCCCGATTCTTTACAACGAATCTCGGTACGGGCAACCACAGCCCCAGGCTCAATCTGCTGCCCTTCTTCTACCAACAAACGAGTAACCGTACTCCCCTGGGTCTGATCGGCGACCACATCGCGACGAATCACCTGGGTCTCAAGCACAACCATCTGCAACCGCATCAGATCATCGTCTTGGTCATCGGGCACGAGCTCAATATCGGCTACCACGTGGGGCGATTCCTCTTCAATATCAAGCACCAGTTGAGTGCGCAACAGCTCAACGCCATCCACTGACTTAACGCGCTCTCCGTCTTTGAAAGGAATACGCTGAATGGCACGAAGTTTGATCGAGCCAGCCGCATCGGCAGCAGAGTCCTGACTGGGTACCGCAGGTTCGTCGGGCACCACATACTCTTCCACAGGGCGCAGTAGCAGCGCTGGCCCGTCGGGAGTTTCGACGTACTCTACGTAACGCAGATCACTGGCAACTAGCCCTGGCATCACCTCTTCTCCGGCGTTGACCAGGGTACCATCGCGGTCCATGACGTCTTCGGGGGCGTCTACCATGTGAATGTCACCAGGCTTGACCAGGATCTCCCGCAGAATGTCATTCTTTTGGGTGACTTCAACCACGCCGCTGTTTTGGCAGAAGATGTCTTTTACAACTTCGGTGCCGGCCTCTAGGTACTGGCCATCTTCCACCATGAGCAGAGAGATATCTTTGTTGACTTCGTGGGCCTCTTCTGGAATCCAAAGTAGGGTGCCGCCCTGGACAACTTCGTAGCCCTGTTTGCCCTTGCCTTTTTTAGCCACATCCACTCCGGAGAATTTGACGATACCACCGGTTTGAGTGCGGTAACGATCGTCTTCTAGCTCAGCAATTACCTGGCCACTGGTGACCTTGGCCCCCGGTGTAGCAATGAGGGAGAAACGCTGACCGTGGGAGGTTTCAATGAAGTAGTGCTCGCGCCCCTGGCCATGCTCTTTGCGCACCTGAGCCTGATCTAGCATCACTGAGGCCGTGATAATTTCCACCTCTCGCGTGCCCTTTTCGTCGTCGGCTTCGGGCAACCGCACCAAGCCACCTCGTTCGGTGGTGAGTTTGGTTTCGGCCAGGGTGTCGTCGGCATTGACGTAGTCGCCGTTGCGAACTACCGGCTCAGCGCTAGGAGGTAGGTTATACACATCCCCAGCCAGGACCCAAAGCAACCCACCCCGTTGAGCCAAACGAGTCGTGTTGCCCTGGCGGTCAGTTTTTTCTTCCTGCACTAGACCGGCAAATTTCACCTCTCCGGCCAGGTCAGAGGTCACGTCTTTAGTCGCCTTCTCGGTGACTTTACGGGTACGCCCAGCGGAGGGTAGCTCAGCCAAAAGCGCTTCTTTTTTGACCACATCGCCGTCGTTAACAAACAGAATCGTGCCCTGGGGCAGTGACTCGGTCTTGTTTTTGCCGGTGCCCTCAATGACAACGTCGGCATTTGACTCCAGCATCAGCGCCTCTTCGCCGTAGCGGGTGCGGAAAACGCGGGTCTTGAGGTTTTTGGGCAGCTTCACGGTGCCATCCTTAACCGCCCGAATGCGGGGGGCGACCTCACCAGTAAACGTACCCCCCGTGTGGAAGGTACGCATGGTCATCTGGGTGCCCGGTTCACCAATAGACTGAGCTGCGATAATGCCCACCGCCTCGCCCAGGTCAACCATTTCTGAGTGGGCCAAACTCCAGCCGTAGCAGAGGCGGCACACGGAACGGGTAGCCTCGCAGGTGAGGGGCGATCGCACCACCACCCCTGCGACCCCTGCCTCTGCCAGCATTTCTGCAGTTTCTGGCGATACGGCATGATCTTTTGCCAGCAGCACTTCACCCGTTTTAGGGTGAACCACATCTTTGGCAACGACCCGACCCAGCAGCCGGTTTTCTAGCGGAATCAGCACCCGCTCACCATCGGTCATGCTGCGCAGGGGAATGCCTCGCTCGGTGCCGCAGTCGTGCTCACGGATAATCACATCCTGGGATACGTCCACCAAGCGGCGGGTGAGATAGCCCGAGTCAGCCGTACGCAGGGCGGTGTCAACCAGACCCTTACGAGCACCATAGGAGGAGATCACATACTCGGTAACGGTCAGCCCCTCACGGAAGTTGGTCTTAATCGGTAGGTCAATGATCTCCCCTTGGGGATTGGCCATCAGACCCCGCATGCCCACCAGCTGGCGAACCTGAGAGATATTTCCCCGCGCTCCGGAGAAGGCCATCATGTACACCGAGTTGAGCGGGTTATTTTCCTTAAAGTTCTTCACCACCTGATCTTTCAGCTCTTCGCTAGTGTCATTCCAGGTGTCGATTACTTTAGTCAGACGCTCAACCTCGGTAATTTCACCTCGGGTGTAGCGCTCCTCGGTAACGCGAATATCCTCCTCGGCAGCGGCTAGCATGCCCTTCTTTTCCTGGGGTACCTGGAGATCTTCCACGCTAATGGAAACCCCTGCCCGAGTGGCATATTTGAAGCCCAAATCCTTGATGCGGTCAGCCATCTGGGATGTGCGCGCCGTGCCGTAGTGGGTAAACGACCAAGAAATCAACTTCTTGAGCTGCTTCTTGTCGATGATCCGATTTCGAAAGGTCAGTGCGTTTTGAGGTGCCCCTTGCTCAGCCATAGGTTTCGCCCTTATGTAATGGTGATGGTCGTGCGGTAGTAGTTGTGGTTTGAGATGGCCCCTTAGCCTGCGATCGCGTCGAGCACCGCTTTGTTGTAGATAATGCGGCCTGGCGTCGTCTGGATATATTGAGAAATCAGGTTGCCCTCGCTGTCTAGGCGACGGCGGCGATCGGGATAAATTTCAGTGATGGTGCCGTCTTCAGATTCCATCCGCTCGGGAGCCGCTGTATTGGGCTGATCGGACTCAACTTCGCCATCAAACCGCAACCACACCTTGGCGTGGAGCTCCACTAACCCCTGCTCAAAAGCCATGATGGCATCCTCCATGCTGGCAAAGTAGTGACCAGCTCCCTTGGTAGCACCAGGATTCTCTGCCGTCAGGTAGTAGCACCCCAGCACCATATCCTGGGATGGCGTAATGATCGGCTGCCCCGTAGCCGGTGACAACACATTGTTCGAGGCCAGCATGAGCAGCCGCGCCTCTGACTGAGCTTCTAGCGACAGCGGCACGTGAACCGCCATCTGGTCACCGTCAAAGTCAGCATTAAAGGCCGGACACACCAAGGGGTGCAGCTGAATCGCGCGGCCTTCGACCAAAATTGGCTCAAAGGCCTGAATACCTAAACGGTGCAGGGTAGGTGCCCGGTTGAGCATCACCGGGTGGCTCTCAATCACCTCTTCTAATACATCCCATACGCTGGGATCATTGTGCTGAATCAGTTTTTTCGCCGCTTTGATGTTGTTAACGAGACCCTGGCGAATCAGGCGATGGATGACAAACGGCTGAAACAGCTCAATGGCCATTTCCCGGGGCAGCCCACACTGATGGATCTTCAACTTCGGCCCCACCACAATGACCGAACGCCCAGAGTAGTCAACCCGCTTACCGAGCAGGTTTTGCCGAAAGCGGCCCTGCTTACCTTCGATAATGTCAGAGAGCGACTTCAGCGGCCTGTTGTTGGCCCCGACCACCGTGCGTCCCCGACGACCGTTGTCGATCAGCGCATCTACGGCCTCCTGAAGCATCCGTTTTTCGTTACGAACAATGATTTCAGGGGCGAGAATCTCCTGCAAGCGAGCCAGACGATTGTTGCGGTTAATCACCCGACGATAGAGATCGTTAAGGTCAGAGGTGGCGAACCGTCCGCCGTCTAACTGCACCATAGGCCGTAGATCGGGTGGAATTACCGGAATAACATCCAGCACCATCCACTCGGTTTTAGAACCGGTAGCAATAAAGTTGTCAATCACCCGCAGACGCTTGATCAACTTGGCCCGCTTCTGACCCTTAGAATTGGCAATGTCTTCCCGCAGCTTTTCAGCTACCGCCTCCAATTCCAAGTCCTCTAGTAGGCGCTGAAGGGCTTCTGCGCCAATACCCACTTCAACCCCGACCAATTCAGTCTCTTCGTCATAGAGCTGATCTTCAATTTCAATCCACTGATCTTCGGTGAGCAGCTGCTTATAGCTCAGATTTTCGGCATTACCAGGGTCGAGCACTACATAGGCATTGAAGTAGACAATCTGCTCTACGTCTCGCAAGGGCATGTCGAGCAAAATAGCAATGTAGCTCGGAATGCCCTTGAGATACCAAACGTGAGCTACTGGCGCAGCCAGTTTGATATAGCCCATGCGATGACGGCGTACCCGAGACTCAGTCACCTCCACACCGCAGCGCTCGCAAACAATGCCGCGGTGACGAACACGCTTATATTTGCCGCAGTGACATTCCCAATCCTTAGCAGGGCCAAAGATCCGCTCACAGAACAGCCCGTCCATTTCAGGCTTGAGGGTGCGGTAGTTAATGGTTTCGGGCTTGGTCACTTCGCCCACGATTTGCCCATTGGGTAGGGTGCGTTCACCCCACTGGCGAATCCGTTCGGGAGAAGCTATTCCAATTTTGACGTAGTCAAACCGCTGTTCTAGCTTGGCCATGCTGAGTGTTTTCCTTGTAAGCGCAATCTAAAGGGGGCGGGGTTAACCAACCCCTGGGGCAGGCATAGGAGCGATCGCAAAACCACAACCACTCCCAACCACAATTCAAAAGTAGAGAAGATAGGAATACTGTGGACTATTCCTCAACTTCCTCGAGATCTTCTTCCCGGGCAATCGACTCATAGGTAGGGCGAGAAGGCGTGCGTCGACTATTAACATCAGCCATCAGATCCACCTCGGTATCCCGGCTGGTGCCATCTTCCCGAGTCTCAACCTTATGCACCGCAATGTCTAAACAGAGAGACTGCAATTCCCGCATCAGCACTTTGAAGGATTCAGGAGTACCCGGACGAGGGATCGACTTGCCCTTGACAATGGCATTCAGCGCTTCGTTGCGACCCTGCATATCGTCCGACTTCACTGTCAGCAATTCTTGCAGAGTATAGGCGGCGCCAAAGGCTTCCAGTGCCCACACCTCCATTTCACCGAAACGCTGACCGCCCTGCTGGGCCTTGCCGCCCAGGGGTTGCTGGGTCACCAACGAGTAAGGCCCCGTAGAGCGAGCGTGAATCTTGTCGTCAACCAAATGCACCAGCTTCAGCATATAGGCCCGCCCCACAGTGACAGGATGATCAAAGGGCTCCCCGGTACGACCGTCGAAAACCTGAATTTTCCCAGGGTTGTCGGGGTTAAAGACCCAGTCATTACCGGTGGTCTCCCGAGCCTCCATCAGCTTGCCGTGGGTGGAGTTGCGGGAGGCCTCTTCGCCATACATCTCGTCAAAGGGAATCACCTTAAACCGGGCATCCAGGTTGTCAGCAGCCCAACCCAATAGACACTCAAATACCTGGCCTACATTCATCCGAGAGGGCACACCCAGGGGGTTGAGCACGATATCCAGGGGAGTCCCATCGGGCAGGTAGGGCATATCCTCGGTGGGCAAGATCCGGGAAATAATCCCCTTATTGCCGTGGCGACCAGCCATTTTGTCGCCCACCTGAATCTTACGTTTCTGGGCCACATAGACCCGCACCACCATATTGGCACCCGGGGGCAGCTCATCCCCCTGCTCACGGGTAAAGACGCGCACATCGACGACGCGACCTTTTTCACCGTTGGGCACGCGCAGGGAGTTATCCCTCACGTCCCGTGCCTTTTCACCAAAGATAGCCCGTAACAGCTTCTCTTCTGGGGGCTGATCAGACTCACCTTTGGGGGTGACCTTACCCACCAAAATGTCCCCCGACTCAACCCAGGCTCCAATGCGAATAATGCCGGTTTCATCCAGCTGGCGCAGTGAGTCTTCCCCGACGTTAGGGATTTCTCGGGTAATCTCTTCGGGGCCAAGCTTGGTCTGACGGGCCTCAATTTCAAACTTCTCAACGTGGATAGAGGTGTAAACATCGTCGAACACCATGCGCTCACTGAGCAAAATGGCATCCTCGTAGTTGTAGCCTTCCCAGGGCATGTAGGCGACAAGAATATTTTGTCCTAACGCCAGTTCACCCCCCTCGGTGGCCGAGCCATCGGCCAACACCTGACCTGCTTGCACCCTTTCGCCAGGAAACACGATGGGCCGCTGGTTGAGGCAGGTGTCTTGGTTGGAGCGCTGATATTTTTGCAGCTCATACCCATGGACGTTGCCTTCGGGATCGCGCACCTTAATCAGATCCGCATCCAGATATACAATTTCACCGTCGGTGTGGCTAATGATCACCATGCCCGAGTCCCGTGCGGCCTGAGCCTCCAGCCCAGTACCGACTAGAGGACGCTCAGGCTTAAGCAGCGGCACGGCCTGCCGCTGCATGTTTGAACCCATCAGCGCCCGGTTGGCATCATCGTGCTCGAGAAACGGAATCAGCGAGGTGGCCACCGAGATAATTTGTACCGGTGACACCGCTACATAGTCCACCTCAGTAGAGTCGGTGGTAGTAAAGTCTTGGCGGTAGCGCACCGGAATGGTGTCACCGATAATGTAACCATTTTCATCGGTGGCAATGTCACCAGGGGCCACCCGCAGGTCATCTTCTTCATCGGCAGTCATGTAAATCGGTTCGACGTCTTTAAAGACCCGACCATTCTCGGCTTTGAAAAAGGGAGTCTCAATGAAGCCAAACTCATTCACCCGGGCATGGGTGGCTAGGGAACCGATTAGCCCCGCGTTGGGGCCTTCTGGGGTCTCAATCGGGCAAATACGCCCATAGTGGGAGGGGTGAATATCCCGCACGGCAAAGCCCGCTCGTTCCCGAGTCAGACCACCCGGGCCTAGGGCACTGATGCGGCGCTTGTGGGTCAGCTCGGCCAGCGGATTGGTTTGATCCATAAACTGGGAAAGCTGGCTGGAACCAAAGAATTCTTTGATGGCAGCCACTAGGGGTTTGGGGTTGACCAGGGAGGCCGGCGTCAAGGAATCGGAGTCAGAAACAGTCATGCGCTCTCGGATGATGCGCTCGAGACGGTTAAGCCCAACTCGCACCTGGTTTTGCAGTAGCTCACCCACAGAGCGCACCCGGCGGTTGCCCAAGTGGTCAATATCATCAATGCTGCCGATATCGAACTCGAGATTGATGAGATAGTCGATCGCCGAAAGGATATCAGTGGGGGTCAACACCCGGGTTGCGTCGGGTACGTTCAGCCGCAGCTTGCGATTGAGCTTGTAACGACCAACTCGACCCAGGTCGTAACGCTTAGGATCTGAGAAGCGAGAGTGCAGCAGTTGCTCACCGCCAGCTACCGTCGGCGGTTCACCGGGCCGCAGCTTGCGATAAAGCTCTAGCAGAGCCTCTTCTTCGCTGAACTGGCCCTCTTTTTCGATGGTTTTTTGGAAGTAGTCGGGATGCCGTAGAGAGTCGAAAATTTCGTTATCGGTCAGCCCCAGGGCCTTCAGCAGTACTTGGGCCGACAGCTTGCGAGTTTTATCAATGCGCACCCACACCAGATCGTTTTTATCGGTCTCAAACTTGAGCCAAGCTCCACGGTTGGGAATTAGGTTGGCATTGTAGGTGCGGCGACCATTTTTATCGGTTTCGGCCTTGTAGTAGACCCCAGGGCTGCGCACAATTTGGTTGACGATTACGCGCTCGGCACCGTTGATGATGAATGTGCCGCGATCGGTCATCAGCGGCAGATCCCCAATGAAGACTTCCTGCTCTTTGATCTCACCGGTCTCTTTATTGATCAGTCGGGTCGGCACGTACATCTGCACGGCATAGGTCGCATCCCGCCGCTTGGCCTCATCGACATCGTACTTGGGACTTTTGAGCTTGTACTGCTTACCGAGAAAGTGCAGCTCAAGCTTGCCGGTGTAGTCGGTGATCGGAGAAAAGCTTTCCAGCTCTTCAATCAATCCTTCTTCTAGGAACCAGCGAAAACTAGACCGCTGAATTTCTACCAGGTCAGGTAGAACAAAGTTGGGAGGAGCTTGGTAAACAGTGGTTTCAGTCATGGGTCTCCTAGTGCAGGTGGGCCAAATGCAGATGGCCAATATCAACGACGCGTCTGGAACAGGGGAAAGGCGGGCGGGCAGATGCGATCGCCCTAACAAATAAGCCTAGCTAACTTGCCGGGGTTAGCTGGGGCGGGCAGTCAATATCAGCAGAGAAAGACAAACGTAGCTCAGTCAAATCAAATAGAGTCAAAGCATTACGGGTAGTGGTTTGAGCTAGGGTTTCGAAATCGACCTGACGTAGCTGAGCTAAATAGGCCGCCACATGATAGACAAAAGCAGGCTGATTACGCCGCTCCTTGCGACAGGGCTCTGGAGATAGAAACGGACAGTCAGTTTCAACTAACAGCCGATTGTCGGGTACAGCCTGGGCCGCAGCTTTGACCTGGTGAGCATTCTTGAACGTGACAATGCCGCTAAAGCTGATGTAAAACCCTAACTCTAAGAACCATTCGGTCTCAGCTGGAGTGCCTGCCCAGCAGTGCATCACTCCAGTGATGGGGCCAACGGTACGCTGAAATTCACGAATCATTTCAGCAGTAGCCCTAGCCGCATCCCGACAGTGAATGATGACCGGCAGACCCAGATTGTGAGCAATCAGCAACTGACGCCAAAAGGCATCGCGCTGAACGACTTCATCACTGGCCTTGTAAAAGTCAAGCCCAGTTTCACCGATGGCTACAACCCGGCGATCGGAGGTCGCTAACTCGGCGATCTGAGCGGCCGTAGCATCGTCCCATTTGTCCATGTCGAGGGGGTGAAGCCCTATCGACAAATATAACTCTGGGATCTGGTCGGCGATGCCCTGCATGGCCTCAAACTCACCCGGCTCCACGCAGGAATGTACCAAAGCCAAAACCCCGGCCTGTCGCCAGGCCTGGGCTAGTGTGTCAAGATCCCCAGCGAATGTATCAAAGTTGAGATGTACGTGGGTATCAACCAGAGGCATAACAAATGCAGCGACAAGAAAGGTCAGGAGCCTAACGGGCAATCACCCCAGCATCTCTAGGAAGCAGACCCGGCGGTCTCCTGAGCTTTGATGGCCCGGGCCAGACGGGACTTCTTACGAGCACCAGTATTGGGATGAAGCACGCCACACTTGACGGCCTTGTCAATCTTGCTGTAAGCGTTAGCCATGGTAGCCTCTACCTGTTTGAGGGTATCGGAACCAGGGCTAGCCTGATGAGCATCGACAGCGGCGAGGTAGGTTTTGGTGAGGGTCTTAACCGCCGATTTATAAGACCGATTCTGGAGCCGATTGCGTTCGGCAACTTCAATTCGTTTCAGTGCAGACTTAATGTTTGCCACAGTTCGCCCTAGCTTAACAAGATCAATTGACTGGATAAAGTATGTTAGCACCAAATGGGCCAATTGATTACTTTGGTTTGCCCCCAAATTCGTCTTCAGATCGACTAGGATGTTAGAACACTGATGCTAGCGGCTTCCTGGGTTGCCCTGTTGCCCTAGGTGGTTCCTGAATACCCGCATCAGGCTGGCTCATTTTGATTCCTAGGCTGTAATGCTGCGCATCACCCATCAGCTAACTGAGGCTAAGACAGAGCTGCAGCGCATCTGTGCTCGCACCCACGACGATCAGGTCGTTCACAAAGAAGCTACGGTACGGGAAATTCTCCACGCCATACGGCGTCAGGGGGATCAGGCTCTCTTTCAGTATACGTCGGACTTTGATGGGGTCAGCCTAAACGCAGAAACCCTGCGATTGTCGGGCGCTGAGCTCGATGCCGCTTACCAGCAGGTGAGCAAAGGTCTGCTAGATGCTATTCGTCTAGCTTGCAAAAACGTGGAGGCCTTTCATCGCCAGCGTCTGCCCCAGAGCTGGGTTCGGTTTGAGGACAATGGCGTCGTATTGGGCAAGCGCTACACCCCCATCGATCGCGCCGGTCTTTATGTACCTGGTGGTCGGGCATCGTATCCGAGCACCGTGATTATGAACGCAGTTCCAGCACGGGTGGCGGGGGTTCCCCGCGTGGTGATGGTGACACCGCCAGGTAAGACTGGCGCGGTGAACCCTGCGGTGTTGGTGGCCGCCCAGGAGGCTGGGATTACCGAGATCTATCGAATTGGTGGCGCTCAAGCGATCGGTGCGCTGGCCTACGGTACCGAAACCATCCCGGCGGTGGATGTGATTACTGGACCTGGCAATATTTATGTCACCTTGGCCAAAAAGCTGGTATTTGGCACCGTGGGTATTGATTCGTTGGCAGGTCCTTCCGAGGTGCTGGTGATTGCTGACCATACGGCTGATCCGGCCCATGTGGCGGCTGACTTGCTGGCCCAGGCAGAGCATGACCCGATGGCAGCGGCTATTTTGATTACGACCCATGATCCCCTAGCGGAGCGGGTGGCCATAGAAGTTGATCGTCAGCTAGCTGGGCACCCGCGCCAAACCCTGACAGAAAAGGCGATCGCAAACTACGGTCTAGCCGTGGTAGTTGACAGCTTGGAGATAGCGGCCGACCTCTCCAACGGCTTTGCCCCTGAACATCTCCAGCTGGAGGTAGCCGAGCCCTGGGATTTACTGGAGCATATCCGCCATGCCGGAGCTATCTTTTTGGGCCACTCTACCCCTGAGGCAGTGGGCGATTATTTAGCTGGCCCCAACCACACGTTGCCGACCTCTGGCGCCGCTCGCTACGCCTCGCCGCTGTCCACCGAAACCTTTATGAAGTACTCCAGCTTAATCCAGTATTCGCCTGAGGCTTTGCAGGGGGTGGCTGAGGCGATCGCAGTCCTGACCGACACCGAGGGGCTGCCATCCCATGGCGACTCAGTACAGCGCCGGGTGCAGTCAGATGATGATGGCGACAGTGCTCTAAACCTTTAAAATTGGGGTACTCCTAAAAAGGTAAGGATGGTTATGATCCTCTTTCTGAAAGGGTTTCGATCAATGAAGCTAGCTTCTGAGTGCCGAAGTATCCTGGTTATTCACAGGATTTCAACCCACAATCCACGGGAGAATCAGTGTTCCAGCCCTCAACGAGCATATATACTTAGCGCCTTCGAGAAGGATGTAAAACTTGATATCCCTTGCTGCATATAGGATTCAGCCATCCTTACCTATGGGGCACTACCAAAATTGGCTCTCTAACTGGGTGCTGAAAGCCTGTGGCACAATTAACGGGTTAACGCTCCTGGGTCTAGGTTGAGCTGCTATGACAAAATTTGTATTTGTAACCGGCGGGGTGGTGTCGAGTATTGGTAAAGGGATTGTTGCGGCTAGTCTGGGTCGGTTGCTTAAATCGCGCGACTATTCTGTCTCTATTCTCAAGCTTGACCCCTATATCAACGTCGACCCAGGCACCATGAGCCCGTTTCAGCATGGCGAGGTGTTCGTCACCGAAGACGGCGCTGAGACCGATCTTGACCTGGGTCACTACGAGCGCTTTACCGATACCGCGATGTCGCGACTCAACAGTGTAACTACCGGCTCAATTTACCAAGCCGTGATTAACCGAGAGCGGCGGGGTGACTATCAAGGGGGAACTGTCCAGGTGATTCCCCATATCACCAACGAGATTAAGGAGCGCATTCATCGAGTGGCACGCAACACCAATCCCGATGTCGTGATTACCGAGATTGGGGGCACCGTGGGCGACATCGAATCGCTGCCGTTTTTAGAGGCCATTCGCCAGTTTCGCAAAGATGTCGGCCGCCAGGATGTGCTCTACATGCACGTTACCTTGGTGCCCTGGATTGCTTCGGCCGGAGAGCTGAAAACCAAGCCTACCCAGCACTCCGTCAAAGAGTTGCGCTCCATTGGTATCCAGCCCGATATCTTGGTGTGCCGCTGCGAGTGCCCGCTACCTCAACCCATGAAGGAAAAAATTGCCGAATTTTGTGACGTGCCAGCCGAGGCAGTGGTTACTTGCCAAGATGCCAGCAGCATCTACGAGGTGCCCCTCAAACTTGAGCAGGAAGGATTGGCCCACCAGGCGATGAAAATGCTTTCCCTCGATCAGCGTCACCCCCATTTGGGCCATTGGGAAGCTCTGGTAGAAGGGCTTTATAGCTCTAGCCGCCCGGTGGATATTGCCATCGTAGGCAAGTACGTTAGCCTTAACGATGCCTACCTATCGGTAGTCGAAGCCCTGCGGCACGCTGCGATCGCCCATCGTGCGGCCCTGAATGTGCGCTGGGTCAACTCCGAAGAGATCGAGAGCGATGGCCCTGAGGCTTACTTGAGCGGTGTCAATGGTATTTTGGTGCCCGGGGGGTTTGGTTCCCGTGGCATTGGCGGCAAGGTGCAGGCAATTCAGTACGCCCGAGAGCGAAATATTCCGTTTCTGGGGCTGTGCCTGGGAATGCAGTGTTCGGTGGTGGAGTGGGCCTGCAATGTGGCTCATCTAGACCATGCCGATAGTTCTGAATTCACCCCAGACACTCCAAATCCAGTGATTAGTCTGCTGCCTGAGCAACAGGATGTCGTCGATCTCGGCGGTACTATGCGCCTAGGCCTTTACCCCTGCCGCCTGGTGCCTGACACCTTAGCCCGACGCCTCTACGACAAAGAAGTCATCTACGAACGCCATCGCCACCGCTACGAATTTAACAATGCCTATCGCAATCTATTTGTGGAGTCAGGCTACACCGTTAGCGGCACCTCCCCCGACGGTCGTCTGGTGGAGATCATTGAGCTACCCAACCATCCTTTCTTTATTGCCAGTCAGTTTCACCCTGAGTTTCAGTCGCGACCTAGCGCTCCCCATCCATTGTTTTTAGGCCTGATGAAGGCCGCCTTAGGCACAGCCATGCCGATAGCTACCCCTGTTGAAGTGGGGGCGGCTGTCGAGGGCTAGGTTGGATTTGCTCTAACCGCAGGACAACATTGGAGCAGGCGAACCGCTCAAGGTTAGGGGCTCAATCTGCGCTCATTCCCTGCAATCCGGTTAATTTGGATGTTATATCACATCCGCTCCAGCACCCGAATGCCGAGCAGCATTAACCCTAGTTTCAGGGTTTTTGCGGTCAGGTCGCACAGCAGCAGGCGAGAGGTACGCTGGGGTTCGTCGGCCTGCAGGACAGAGCAGCGATCGTAGAACTGGTTGAACTTTTGGCTGAGCTCAAACAAGTACTGGCAGAGGCGATTGGGATAAAGCTCTTGGGCCACTTCCCCCAGCACCTCGTCGAGCTGAAGCAGATGACGAGCCAGGGCAAACTCGCTGTCGTCTTCGAGGTGGATGCGAGCCTCGGCGGGCAGGTGGTCGAGGTCGACATCGCCCTTGCGGCTAATGCCCTGCACCCGCACGTAGGCATAGAGCATGTAGGGAGCGGTGTTGCCCTGCAGGGCCAGCATCTTATCAAAGCTAAAGATGTAGTTGCTGGTGCGATTTTGGCTCAGGTCCGCATACTTGACCGCGCCAATGCCCACCGCTTCGGCCACGTTTTGAATAAATGCCTCGGTTTCGTCGCGCTCCTCGGTTTGAATACGGGTTTCCAGGTCTGTGCGAGCGCGGCTGACTGCTTCATCCAGCAGATCCCTGAGCCGGATCGTTTCACCGGAGCGGGTTTTGAACTTTTTGCCGTCTTCGCCCTGCACCACGCCAAACGGTACGTGGGTGAGTTTGACCTCAGCCGGAATCCAACCCGCCTTGGCTGCCACCTGAAACACCTGGGCGAAATGGTTGCCCTGCCCGGCATCGACCACGTAGAGCACGCGCTCGGCCCCGTCTTGCTGGGTGCGGTAGCGAATGGCCGCCAGGTCTGTGGTGGCATAGTTATAGCCGCCGTCGGATTTTTGAATGATCAGCGGCAGGGGGTCGCCGTCTTTATTGGTGAAGCCATCCACAAAGACAACCTGAGCGCCCTGGTCTTCGACCAGCAGACCCTGCTGGGCTAAATCTTTCACGACATCGGGCAAAAAGGAATTGTAGAACGACTCACCCCGTTCCTGAATCGTAATGTCGAGACGGTCATAGAGCTTTTGGAACTCCTGTCGAGACTGCTCGCACAGAGCTTCCCAGGCTTTGCGGGCGGTGGGTTCCCCGGACTGCAAGCTGACGACGGCCTCGCGGGAGCGAGTCTTGAAGTCGTCGTCGGTATCGAAGCGTTTTTTGGCTTCTTTGTAGAACGCCACCAGATCGCCGATATCGACGTTGCCTCCAGCCTCCAGCGCCTCGGGGCAGGCTTCTTTGAGATGGGTAATCAGCATGCCAAACTGGGTGCCCCAGTCGCCGACGTGGTTGAGACGCAGCACGTCATGGCCCATAAACTCCTGTACTCGGGCAATGGAGTCACCGATGATGGTAGACCGCAGGTGACCTACATGCATCTCCTTGGCAATATTTGGTGCTGAAAAATCAACGATGACCTTTTGGGGGTGGGCGGTAGGGGCCACTCCCAGTCGTGGGTCAGTCTGCATGGCCCGGAGTTGGTCTTCTAAATACTGGGTTTTAAAGCGCAGATTGATAAAGCCAGGGCCAGCAATTTCGGGCGGCTCACACAGGTCGCTAACGTCGAGTTGTGCAACAATTTGGGCGGCGATATCGCGGGGTTTTTGCTGCAGGGGCTTGGCCAGCGCCATGGCCAGGTTGGCCTGGTAGTCGCCAAACTTGGGGTTGCTGGTGGGCACCAGCATGGGGTCGGTACCAGCCAGGTCGTTGCCAAAGGCGACGACCAGCGCCTGGTCAAACCGGGCGGCGAGTTGTGCAAGTGTAGACTTCATAGTGTGTTGACCCTAACCCCTGTCCGAAGATCTCCCTAGTTTTAAGCCGCCTATGCCGAGTTCTAACCCGCTGTTGCCAGCTAGTGCGATCGCAGCGCTACCCGAATCTATCTTTGTGCATCCTCTCAATCCTAGGGCAATCCGCCACGGTAAGTCGCTGGGCGACGAAACCGGATTGCAGTATCTAGGTGTTCACCTGGTGCGGGTCGAGCCTGGCCACGATTCGACCCAGCACCACCTGCACCAGGCCGAAGAAGAGTTTATCTACATTCTCTCGGGGCGCGGGGTGGCCGAAATTGGCGAGGAGACCGTAGAAGTGGGCCCGGGCGATTTTATGGGCTTTGTCACCGGCGGCCCGGCCCACAGCCTCAGCAACCCCTTTGCCGAGGACCTAGTCTACCTGGTGGGTGGCCTGCGGCTAGAGTTTGACATTTGCGACTATCCCAAAATCAACACTCGCATGTATCGCCGGGGCGAGCGGCGAGAGTATGTGACTTTAGAGGAATGAGCGCGGTCTATCACCGATTTCTTGGCGTCGATCTGGGTTGGCAAAGTGGCCCGACAGGATTGTGCTGCCTCAGTCTAGAATGCGGCACTCTCCGGCTAGTGGCGCTCGATCGCATCCAAAGCGTAGACGATATTCTGGCCTGGATTGCCCACTGGGCTGACGGGTCCACCAACGCCGTGGTCGCTGTGGATGCACCGACGCTAATCCCCAATGAGACCGGGATGCGCCTGCCCGATCGCCTGGCCCACAAGTACTTTGGCCGCTACGACGCGGGCTGCTACCCGGCCAACCGGGGCCGACCCTTTGCAGAAAAACTCATTGCCTTTGGTCTAGCGTTGGAAGACCTGGGCTTTCGGCATCAGCCCGACACCAACCCCCAGCCCCAGGGACGGTTTCAGCTCGAGGTTTTCCCCCATCCGGTGACGGTGCACCTATTTGGTCTGAGCCGGATTCTGAAGTACAAAAAAGGTACCTTGGCCCAGCGTCGTCCCGAACTGGAAAAGCTGCGACAGTACCAGCTCTCAGTGCTGCCCACCCTGGAGCCTGCTTTGACCCTGAAGGAATCCAATTTGCCGGAAATTCCCACCACCGGGAAAGCGATGAAGGCCGTGGAAGACCAGCTCGATAGCCTTACCTGCGCCTATGCTGCCGCCCACTGGTGGTATTGGGGCAGAGAACGAAATTGGGTATTGGGCGATGTTGCCGAGGGCTACATCGTCGTACCGGCTCCGGTTAACGGGCCGCCCCAGCCCGCTACACTAAAGCCTTAGGAACCCAGAAATTTCCTCCACTCGCCCATGCCAAAGCCCCTCGATATTGATGATTTTCTGCAAGGCTCTGGCCCGATTCTGGATGTGCGCAGTCCGGGAGAATATGCCCAGGGGCACATTCCTGGGGCAGTGAGCTTTCCGCTTTTTAGCGATACCGAGCGCGCCCAGGTGGGTACCTGCTACAAGCAGGTGGGCCGCGACTCGGCGGTAGAGTTGGGGTTCGACATCGCTGGCCCCAAGTGCGGCGAGTTCATTCGCACGGCCCGGGCACTAGCCCCCGATTCGCAAAGCGATCCGTTTCGGCATCGCCAGTTGCGGGTGCACTGCTGGCGCGGCGGCATGCGCAGCGGCGGCATGGGCTGGATTTTGGAACTGGCCGGGTTCACGGTTTACACCCTAGCGGGCGGCTATAAAGCCTACCGCCGCTGGGTGCGCGAGACCCTGGCAATACCCAAGCCGATCGCGATTTTAGGCGGCATGACCGGCAGCGGTAAGACCTTAATTTTGCAAGCGCTAGCCGATCTAGGGGAACCCGTGCTGGATTTAGAGGCCCTAGCCCACCATCGCGGCAGCAGCTTTGGGGCACTGCTGCTGCCGCCCCAGCCCTCCACCGAGCACTACGAAAATTTGCTGGCCGAGCAGTGGGCCAAGTTCCCACTCGATAGTCAAGGACTGACCCCAAAGGGGCAACGCCCGATCTGGCTAGAGGCGGAGAGCCGTCGGGTGGGTACCTGCCGCATTCCCAACGAGTTGTTTACCCAGATGGAGGCAGCCCCGGCCATTGAGGTGGTGCGATCGCTCGACGAACGTCTCGATCTACTGGTAGATATCTACGGCGAAGCCGCTACCGCTGAGCTGGTTGACGCCACCGAACGCATTCGCAAGCGGTTGGGGGGCGATCGCACCCAGACGGCGGTGCAGCATATCCAGATCGGCAATCTGCGAGCCGCCTGCGCCATAATCTTGGACTATTACGATCGCGCCTACCGCCACGATCTGGAGCGACGCCATCGAGCAATTCCCAAACTCGATGTCAGTGGTTTGTCGCCTGCGGCCAGCGCCCGGCTTTTAGTCGAGCGCTGGCCGCAGCTGTGCCCACATTAGCGGATTAGGTCGATGACACCGGCTCGTTTCCCAGACTTGAGGGCTAGGAATTGGGCTCAGCCGTCACGCTTGTCGCACCATCGACGGTCATGGCGATTTTCTTAGCTTGCTCCAGCACACCCGCAGCATCAGGGTTGTACTTCAGCACTACGGTAGAGCCAGTTTGGGCGACCCAAAGCCCCACATTGTCAGACAGCCCTGCATCGTCAAAGGCCTTAGCCACCCGCTTAGCCAGACCGCTTTCATCAAACTTGCCATCTAAGCCCACCTTAGCCGGGTCAATCTGAGCCGCAGAAGCCGCCTGCTTAACATTGACGCTAGGGGTAGCCTGCGCTTTTTCTTCTTCTTTTTTGCCAAATAGCTTGCCTAGAAAACCCATGACATATCTCCTGTGAATCGAACCAACTGACTGTAGCACCCGCGCGACTTAACCTAAGCACATGGGATGAACCCTCGGCTCAGCGCCTCAGCCACACTGGGCTTGAAATCTATCAGTAGATAGTAAAGGACTGATCAAGGGGCACCAAGAATCTCCGGATAGAGGTACGTTCTAGGTCTTTAGGCAGAAGCTGTGGGGAGCAATGGAGGGAAGGCTTTGGGCTAGAATAAGAGACTTGACCATGCGATCGCCATCGTCCGGTTCGCCTCTACTTCAAACACTATTGCCCCACAGGTCTGCCATGAGTAAGGGTACGCTATTCGACAAAGTTTGGGATTTACACACCGTTGGCACCTTGTCATCGGGGCAGACCCAGCTCTTCATTGGTCTGCATCTGGTCCATGAGGTCACCAGCCCCCAGGCCTTTGCCATGGTGCGCGAGCGGCAGCTAAAAGTCATGTATCCCCAGCGCACCGTCGCCACCGTAGACCACATCGTGCCGACCGAAAGCCAGGCCCGTCCCTTTGCTGACCCCCTGGCCGAAGCCATGATGCAAGCGCTAGAGCAAAACTGCCAGGAACACGGCATCCGCTTTTACAACATTGGCTCCGGTAGCCAAGGCATTGTCCATGTGATCGCCCCCGAGCAGGGGTTGACTCAACCCGGTATGACCATTGCCTGCGGCGACAGTCATACCTCGACCCACGGCGCTTTTGGGGCGATCGCCTTTGGCATCGGCACCAGCCAGGTGCGCGACGTGCTAGCCTCCCAGACCCTCGCCCTAGGCAAACTTAAGGTTCGCCGCATCGAGGTCAACGGAGAACTCTCCTCCGGTGTCTACGCCAAAGATGTTGTCCTACATATCATCCGTAAACTCGGAGTCAAGGGCGGCGTGGGCTATGCCTACGAATTTGCAGGTACCACCATTGAAGCCATGTCGATGGAAGAGCGGATGACCCTGTGCAATATGGCAATCGAAGGCGGGGCCCGCTGCGGCTACGTCAACCCTGACCCAACTACCTATGACTACCTACAGGGGCGCGATTTTGCCCCCCAAGGAACGGCATGGGATGAGGCCGTCAGCTGGTGGAACACCCTACGCAGCGATACCGATGCTCAGTACGACAACGTGGTGGTCTTCGATGCCGCTGACATTGCCCCCACCGTTACCTGGGGCATTACCCCTGGCCAGGGCCTCGGCGTGGATGAAACGATGCCTGCCCTCGAAAGCCTGCCGGACGACGAGCAGGTACTGGCCCAAGAAGCCTTTGCCTATATGGACTTTACCCCTGGCCAAAGGATTAAGGGTACGGCCATCGACGTGTGCTTTATTGGCAGCTGCACCAACGGGCGGCTCAGCGATCTGCGAGAAGCCGCTAAGGTAGCCCAAGGACGCACCGTCGCCACAGGTGTGAAAGCCTTTGTGGTACCTGGTTCAGAACGAGTCAAGCAGGAGGCTGAGGCCGAAGGGCTCGATCAGGTCTTTACCGCTGCGGGCTTTGAGTGGCGAGAGGCAGGATGCTCGATGTGTCTGGCGATGAACCCAGACAAACTCCAGGGACGACAGATTAGCGCCTCATCGTCTAACCGCAACTTCAAGGGGCGTCAGGGCTCTGCCTCAGGGCGCACTCTACTCATGAGCCCAGCCATGGTGGCCGCAGCGGCTGTGGCCGGTCAGGTGACTGATGTACGTGACTATATAACTGCCTCCTAAGGCTGCTCCAGTTTTCTCCCAGGGGTAGTATTGCAAACAGCCAAAATAGGCTCAATTAGTGCGGCAAATCACAAGTTTTAATGAGCTATTTGCCCAGCCTTAACCTAAGGTGGGCAGTTTCTTAATGTCGGGCGTTGACCATGGGCTTGGGAACGTTGCTAGGAACATGGGGTCTGGGCCGTTGGCAGCCTAGGCACTGACTAAGCGCCACAGATGAGCTAGTTGTCGATGACTGTGGCCGATCTGGCAGCCTACCTGGGTGAACTCTAGGTACTTCTGTGTCTGTAATCGCAACGTCTGCTACCCGCAATTCCCCCCTTGACTCCCACAGCCACCAAACCTTTATCCAGCTCCTAGAGCAGTTATATCGAGAGCGCGCTCTGGTCTTCTACGGAGCCGGGCGATCGATCCCGCTACGGGAGGATGAAGTGTTAATCATTTGTCGCGGTGTTGTGCAGCTATTTACTATTCAGCAAGACGGTAGCGAAACGCTCCTGGGCCTGGCTGGGCCGTCCATGCCGGTGGGTTTACCCTTGACCACTGTCGACCCCTACTGGGCAAATGCCCTCACCGATGTAGATGTGCTGACGTTACCGATGGCCGAGATCGAGGGGTCATCCGTGCTGATGGCAGGCATGTTCCGCAATGTGACCCTACGGATGCAGCAGGCTGAAGCATGGCTTGCTCTCTCGGGCAAGCGCCTGGTCGCCGATCGCCTGCAGCAGTTCTTACTCATGCTGGCCAAAGACTTTGGCCAGGTTGAACCCAGCGGCATTCGCATTCCTATGCGGCTGACCCACCACCAGTTGGCGACGGCCATTGGCACCACCCGGGTCACCGTTACACGTTTGCTCAAAGACTTTAAGCTCGAAGGCTGGCTCACTATCGACCAGCGTCATGTAGTGCTGCGGCTCGATCCTCGATTTCCGGCCAATCAGCTGATCACCCCGATCATCCGGCGCTAGTGGTTTGATGAGCTGATTGGCCCCAACTTGCCAGGCCAGACTATGGTTCCGACCTGAGGAGATTTAGCCGCCCATGGCGGCCAGAGCGATCGCCGCTGGGTAGATGCGGTGCTCCTGCGTTTGAATGCGCGCCTGGAGGGTAACCGCCGTATCTTGCATCTGCACAGGCACAGCTGCTTGCATCACAACCGGGCCACTGTCAACAGCCAGTTCGACGTGGTGAACCGTACAGCCCGATAGCGTCACCCCCGCCGCCAAAGCCTGCTCTACAGCTTTGAGACCGGGGAAGCTGGGCAGCAGGCTGGGGTGGATATTCAAAATTCGCTGCGGAAAGGCGTCGATTAAGACCGATGTCACACAGCGCAGCCAGCCAGCCATAATCACCCAGTCCACATCGTGAGCCTGAAGAGCTTGCACAATATCTCCGTCGAGGGCTTCGCGACTGGCATAGTCTCGATGGTTGAGCAGCACCGTAGGCAATCCTAACCGCGTCGATCGCACAGCGACACCAGCCTGGGGATTGTTGTACACCACCACCTGAATCTGAGCATGGAGCTGGCCAGATTGGATACTCTGGGCGATCGCCGCCAAATTGGTACCGGCCCCCGAGGCCATCACCCCCAACCGCAACGGTTGCCTAAAGCGAGGCCAAACCGTTGGCAACGGCGGCGAAATCATAGCCTCGGGAGTTTCTAGCATGGCGTCAGAAATGGCAGCAGGAAATCGGGGAATGAGGACTATCATATGACAACATAAAAATCCCCTGGGTTAGGGAGAAAGGAGTGCCGTTGGTGAATCGAGGCATGCGGCTAGGACTGATTTTTCTCTGGGGGCTTGCGATCGCCGTCGCTATCTCCGTCGGGCACAGCAGCCAGGGAATGGCCATAGATATTTCTCAAGCCCCCCACTATGCTCAAATCGACAAATCGCCTACCGACAATGACGCCCCAGAGACGCCGACAACTCCTGATGCTGGCGCTAGTAGCCTCAAGCCCTTCGCAGACGTCGTTAACGAGCTAACTGTATCGGCAGGGCTTTTCACTCTTTACCACGACCTTGAGCGTAACCGAGCAATGCTGGGCATTAAGCCAGAGCAGCTCAACCAAAACCTGCTATTTATGGCCAACCTAGAGTCGGGGTTAGGCGAGCTCGGGCTATTTCGCGGCTGGCCCGTCAACGATTTCATGATCCAGTTTCGCCAAATCCCCGACTATCGCATTCAGGTAGCCATCCCTAACATCTACTTTCGCAGCCCTCGCCCCCAGACCCAGCAGCTGCGGCAAGAATCCTTCGGTGACTCAGTCCTGACCACCCTACCCATCCAGGCCATCGACGATGAAACCGGCGAGATTCTCATCGACCTCAAAGATTTTCTCATCAGCCGCGACCCAGCTAATCTCTCAGTCCAGTTCCCCTGGGTGTTAGGCAGCTACGCCGTTAACAGCGAAGCATCCTATCTAGGGCCGATGAAAGCCTTTCCCGAAAATATTGAGCTTGAGACCGTACTGGGATTTTCTGGCGGCGGAACGGAGTCTCCCTTGGCCCTGGGGCTGACAAGCATCCCCGACGCCCGAGGCTTTAGTTTACGAGTACGCTATAGCCTATCCGTGATTCCCAACCATCCAACGTTTCAACCGCGGCTGGCCGACGAGCGCGTTGGCTACTTCCTCACGGCCTACCGAACCCCGGGCCGACCCGGTAGCGCAGATCCCTTTGTGCGCTATATTAGCCGCTGGCATCTGGAGAAACAGGAGCCTACCGCCACCCTTTCTCCCCCCAAAACTCCCCTGGTGTTTTGGCTCGAAAACACTATTCCCCAGCCCTACCGAGCGGCCATCCGCGATGGCATTGAGTGGTGGAATGTTGCCTTTGAGCAGGCTGGGTTTACCCAGGCCATTGAAGTGCGCCAGATGCCCGCCAACGCCGATTGGGACCCTGCTGATGTGCGCTACAACGTAATTCGCTGGTCAGACTCGCTCTATCCATGGGCCAGCGGTCTAGGCCCCTCACGCATCAATCCGCTGACGGGGGAAATTCTCGATGCCGACGTGGTGCTCGATGCCAGTATTGTCAGCGACCTCAGCCTCGAGTATGAAACCCTGGCCCTGTCGGCACCGGCAGCGGTCAACCAGATGCCTCCCTGTGCCCATCCCCTGACCGATCGCCTCCGGTCTCGTCTCCAGCAGGCCGCCTCCAGCCATAGCCCCAACGCTGCGCTCCCACCGCTCGATGGAGTCAGTTCCTGCGCCGCTCTGCGGGGCAGCCAAGCAAATGCCTTTGGTACGTTAGCGGTTACCACACTGGCTCCACCCTTTTCTACGCGAGCGGCCAAGGATGCCTACATTCAACAGTACCTGCGGGTAATCACCGCCCACGAAGTCGGCCACGTACTGGGATTGCGGCACAACTTTTTGGGGAGTACCCTGCTGTCGCCGGCAGACCTGAATGACACCACAATCACCCAAGCCCAAGGCATGGTCAGCTCAGTCATGGACTACCTCCCCCCGAACCTAGCCGCACCAGGCGACAGCCAAGGTGACTACTTCCCCACTCAGCTCGGCCCCTACGATCGCTGGGCCATTGAGTACGGCTACCGCCCCGCCAACCAACGCCTCACGGCTCAATGGGAAGTACAAGCCATCGCCGACCGTTCGGGGCCCCCCGAGCTAGCCTACGCCCCCGATGAAGATGCCTATTCCCTGCTTGACCCCACCGCCAATGCCTGGGATATGAGCGCTGATCCGCTGGGCTATGCCGAGGGCCAAATGGCGATCGCTAAAGCCATCTGGGACAGGCTAGACTGGTTCTCGATCAACCCAGGAGACGGCTACGGCCAGCTGCGGCAGCAAGTCAATCTAGTCTTTCTGCACTACGACATCCAGGCCGATATCATTGCCAACTACATCGGGGGGCAGCGCTTTACCCGCACCGATCCTTGGAATTCGCGGGGTCAGGCGGCCTTCGAGCCCATCGCCGCCGCCGACCAGCGCCGTGCCCTAGCCGTGCTCAATCAACAGGTATTTGCCCCCGACGCCCTGACTCTGTCACCAGATCTCGTCAATCGCCTCGCCCCTAGTCGATGGCTGCACTGGGGCCAAGACCCCTTTGTCGATCGCATCGATTACCCAATTTACGATCGCATCTTAATCACCCAGGCCTTTACCCTCAGCAACTTGCTCGACGGCTACCGGCTGCTACGGCTGCGCGATAGCGAATTTAACCAGCAGGGGGCAGATCGCTTTACGATGGCCGAGCTGTTTGACACCCTGGGTCAAGCTATCTGGGCCGAGGTATTCAATCCCCCCGCTGCATCAGCCTCCATCTCTAGCCTGAGGCAGGGGCTACAGCGACACCACCTGAATACCTTAACCAGCCTAGTGCTACGCAACCACGGTTCTGGCGAGGGCGTAACCGATCTGTTCGGCTTCGTAGCCCAGGAGTTTACCGCTGGGGCACCCGAAGAAGCTCGGATACTGGCTCGCTACCAGCTGGGTCAGCTACAGGATGCGATCGCCCAATACCGTCGCCGCCGGGGCCAACGCCTCGACATCGCCACGTTGGCCTACTTAGAAGATATAGGCGATCGCATCGCCAAGGTACTGGATGCCCCCCTACAGGGTCAATAATTTGGCACAAAATCTATCAAAACCCAACATTTTTCCAAAAATTAGTCCCCAATACCCTGTCCTCTTAGGTGGTATTGTAGATCGGGCTAATGTGGTATCAGTGATTCCACCATTGGTGATCGATGGCGAATGCTATCCTGTACACCCCTAGGTTGTTCTTTGTCACTGTGGTCTATGGGCTACGTCTCCTACTCTGCTGGCGATCGAGTTCAAAGCCGATTGTCATAAGGGTTCCATCTACTGCTTCAGGACTCTTCTACCTGGGCACACTGAATCTATTAGTGTATTTTGGTCGTTCCACGGGTTATCCATGCTGAGTGCGTTAGCCGCTATCACCCTGTCTCCACTGTTTGCTCAACTATCCCAGGGTGAAACTACTCCGCCCATTGAGACTCAAACAGTCGTTATTCCCCATAACGGTTCCTATGCTGAGGTCATCCGCTATCAAGAAGTGCGCCCGTTACCTGGCGGCCTCGATGATATCCCGGTGTTCAATAGCAACAGCCCCGAAGTAGTTCAGCAGAACGGCATTCTGCTATCTACGTTTCCCAAAGATGGTATGGCTCACCCCGATGCCCATCTCAACTACGCCTTTGAGGGTCGTTTTGATATCTTTGCCCACCACATTGCCCGGGGCATTAATCCCGACGATCGTCGCACCTTGTTTATGGCAGTGGTGGTCTACAACCCCGGCAGTGAACCCGTCGATATCACCATTAACCAAGGAGTTAGCTATCTAAGTCAAGAGGCTCCCTTCATCAACCTACCCGATGCCCGCCTCAGCACCAACGGCAGTGTCTATGCTGGCCCAGGTAGCCGCACTACCACCGATATTCTGCGGGGTGCCAATCAATCGCACTGGCCCGATCGCATCACTATCCCACCGGGTCATGTGCAAATTCTCATGAATACCCCTATTCCCCTGCGGCAGCTCACGGTTCCGGTTAACGGCAGCTATCCCCAAGGCAGCGCAATTCCTAAGCCTCCGGTGCGCCCCGTCACCCTGACCGCCGCCGCCGCCCAAATCAACACCGAAACAGGAGCGCACGAGATGGTGGCCCCTCCACGTCCCGTGCCCAGCAACGGGCGCACCGCCATGATGTACCTGTCTAGCAGCGGCCCTGTGCATATGGCTAGCCTAGCCCGCTACGCCGATGTTTTACCCAACGGCAATGAGCGGGTGCCGTCGCTACAAGATTGGCTCCAAGTACTCAAGCAGGGTGACCTAGCTGGTCCTCGAGATATTCCTCCCACCGACCCAGAAGCCTATCAATTTGGGCGATTTTACTATGGCCGCGTTGCCGGGGTGGCCAAAGGTTCCACCTGGAAAGCGACGCTGACTGACTCGCCTGACGCCGATGTGCTGACGATTCCAGAACCTGGAAATGCCTTTTCCTACGTAGTCAGCTCTGTTGATCGCAATACCTTTGGCACAGGACAAATTCAGAGTGCACCCATGGTAGCCCGCTACCCTGATACGGCCTATCGGGCCCACGGTAACTATGGCGTGCGTTATAGCCTCAAGCTACCCTTATACAACAGCCGTGACTCTGAACAGACCGTTACCCTTAAGTTTCAGACCCCCCTGCGCGACGAAGACCTAACCCAGGGGCTACGATTTCGCCGTCCGCCCGATGACCGAATATTCTATCGAGGCACTCTGCGTTTGAAGTTTAAAAACCAGATGGGCCTAGAGCGCACCCATTATGTTCATTTGGTGCAGCGCCGTGGCCAGGAAAGTGAACCCTTGCTACGCCTCAACATTCCGGCTGAGGCTCGCCAGGATTTAGAGATTGATTTAATTTATCCCCCCGATGCGACGCCGCCCCAGGTGATTACGCTGCTGAATGGGGGAGCTCCCGAGCTGTTTGAAGCTGACACTAACACCATAGGAGTACCC
>NZ_JADEWX010000038.1 GCF_015207395.1 Nodosilinea sp. LEGE 07088
TTTTCCCAACAGTCCGCCCACTCTACTTTTGTCTAAATTCATCGCCGCTAAGCTAGACTCCTGCCCCAGCGCTGGTGCACCTGACTTGGCGGCCTAGAAATCCAATCAAGAACTTAGGACTGCCCAGTTACGTTAACGGCTGAATAAAGGTATTTCAGAGTATCTTTATTCGCGCTTTGGCTCTCTCTAGCCCATGACCTGCCTTACTCTATTGCTGTACTATAGACAATGATATCGACGCCAGGGGTCTTTAAATTAAAACCGAGAACACGAGACGTGAGGCATCTGTTATGACAACTGATTTTCTTTCTTCTGAAGACATTAAGAAATCAACAACCTGGGTGATTGTACTCAGCATTGTGCTGATTATTTTGGGTATTTTTGCCATCCTGTCGCCTGCGGTGGCCTCTGCCTTCTTTACCGCCACGATGGGATGGATTGCCCTAATCAGCGGCATCATGATGATTGTTCAATCGTTTCGATCGCATCCGGTTCGAGGCTTTTGGCTCAACCTAATTGTGGGTATTTTGTATGCGATCGCAGGTCTGTACATCTTATTTAACTTAGGGGCGGCCCTGCTAGCCCTCACCCTGGCCTTTGGCATTTTGTTTGTTGTCGAAGGCATCTTTACCATCATCATGGGGTTTACCCAAAAAGCAGGCCGCAGCATGTCGTGGCTGGTGGTGCTCAACGGTGTAGTCACCCTAATTCTCGGCATCATGGTGCTCAACCGCTGGCCGGTCAGCGCCCTCTGGCTGATTGGGCTCTACGTCGGTATTAGCCTCCTGTTTAGCGGTATCAGCCTGTTGGCGGCGGCCCTGGCGACCCGTAAGACTGTGGCCGATGCGCCTGGCCCTACAGCTGAGGCCTAGCCTAGAACACCGGTACAGAAACCCGGTTTCTCGGCCAGCATGCCAGTCATGCCGTTAGGGCAGTGACGCTGAATTCTGTCTTCTGCTGTAGTTGCCAGGGCTGATTCGGGGTATCTGCCTTGCTCCTGACCACTGTCTCCTCCATAGCAGTTGAGATTTTGTATTAGCCGCTCAACCTGCTCTAAAACTGGCGTCGTGAAAAAATGACGCTGGCCACCATCAGCAGCAGCGCTGTATACAGCAGACCATACAGCCCGTGGCCCCACAGTTCAGAGACCGAGGGCAGCAGCTCTGGGCCGTAGGTGGCCTGGTTGCGCAGGTTCAGTCGCTCTAGGTCGGGTAGCAACAGGTAAAGAATGTTGGTCAGTCGCTGCACCGCTGGGGTTTCGCTCAGCTGGCCAAAGGCCACCAGATCCTGGCTCAGGTGCCCCATCAGGTACACCGCAAATGTGAGCAAGGTGGCCAATAGCGAACTGGTAAAGACGCCAAAGGCGATGGCAACGGCTACCAGCAGCGCCGCCTCCAGCACCATAAACAGCAGCGCCAGCACCAGGCTACCCAGCGAAAAGGCAATCCCACTAACGGCTAGCAGCGCTATAAAAATGAGCCCCAGGGCGGCAATCAGCACTGCCAGTACAGCAGTCAACCCCAGGTGCTTGCCCACTATAAACTCAGCCCGGCTGACGGGTTTGGCAATTAGCACCAGTACCGTGCGCTTTTCAATTTCTTTGTTGATCAGCCCGGTACCGACAAATACGGCTACCACCACGCTCAGCAGGTGAATGCTCGCTAGCCCCAGGTCAATCAAAATTTTGTTTTCAGCCCCAACGGCAATGTCGGGCAGCAGCACTTTGGCAATCACCATTACCAGGGCAAACAGAGCTACCAGGTACAAAATGCGATCGCGAATTACTTCCAAAAAAACGGTGCGCCCGATCACCCCCACCCGAGATAGCACCATTGGCCTCAATCCTTTGCTCAAACTCACGCCTACCCCCTTACCTGTGTATCTCTAGGATGCCCAGCCTGACGCGGTGTTTCCAGGTCGCAGGTGAGGTTAGCCCACTGGGTATTGCTATACCCCGGCGATGCATTTTCTGGGGTGACCAACCCGGCCCGACTGACCGGCATCAACAGGCAGGTCTTCTCCAGGAAGTAGCCGCTCTCACTGGCGGCAGGCCCCGACCAAATCGCCCATAGCTTTAGGGTATAGCCGTCTCCATGGGAAAAGGGCTGAAGGTCGAATCGCCACAGCGAATTTTCCAAAGAGGGATTTTGGCCCATTTGGGCCTGTACCTGCTGCTCCATCGCCTGGCGCTGACCATCTAGATTCAGCAACCACCGCTCCACCGCAGACCAGGGCTGATTGTTTACCTGAGATTGCAGCCTGTCTTCGGCAATGGTGAGGTAGGTGACCCCCGCCGGTAGCGCCACCGACTGCCCCGGAAACCGATAGACAAAGGTGCTGTTGTCAACGCTGTCGGCCACCAGACTGGGGTAGTCACGCACCCAGTTTTGAATGCGGAAATAGAACTGAAACCAGCTGCTAAACAATAGACTGAGGCAAAATAACAGCGCCAGCTGCTGGCGCACGGGGGCCGGTGGGGTTTTCAGGGTAAAATCCCAACTCACCAGGCTGGGCAGGGCTATGACCGCAAATGACACCATGGGCCAGGCTACCAGCGCGGGCTGAAGCCACCGCCCTCCCCAGGAACCAAACAAAAACATACAGAGAATGCCCCCCGCCACCCAGGGGGCAATGGACAGGCCAAAGGGCCTAATTTTATTGGCTTCCAGCGCCCAGCCCACCCCTAGAGCCAGACAGAACCAGCTCAGGGTGGCCAGCAGCCCCACCGTAAACGGTGTGGCATCGACCGACCGGGCCAGCAGTGACATCAGCCACGAAAACAGGCTCATGTAAATCACGGTTTGCCAGGCAAAGTAGCGGGGCGGCAGCAGCAGCTGTTTGAGGGTCTCTAGGGTCTGTTTAATCATCCCAGGCCTCCGGTCTGGTGGGCCAGCAGCAATAGTAAAATGGCTGTAAAGCTAATGGCATTGGCCTGAAGCACCGCCAAGGCGCGGGGAGAGTTACTCCGCTGCCCCTCTGTCTGCCCACCGCGGGCGCGGGCGTAGCGCTGGCGGCGGTTATCTTCGATCGCTTCAGCCGTGGTTTCGACTGGAGCCTGCCCTAGCAGCCGCAACAGCCACCCTAGCCCCTGAAGCTTGATCCAGTAGGTGATGAAAAAAGCTGCGATCGCCACCATAACCACGATCACGGGCAGCACATCCAGCCAGTTGTTGGCGTAAAACCGATTGAACAGTACGTAGCTAATGACCTGACTGCGCAGCGATAGGGGCAGTAAGGCCTCTACAGCCAGAAAGGCCACCCAGCCCAAGCTGGTGGCCAACAGGTTGAGGGTGGCGGCATACTGCATACTAGTGCGGTAACCCAGGCGCAACTGCTGGCGCAACACCATTGCCTCCAGCACAATCGCCACCATGAGCAGCATGGTCTGAAACGCGATCGCCCGCAGCGGTATCATGCCCAGTTCTGACAACAGGTTGGTAATCGGCATAGGGGCAAGATCGACCAGATAGTATTCGGTCGAGGCAATTGGTGCAATACCCAGGGTATAACCTCGGCCCAGGTTTCGCTAAGATTTTAAGTCGGCCCTCGTAAAACGTTATCCCTTCGCCCCAGCACCCCACTGAGCAGTACCTACACCTATGGTTAGAACCGGCATTGGCATTCGCACCGCCCAGCAGGGCAATGAACGACTCACTGGGCAAATTCATGTCTACGATGGCGAGGGCAAGGGCAAGTCTCAGGTGGCCCTGGGGGTGGTGCTGCGATCCATTGGGTTGGGCATTCAAAACTTTTTAGAAAGCCGGGTGCTGCTGCTGCGATTTCTCAAAGGCCCCGGGCGCACCTACGACGAAGATGCCGCTATTGAAGCGCTCCAGCGCGGCTTTCCGCACCTGATCGACCAGGTGCGCACCGGGCGAGCTGAGTTCTTTGGCCAAGACGAGATCACCAAGTTTGACAAACAGGAAGCCCAGCGCGGCTGGGATGTCGCTAAGGGGGCGATCGCATCGGGGCTCTACTCAGTGGTGGTGCTTGACGAAATTAACCCGGTGCTCGACCTGGGGTTGCTCGATACTGACGACGTGGCCAAAACCCTGCGCAACAAGCCCGATCATCTCGAAATTATCGCCACCGGGCGCGGCGCTCCTCAGCCCTTGCTCGACGTGGCTAACCTGCACTCCGAAATGAAGCCCCAGCCCCAGTCCCAGGGCATCGAAGGGATTGAAGGCATCGAAATCTACACGGGCTCTGGCAAGGGTAAATCGACCAGCGCCCTGGGCAAAGCTCTCCAGGCTATCGGTCGGGGGATTAGCCAAGACCTGTCCCATCGGGTGCTGATCATTCAGTGGCTGAAGGGGGGCAATGGCTATACCGAAGACGCGGCGATCGCCGCCCTGCGCAAGATCTACCCCAACCTGGTCGACCACCAGCGCTGTGGTCGCGATGCCATTGTTTGGCGGGGGCAGCAGCAGGAGATTGACTACGTCGAAGCCGAGCGCGGCTGGGAGATTGCTCGCACGGCGATCGCCTCCGGCCTCTACAAGACCATCATCCTCGACGAGCTCAACCCCACGGTAGATTTAGAACTACTGCCCGAAGACCCCATCGTGCAGGCGCTGCTGCGCAAGCCTCGCGGTACCGAGGTGATCATCACCGGGCGCTGTAAAAATCGCCCTGCCTACTTTGAGCTGGCCAGCACCCATTCTGAGGTCTTTAATCACAAACACTACGCCGAAAAAGGCATCGACCTCAAGCGCGGCGTCGATTTTTAGCCGGTGCTCCCTAGAGCACCGGTACAGTATGGCTAAAAACCCGGTTTCTTTGTCGCTGCCCTAACGGCATGACTGGCATTCTGGCCGAGAAACCGGGTCTCTGTACCGGCGTTCTAGGGCCACGGGTTGAGGCTACGCTTTTAACCGCTATAGCGGGCTCTGGCCCCCGGCACCTATAATGCTCTAGCAGCCAGGCGACGATTACTTCACTATGGGCATCGAATGATCCTCACCCCCGCAGGTGCATTTTCCTGGCTACCCCAGTTGGGATGGTTTTCGTTCAAATTAGCCACGACTTTATCGCCTCTCTTGTTGGCTACCGCCAGTTGGGCCCAGACGATTCCCGCCACTGAGGCGGGGCCACCCGGTGAGCTACCCTCGACCCAGGCCCAAGATCTGGTGCTGCTGCCGGGCGATCGCCCCAACGAATCATTCACGGGTGAAGATCCAGCCGCGCCGCTGACGCTGAGCCAGGCGCAGATCGATCCAAATTCTTTCTTCTTCAGTTTTGGCCTCACGCTGCCGCCGCCCACGGCCTTGCAGGGGGCGGCTCGCCCAGTTACGGTGCCCGCCATCTCTAACCAGGCCGTGGGCATCTCCGGCGGCATTCGGGTTGGGGTGGCCAATTTAGGCGGTAACGGTCAGGCTATTTCCCTGGGGGTTGAGGGCGGTAAAAAGACCCTGGGCTTTGACCTGGATTTTCGCCAATTTCTGGAGGATGGCTCTGGCTATGCCGTCAACGTCGCCAATCGCCGGGGCGTAGAGCCCGAGTTTGATCGCGGCGATCGCGAGGTAAATTTGCCTGGCGGCAGCGATCCCTTTGTGCATCGTCTGGGGGGCGGGGTCGAATATTTTCGCCCGCTATCCCCCGATGTAGACGTTGCGCTGGGGCTTTCCTATCAGCGCATCTCGGTGAGAGACTCGTTTTTTACCCGTCAGATTCAGCCCATAGATGAGCTGGGCAATCCCTTGACGGTGAGCAATACCGGCCAGGATGACCTGCTCACCCTCAACCTGGCCGGGGTTTGGGATCGCCGCGATGACCCACAGCTACCCACCACCGGCTATCGACTCCTGTTTGGCCTCGATCAAGCGTTTCCCATCGGCAACAGCAGTATTTTCTTCAACCGCCTGAGCGCTAACTACACCCATCTGGTGCCGCTCAATTTGTTTGGCTTTGCCCCAGGGCCACGCACGCTGGTGCTCAACCTGCAAGGGGGTACCCTGATCGGCGATGCCCCCCCCTACGAGTCCTTTAGCCTGGGCGGGTCAAGCTCGGTGCGCGGCTATAGAGAAGGGGCCCTGGGCACCGGGCGCAGCTTTGTGCAGGCCACCGCCGAGTATCGCTTTCCCGCCTTTGCGTTTAACGTGTTTGACGAAGATATCGATGTCGGCGGCAGCTTATTTGTCGACTACGCCAGCGACCTGGGCTCGGCTAGCGGCGTCATCGGTAACCCGGCAGAAGCGCGCAATAAGCCCGGCAACGGCCTTGGCTACGGCGTTGGCATCCGGGCTCTGACCCCGTTTGGGCCAGTCAGGTTTGAGTTTGGCCTCAATGGCGACGGTGGCAGTCGGTTTTCGGTCAATGTGGGCGATCGCTTTTAGGTCGATGTCGCTGCTGTTGACAAGATGATCGAGCCCTCATCCCCAACCCCTCGCCCCGAGGGTGCTTCAAACAACCGGGGATCTGCCCACAGAGAAAGCTGCCTCCGAATCTACTGCTCGGTGAGCTTGGTCAACAGCCTGTTCGATCGCTCCACGTAGGCCTTCATGCCGTCGGCATCAAACCCCTTTTGGGCCATTAGCGCCGTGTCGTAGACCTGGTTGCAGATCATCTTGGCCAGATCACCCGCTGGGGAGCTGCCGCCGTCGGCCCCAATAATCGTGCTCTGGCTTAGGCCCAGCAGGTTTTGAATCAGTGGGTGGGCGGTGTTCACCATCAGCACATGGTCATCGGGGAACTGCATCTCCTGCTGCTGCATCATCGCCATCATTTCCTGCATGCGGCGGGCCTCTTCGGGCAACAGCACCATGGCCGGGGGGGAACCTTCACCCTTGAGCGCCTGGGGTTTGACGTTCACGCGGGGGCGGTTGATTGCCTGCTCAAACATCTCCTTGACTTCGTCGTCGCGGGTCTTATTGGTGGCCGGGTCAACGATTTCGCTCTGCTTATCTTTGTCGAGTAGGGTGTCGTCGAGGTCGGCATCGACCCGCACAAACTTGACGTCGGAGTAGTCGCGCTCCAGGGTAGAAATAAAGTGGGTGTCAATGAACGAGTCCATAAACAGCACTTCTAAGCCCTGGCTCTTGAAGAGCTGGATATAGGTGGCCTGGGAGACTTCGTCGGTGGCGTAGAAAACCCGGTTCTCGTGCTTGTCTTGGTTGCGCTCTAGATATTCTTTCAGGGTGGTATAGAAATTGCCCTTGGCATCGGTGGCGGGTTTGGCCGCATCAGAGACTTCTGACCAGGCGTCGTCGTCGTCGGTTTGGACTTCGACCTTGGGTGCTTCCTCGGTTTCGCCTAGGGTTGCCGTGGTGCGAAAGATGAGAATGTCTTCGACCTGGCTCTTAAACTTGTCGTCGTTGAGGGAGCCAAACTTGATGAAGTTGCCCAGGTCTTGCCAGCTCGAAATGTACTTGGCGGGGTCATCTCGATACAGCGCCTTGAGGTTGTCGCCCACCTTCTTGGCGATGTAGTCGGCAATGCGGCGCACGGTGCGATCGCCCTGCAAGAAGCTGCGGCTGACATTCAGCGGAATGTCGGTGCTGTCGATCACGCCGCGCAGGGGCAGCAAAAACCGAGGCACCACTTCTTCGCAGTTGTCGGTGACAAACACCTGGTTGCAGTAGAGCTTGATGCTGCTCTTGGTGACATCAATGTCGGGCTTGAGCTTGGGAAAGTAGAGAATGCCGTTGACCACAAAGGGGTAGTCGGTGTTGAGGTGAATCCACAGCAGCGGGTCTTCCTGAAAGGGATACAGGTAGCGGTAAAACTCCAGGTAATCGTCGTCGGTGAGGCTGCTGGGGGATTTTTTCCAGGGCGCTTCGTGCTTGTTAGCAACTTCGCCGTCGAGTTTGATCGGCACCGGCATAAAGTCGCAGTAGGTTTTAATTAACTGCCGAATGCGGGCCGTCTCCAGATATTCTTCTTCGCCCTCCATCAGGGTCAGGGTAATGGTGGTGCCCACGGTGCTGCGCTCCGAGGGGCTGAGCGAAAACTGGGTAGTGCCATCGCAGCTCCAGTGGACGGCTTCGGCTCCTTCCTTATAGGAGAGGCTGTCGATCTCTACAGTAGAGGCCACCATAAACGCAGAGTAGAAGCCCAGGCCAAAATGGCCGATAATCGGGTCTTCGGCGGCGCTGTCTTTGTACTTGGTGATAAACTCTTCGGCGCTGGAAAAAGCCACCTGGTTGATGTATTGCTTGATCTCATCGGCGGTCATGCCGATGCCGGTATCGGAGATGGTCAGGGTCTTTTTCTCTTTGTCGAGCTGGATTTCGATCTCGGGGCTGCCGGTATCGCCAGCATATTCGCCCGAGCGGGCTACCATCGAGAGCTTTTTGATCGCATCGACGGCGTTTGACACCAGCTCGCGCAGGAAGATCTCATGCTCAGAGTAGAGCGCCTTTTTGATAATCGGAAAAATATTCTCGGTATGGATCGAGATATTGCCCTGTTCCAGAATCGTCGTCATAGCGGTGCTGTGATGGGTTAGATAAGGGTTTTCTTAAGGGCAATTTTTAACCCTGGGCGCGAAAACCACAAGCGGCGATTCCTCCACAGAGGAGGTTCGGTTGACCCTACTGGGTTTGGGTAGAGGTGTCTGATGTAACAGTAACGAAGGAAAAAAATTGATATCTCTACCAAGGAAGTTAAGCATTTTGTGAAATTTCCCTGGTGTCTGGGATGAATCGAGTGGTTTTATTGGCCGCTGTACTCAGGCATTAGGCATTTAGGCCTCTACTGCAAAAAGTTTATGAGCTATCCCAAAAACACCCCACCCGTTAAGTCGTCTAAGGAAGCCGGGCCCAGCCAGGTTTGGCAAGCCCTAAACCAGCACCGATCCTGGGTTGGGTTGGGGCTTGCGGCTCTGCTGCTGATCACAATAGCTCCGCCAGTTTGGGGCCAAGATGCTCCGCCGACGGGGGCAGACGCTATTTTTGCGCCCATCGTCAACGTCATGTCGTTGCTGCTCTTCTTCAAAGTTGGCGGAGAGAACGGGTTTCCGTTTATTGTGCTGTGGCTGTTTGTGGCGGCCCTGTTTTTTACCCTGCGCATGGGCTTTATCAACCTGCGTGGGTTTAAGCACGCGATCGAAGTTGTGCAGGGTAAGTACGACGACCCCCACGACGAGGGGGAAGTGTCGCACTTTCAGGCGTTAGCTACGGCGGTCTCGGGTACCGTCGGCTTGGGCAATATTGCCGGTGTGGCGATCGCGATTCAGCTCGGCGGCCCCGGTGCCATGGTCTGGCTCACCCTGGCCGGGTTTTGCGGCATGGTGACCAAGTTTGTGGAGTGCTCTCTAGCGGTTAAATATCGCCGCATCGAGAATGACGGCACAGTGTTGGGTGGCCCGATGTATTACCTCACCCGAGGCCTGGCGCCCAAAGGCATGCGCCCCCTCGGTCAGGGGCTGGCGGTTCTATTCTGTATTCTCTGCCTGGGCGGCAGCCTGGGCGGGGCCAACATGTTTCAGTCTAATCAGGCCTACGCCGCCATTGCCAGCCTGATTCCAGGCTTGCCCGCCTGGATATTTGGGTTGATTTTGGCTTCCCTGGCTGGGTTTGTCATCATTGGTGGCATTAAGCGGATTGGGGCTGTAGCCGAAAAGCTGGTGCCAGCCATGGCGGCGATCTACGCCATTGCCTGTCTGTTTGTCATTGTGGTGAATATTGGCCAGGTGCCTGCGGCGGTTGGCACCATTCTCAGCGAAGCGTTTGCCCCTACCGCTGCCGTCGGCGGCATTGTCGGTGTAATGGTGCAGGGGATTCGCCGCAGCTCGTTTTCTAACGAAGCTGGGGTTGGCTCGGCGGCCATTGCTCACTCGGCGGCCCGTACCGATGAGCACATTCGGGAGGGGATTGTGGCCCTGCTCGAGCCATTCATCGACACCATCGTGATCTGTAACATGACGGCGATCGCGATCGTGCTTACGGGTGTGTATCAAGATACCGGTGCTGAACTCAGCGGTGTGGGCATGACCGCTGCTGCCTTTGAATCGGTCATCGGCTGGTTCCCGATCGTGCTGAGCATTGCAGTGTGTCTATTTGCCTTCTCCACCATTATTTCCTGGAGCTACTACGGCATTCAGGCCTGGGCCTACCTGTTTGGCGAACGCACCACCATCGTGTTCAAGCTGATCTACGTGCTCTGCACTTTTTTGGGCACCCTCACCAGCCTAGGGCTGATTATCGACTTCAGCGACCTGATGCTGCTGGGCATGGCCTTCCCGAATCTGATTGGCTGCTACATTCTCTCTAACGAGATTGCTAAAGACCTCAAAGACTACTGGCAACGGCTTACCTCTGGGCAAATGCCGACCTACAGCCCGGTGGCGGTTGGGTCTTCTGAGAACTCCTAAATTGGCCCAAGATAGATAGGGTACCTGGATGTTATGCGTGGGTTGCCCCAGCGGTGGGTTGACTAAGACTAAATGAATCACCGAGAAAGCATAGAGCAAGACTTGGCCTTGTCGCGATCTTGCTCTATATTTATGGCTAACTGACGCCGTAGGCTAGGAGAGGTGGCCTGATAGTCACCGTATAGCTGGCAAAACCGCCAAAATTTTTCGACCTTAGCCCAGGGTCGGCTGTTGGCTGCGATCGGGTCTAACGCATTTGAGGTTTGACACATAGAGAGCCAAAGCATAGTCGCCTCCTTCCCTAAAACGGCTGTTTTTTTGAACTAACACAACCCTAAGGTGCCCCAGGCCAAGAAACAAAGGACACGCTCGATAGCATCTATGCAAAAAAAACATACCCCACAAATCGCGGCCGCGATTTGTGGGGTGCATCCCACTGTCGTAACCCTCACCCCCAACCCCTCTCCCAGAGGGCGCTACCGCTGATACACATCTCAGAGATGAGTCATTGACCAGCCTTCAAAGAGGTTATCGAAGTGGCAGCCCACTGGGAGAGGGCTAGGGTGAGGAATTTCGAGGATTCTGCTGACAGGTTTTGTCAGGCAATCAGGCTGCACCGTCACTGCCACGACCAGGCACATGGGGCAGTTCGTCACCGCTCGTTCCGTACGAATGACAACGACTGACCTGCTGAGGAGCCGTATGAGGTGAAAGTCTCACGCACGGTTTTGAAGCCGAGCGGAGGGGGAAACCCCTTCGCTTATTTAAGGTAGTGATCAAGACTTTGCTCTGTATAACACACCGTTTCAAGGAGATAGTCCGATTAAGATCTGCATAACACTCCATTTTAGGGAGTTATACAGATAGTTCTCAGCATAATGCTCTCTCCTGGAGTCGATATTCAACTCAAGATCTAGCTAATCACCCTGATAAGGGGTGTCATACAGAGTGCAGAGACAGAAAGCAGGCTAAACACAAGTTAGCTGGCTTCGTTTCTGGGCTAGGGCTAGTGCAGGAAGATAAGTTGTTGGTGTTCAAAATCACGAAGCAACAACGCGCGTTTGAGCTTGTGCATGAGATTTGGGTTTCACTACAATTTCTACATCTCGCCCCAAAGCATTAAGAAAGCGAAACAACCGTGCCGTTGAAAAGCCTGCTAGTTTTCCGTTGATTAACGCCGAGATTTTAGGTTGATCAACTCCTAACGCCTCTGCTGCCTCAATTTGGGTCATTTGTTGAGCTGTAATGATGCTGCTGATCCGCCGAGCAAGTTCTGCTTTAACCAGCAATTCGTCAGCATTTTCCAAACTCAAATCTGCAAATACGTTGCCGCTACTGGCTTGTACTCTAATTTCTTCAGTCATCTTTTACTCTCCCTGGCGTTTGCTATGGTTTTGGGCGTAGTGTTCCTTGGCTCGTTTCAGCCTTGCTTCGATCAGGTCAATATCCTGCTTAGGAGTCGCAATACCTTGCTTGGATTTTTTCTGGAAAGCATGTAAGACGTAGACTACTCCAGCGAGTTTCACCGTGTAGACAGCTCGATAAGTATCTCCGTCAAAATCTTCTACAATTTCCAGTACTCCAGTTCCCTTAAATCCTTTGAGTGGTTTGGCTGAGGGGTGTTTTTCACCACATTGCGCTAAGTACAATGCATACCCAAAAGTTTGCCGCACGTCCTCTGGGAACTCCTTCAAGTCATCCAGAGAACTTCCGACCCATTCAACTAGCTTTGGTGATGCATTCATCCCTCAAACATGCCAGTGTTGGCATACTATTGTCAATAGTCAGGTTTCATCTGTTAGTGTCGGCCAGCTAACACTTCACGGCAGCGGACGGTTGAAAGCCGCTGGTACTGAGTTCCAGGTTATCTGCCGTCGCTGCGTTTTGCCGTTAGCTAGTTCTCCCTAGTTGTCCCATTCTTCCTACCATCTCTGGTTGCTAAAAATCATTGGCTATCTGACTCATATGCCTCCCGATTCATGACTAACACCAACGAATTTGCCCGCCTCTGGACACCTAACTTTTCCGGTGTTGAGCTGTTTCAGGCCCACCTCTATCGATATAGCTTCGACAAGCATTTCCATGATGCTTACACGATTGGGTTGAATGAAAGTGGCCTGGGGCAGAGCCTTGTCCGGGGGCAATTGGTAGATAGCCCTGCCAATAGTTTCAATCTAATTAATCCAGGGGAGGTGCATACTGGCAAAGCTGGGGATGATCAGAGTTGGCGCTTTCGCAATCTCTATATCAGTCCAACCCTGATGCAGTGGCTATTGGAGCAGCTAGACCAGAGCCAACGCACTCTGCCTGTTTTTCGGGAACCTATTGCCCATGACCTGGCATTGCGATCGCGCTTTCTGCAAGTGTTTCAGGCGCTTGACCAAGCCTTACCACTCCTGACCCAACAATCGCTGTTATTGGAGTTGATGTCGCACCTGCTGCAACATCATAGTGACATTGATACACTACCCGCCGCTGCCCAAGAATTCAGAGCTGTGGCTTTGGTTCGGGACTACCTGGAGGAGCACTACATCGAGAATATCTCCATCGAAACCCTAAGTCAGCTCAGCCAACTCAGCCCTTACTACCTCATTCGCTGCTTTCGCCAACAGTTAGGGCTACCGCCCCATCACTATCAGCGACAGGTGCGACTGCTAAAAGCCAAGCAAGCCTTGCACACATCGCAGCCGTTAACGGCGATCGCAAGTGATGCCGGATTTTTTGACCAAAGCCATTTCACCCGAAGCTTTAAGCGGGTCTTTGGAGTTACTCCTGGTCAATATCGTCAGGGCAATTCCGTACAATACTCTTCCTTCACCGATTGATAACCTGGGGCTGCCGTAGATAGGAGATTGACATGGTTAGCATCCGACGAGCATCAGCCTTGGTGCGAGATTTTTCTATCTCAGCCGTGATTGCTGGATTTGTCAGCGTATTAGTGGGCTATTCCAGTGCGGCGGTGATTGTGTTTCAGGCAGCCCAAGCACTAGGAGCCACAGAAGCGGAAATTGCTTCTTGGATGTGGGCCTTGGGTCTTGGGCTAGGACTAACCACGATTCTGCTCTCGCTGCGCTATCGTGCTCCAGTAGTCATGGCCTGGTCAACACCGGGAGCCGCCATGTTGATTACATCGGCTGCTAATGTGTCGTTAGCCGAAGGGATTGGAGCCTTTTTATTCTCGGCGGTGCTAATCACTCTGTGTGGTCTCAGCGGCTGGTTTGAGCGGGCCATGAGTCGCATTCCGCTGTCGATGGCCTCAGCCTTATTGGCGGGGGTACTGCTCCGCTTTGGTCTCAATGTCTTTGTGGCGATGGAGACCCAATTTGGTATGGTGTTTGCCATGTTTTGCGCCTACTTGATTGCTTATCGTTGGCTACCCCGCTACGCCGTGCTAATCGCGTTGACCCTGGGGGTGGCGATTGCGGCTATGCAGGAAGATCTCCAGATGGCTGCTTTCAAACTCGAGATGGCTACTCCCATTCTGACTCGCCCCCAGTTTTCGCTGTCAGCTATTGTAGGCATTGCATTGCCCCTGTTTGCCGTGACGATGGCCTCCCAAAATGTACCGGGAGTTGCCGTCTTGAGGGCTGCGGGCTATGAACGAGTCCCGATTTCACCGCTCATTAGCTGGACGGGCATTGCCACGGTGTTGTTAGCACCCCTAGGAGCATTTGCTATGAACCTGGCCGCCATCACCGCAGCCATTTGTATGGGGCCAGACGCCCACAAAGATCCAGATAAGCGTTACGTTGCAGCAGTGGCGGCAGGGGTGTTTTACATCTTGCTGGGGATCTTTGGAGCCACCATTGGGGCACTGTTTACCGCATTGCCTCAGGAATTGGTGATGGCGATCGCGGGACTGGCCCTACTCAACACGATCGGCAAGGGGTTGGCAGTTGCTCTAGTGGAGGAAACCGAACGCGGAGCTGCCCTGATTACGTTTTTGGTGACAGCCTCAGGAATAACGTTGTGGGGCATCGGGTCAGCGTTTTGGGGACTGGTGGTTGGGGCGCTTGTCATGAGCGTGATGCGGATCAAGCCTTTGAAAATTGTTAGCTGATGCTGCCGTCAGCTAACAATTCGCTTGGAGCGGACTGCTGAAAGATCCTGGTGCTGAGTTCAAGGTTTTCCACAGCCGCTCAAGCGAGCCGTTAATCACCGATCGCACCCAGCATTTGCAACGTCGCCCGCGTGGCTGGGGTCAGCCCCTTGGCCCCGGCCAGTTTCATGCCTTCGTACAGGCGTTTGGCAATCAGCACCCGCAGACAGTCTCCCGTTTTGGCATCCCAAATTCGCACCGTCTGGTCTTGGGAGCCGGTGGCGATGGTCAAAGACCGGCCCTGCGGGGCGATCGCCCCACCATCCGCACTAAACGCCAGCGAAGACACCAAATGCTGATGCCCCTCGCAGACGCGCAAACAGTCCCCCGTCGCCACATCCCACACGCGCACCTGGCAGTCCGTATCGCCTGTGGCTAGCCGCTGCCCCTTGGGGCTAAAGGCCGCCGCCAGCACGTTGCCGAGGGATAAACACACAGCCACTCAAATCGGCCCCGGAAAATTCATGCCATGCAGCTTCACATCCTGCAGGTAGGCCTGCCATATGGTTAGCTCAGAAAAGTCGTAGCCACCAATGTCCACGGGCAATTGCAGCAGCAGGTTGAGGCTGTTGCCCCCGGCGTAGCCCATCGACTGGGGCGTGCCACCGCGTAGCTGGGTCAAGATCGTCTGGAGAACGGCGGCAATCTGCTCGGCACGGCCCAGACGATCGATCAGCTGGTCAGCAATGGGCTTGAGGATCAGGTTGATCTGGGTTTCGCGCAGGTAGTCCTTGGCCTGGGCTTTGGTCAGGGCGTGGCTGATCAGCAAATGGGGCCGCTGGTCAGCAATCTCATCGGTAATGCGATCGCTCAAGTGGCAAGTGACATACTCCATCACCACCGGCTGCTGGGTGAGGCGATCGCCGTTGCGCTCGACCAGCGATCGCCGCTGCAGCGAGTTGAGCGATTCCCACAGGTCGCGGGGGGCACATGGGTCAGCAGGTCGGCCTGTAAATCCTCAATGGCAGAGGGTTCGCGGTTAATCGCCAGCCAGTACATGGCGGCTTTTTCGAGCGCCGTCAGGCGTTGAAAATGCTGGTCAAGCAGATCGCGAATGTCGTCGAACAAAAAGCCACCCTGCTGCGACACCGCCAAAAACTGAGCAATATCGCCTAGCGTAGCGGTACCTGGCCCAGCAGAAGCGGCTCCATTTTGGGCCACCGCCATTGCCGCTGGCTCCCCGCTACGGCCTGCCAATCCAGCTCCAGCACTTGGCAGTAGGCTCTGAAAGCTCCGGCATTAATCGCGACTTTCCCCGCCAAAAAACGCTTCCAGGTACCCTCAGAAATGCCCGCTGCCAGTACCCCCACCGCTTCCCAATCGGTACCCAAGAGCTGACTCGCCGCTGCTATCCACCGAAAGTCACTGGTAGCCTACCCCGGCTTCAAACAGAAGCCGGGGAGCATCCAGAATTTGCTCAATGCAGTAGCCCAGCATTAAAAAAATCCTTAAGTTCGAATGTACTTTAAGTTCGTCTGTACTGTAGGCTGGGAATGGTGGTGCGAATGTACCCATGGTTCCCAAACACATTACCCTGAAAAATTTTCTCAGCTACCGCGATGCCAGCCTCGACTTCAACGGGCTGCACGTGGTCTGCGTGGCCGGGCCTAACGGAGCCGGTAAGTCGTCGCTGCTAGAGGCGATCGCCTGGGCGCTGTGGGGCCAAAGCCGGGTCGCCACCGATGACGACGTGATTCACCAGGGCGAGCTAGAGGCGCGGGTGTCGTTTCAGTTTCACCAGGGCGAGCACACCTATCGAGTCATTCGCAGCCGCCACCGCACCCAGGGCACCAGCCTAGAATTTCAGGTCTACACCGACGAGGGCTGGCGGGTGCTCACCCAGCGGGGCATGCGGGCCACGCAGCGGCTGATCTGCCACCACCTCAGGCTCGACTACGACACCTTTATTAATTCGGCTTACCTGCGCCAGGGCGGCGCCGACGACTTCATGCTCAAGCGACCGGGCGATCGCAAGCAAATTTTGGCCGACCTGCTGAAGCTGCACAACTACGACCACCTGGCCGAAAAGGCCAAAGAGCAAGCTCGCCAGGCCAAAGCCGAGGCCACCCTGCGCCAGACCCAGCTCGACGACATGATCACCGCGATTGCGGCCTACGAGCCGACTCTCCAGCGCCAGGCCCAGCTCCAGCAAGAGCTGCACGACATTGACCAGCAGCAGGAATGCGATCGCGATCGACTACAGCAGCTGCGCCACCTAGCCCAGCAGCACCAGAGCCACCAGCAGCAGCTGCAAATTCAGCAACAGCAGCGGCAGCATCTCACCGCCCTGCTGCACCAAACCACCACCACCCTGGCGACCCTCACCACCGAGCAGGAGCATTGCGCAAACATTCTGGCTCAGGCCACTGAGATCGAGGCGGGTTTAGCCGAGCTAGCTACCCTGGAAGCCGAAGATACCGAGCTCAATCGGCAATTTCAGCGCTACCAGGTGCTGCAAGAGCAGCGCCAAGCCCTAGACACCGCCTGGCAAACCCAGTCAGAACCAGTCCGCGATCGCCTTAGCCAGACCCAGCTACAGCTCGCCGCCCTCGAGGCGCAGCTGGCCGATCTCGATGACCTCCTGAGCCAAAGCGAGTCGGTCAAAGCCGCTCGACAACAGTTTTTGGCCGCTAAGGCCCAGCTCAAATACCTCAATGCCCTACAGCTCCAGGCAGAGCCCCTGCAACAACGGCGACGGCAGCTGGAAGCGGGTTTACAACAAGCCCAAACCCGGCTGCAAACCCGGCTAGAAGAACTCACGACCACCGCCCAGCAGCTCCAGCAGCGGCAAAGTCAGCCAGAGCAGCTCAATACCACCGCCCAAGAGGTGGCAGAGACGCTCAGCTACCTTGAGCAGCGCCGCGCCTACCAGGAACAGGTGCGCGAAAAGGGGCTAGAGCGCCGCAGCTTTATGGAGGTGTTGCAGGCCAACCAGCGCCGCTGCGAGACCCAGATTGCCCAGATTGCTCAAAAGCTTGGATTTTTGGCCCAGCCCGAGGCCGCCTGCCCGCTGTGCGATCGCCCCCTGGCCGACCGCGATCGCACCCTGGTGGAGGGCCGTCATCGCCGCCAACAGCAAGAACTCCAGGAAGAGATCTGGGTGATTCGGGAGCAACTGGCGGTCTCTGAGCGGGAGATTCAGGTGCTGCGGCAGGAGTACCGGGCGGTCGAAGCTGAGCTCGAGGCCTACGCCCCGGTGCTGCAAAAACAGGGGCAGCTCACGGCTCAAATGGCCTCCCAGGTCACTGTGGGAGAACAGATCCAGGCTCTAGAAAGCGAGCAGCGACGCCTCCAGCAAGATTTAGATGGCCAGCAATATGCCCTCGACCTGCGCACCGAGCTCGATCGCCTTGACCAAACCCTGGCCCAGCTCGCCTACGACGATCGCAACCACGCCCTGGCCCGCGGCCAGGTTGACCGCCTGCGCTGGGCCGAAATTAAACACCACGATCTGGCCCAGGGGCGACGGCGACGGCAGCAGCTCACTCAACAGCGCCAGCAGCTCCAGGCCACGATGGCTGACCTCGAGGCCGAGCTCGACCAGTTGCGGCACAGCACCCAGGGCCAGGGCCTAGAGGCCGTGCAGACCGAGTTAGATCAGCTGGGCTACGACATTGACCGCCATCAGCAGGTGCGCCAGGCCTTGCTGGTAGGCCAAAGTTGGCAGCAGCAACACCAGGAGCTATTGCAGGCGCGGCAGCAGCAGCCCCAGCTCCTGGCACGGCTAGCGACGCTCCAAACCCAGCAGCGCCAGCAGCAGCAAGCTATTGACCACATCACCGAAACCGTGGTGGCCCTTGAGGCACAGCTTCAGGCCCTGGCCTACGAACCGGGTGCGGTGGAGCGCTGGGAGACTGCGATCGCCCAGCGCCAGCAGCAGCGCGATACCCTGTTGGCTCAACTCGGGGCCCTGGGCCAGTCGCGCCAGCAGCTCGAAGACTTGCAGCAGCAGCTCACCAGCAAACAACAGGAACTAGCCGCCGTACGCCAGCGCCAACGCACCTACCACGAACTCGCGGTGGCCTTTGGCCGCAACGGCATTCAGGCCCTGATGATCGAAAACCTACTGCCCCAGCTCGAAGCCGAAACCAATCACCTGCTGGGTCGCCTCAGTGCCCACCAGCTCCATGTGCAGTTTGTCACCCAGCGGGCCACCAAGCGCGGCCAGGGGGTAATCGACACCCTCGATATTTTGATTGCCGACGCCCGGGGCACCCGCCCCTACGAAACCTACTCCGGCGGCGAAGCCTTTCGGGTCAACTTTGCCCTCAGACTGGCCCTGGCGCGGCTCTTGGCCCAGCGATCGGGGCGATCGCTACAGCTCTTGATTATCGACGAAGGCTTTGGCACCCAAGACCAGCAGGGCTGCGATCGCCTGGTTGCCGCCATCAACGCGATCGCCCCCGACTTTGCCTGCATTCTCACTGTCACCCATATCCCCCATTTTCGGGCCGCCTTTCAAACTCGCATCGATGTCACAAAAACGACCCAGGGTTCTCAGCTGGCACTCTCCGCCTAAATGCAGACAGGTACGCAAACCCAAAACTCGTTTCTCAGAGTTTTGTTAACATTTTCTTTAGATTTTAAGATTTTCTTCGCCGCTACCGCCAGAAATATGTCAAATGGAATGCAATACGCGCCCCCAAAACACCTTATTCTATTGAGCTATAGGTTATTGACCGCAGACCCAATTGAGTATTAATAACCATTCCCGAAGGCCTTAATAAATGTTACAGTTATTTACATAAGAAACTAATTAAGACGTTACCCATGAGCATCCCCGAGATTGTTGTAGAAGTCGGCACTGCTCTAGTAGTAGCCGGTTGGATCCTGAAGCGTCGATCTGAAGAAGCAGCTCTGGAATCGGAACTGGTTCCGGTACCCGTCCGCGATCGCCGTTAGGCTACTAGGCCGCAGCATGTCTTAGCGCTAATGTCTCAACAATTGATTGAGGCCACTGCTTGTCTGTTGTTCGCCAACTAACCCTTTGGGCAGTCGCCCTGCCTTCCTGTTTGTTCCTTGCCACTATTTCCTGGGTCGCCAATTTATGAGAACTGTACAAAACTCCACGGATCTAGTTCGTACCTATCTCAAAGAGATTGGTAAAGTTCCTCTACTTACCCACGAAGAAGAAATTGTACTGGGTAAGCAGGTGCAGAAGCTATCGGCAGTAGAGGCCAGACGTCGTGAGCTAGAAGATGGGCAAGACGATGTCATCTCCATGGATCAGTGGGCTAACGCTGTCGATCTCTCCTTAGCAGAGCTGGAGGCGATTGTGCACAACGGCAGTTTGGCCAAGCGCAAAATGGTAGAAGCTAACCTGCGCCTGGTGGTTTCGGTAGCTAAAAAATATATCAAGCGCAATGTTGACCTGCTCGATTTGATTCAAGAAGGCACTATTGGTATGCAGCGGGGGGTGGAGAAGTTTGACCCCACCAAGGGGTATCGTTTTTCGACCTATGCCTACTGGTGGATTCGCCAGGCCATTACCCGCGCCATTGCTGAAAAAAGCCGCACCATTCGTCTGCCCATTCACATCACCGAAAAGCTCAATAAGCTAAAGAAGGCCCAGCGCATGTTGTCTCAGCGCCATGGCCGGGCAGCTACGGTAGCTGAGCTAGCCATTGAGTGCGATCTCACCGTCAAGCAGGTGCGCGATTATCTAGAAAAGTCTCGCCAGCCTCTCTCCCTAGACTTGAAGGTCGGCGACAATCAAGATACCGAGCTGAGTGAGCTGCTAGAAGACGACGGGCCGTCTCCCGAAGACTTTGCTACCCAGGTCGCGCTACGGCAAGATCTGGAGCGTTTGATGGGCGACCTGACCGCTCAGCAGCGCGAGGTGCTGTCTCTGCGATTTGGCCTCAGCGATGGCAAGACCATGACCCTGGCTAAGATTGGGGATTTGCTTTCCATCAGCCGTGAGCGGGTACGCCAAATCGAACGTGAGGCTCTGACCAAGCTGCGCAAGCGCCAGTCTGACATTCGTGAATACCTGGCTAGCTAATTCTGTTCAGGGCTGAGAAACCAGCTAGAGGCTGCCATCATTCGATGGGAGCCTCTATTTTTTTTACCGTTTTAGGTAGCCAAAAAGACAGCCCCAGACTCAGCAAGCAGAATCCCAGGGCCAGCCCTAGGGTAATCTGCATAGCCTCCGTGGCCGCCGTCTGTAAGATGGTGTCGAGAACAGGCTGAACCGAGTCCGGTAGTTGGTCAAAGAGCGCTCGCCGCTCACTGCGACGTAGGGTTTGAATCGACACCTGTAACGAGCGAATCGCTTGCCGACTCACCTCGGGAGTCACAGCTTCGCCTAGTTCAGCAATGATGCTGTGCACAATTTTGGTTGAGGCCGCCACCACCAAGACTGTACCCAACACCCCTCGCCCCAGGGAAGCTCCGAGGTTTTGGAAGGGGCGATAAACGCCGCGGGCTTCGACCCTGTCTTCGTCGCGGGTGTCGGCAAAGGTCAACGATGTAATGTAGGTACCAAAGAGGCCGGTGCCAGCCCCAAGGGTCATCAGGGCCGGGAGCAGGCCCAGGGGCGTGACCGGTGGCTTAACCGCTACTATCAGCATCGCCAGCCCAATGGCCTTGACGACAATGCCCATCTGCAACAGCGAGCGGGGTGGAAACTGCGGGCGGCGCTTGACCAGCAGCAACAGTATGGCCAGTTGAACAATCGTGAGCGGCATCACCGCCAGGGAGGTACGAAAGGAATTGAGCCCCACCACCGCTGGAATAAACTGATACAGATTGAACTGAACGCCGACGGAAATGATCGTTTGCAGCGTGGCGATCGCCAACCCCAAGATATAAATACGACGGCTAAACACCCCCAGCCGCAGCAGCGATGCCTCTCCCTGTTGTTTTCGCTGGCGCTCCCAAAATAGCAACAACCCGATAAAAATCAGCCCGGTGGCCATGAGCACCGGCGCAATCGAAATCTGAAAGGGAATGACCACGATGTCGATGGCCCGCGTATTATCCTTGGGCTGCCACCAGCCAAACTCAGCCGTCAGGCTGAGGCCGACTAGAGTCAGACCAAACCCTGCTACCGACAGCAGGCCGCCAACCCAATCGATGGGCAGGGCTTGTCGGGGAATAGGCACATCGATGGATTGCACCAACAGCCCAATCAAGGGAATCAACCCCAGCTCTAGCCCAAAAGCCCACCGCCAGCCCAGCTCATAGGCCATAAATCCCCCACTAATTGACCCCACCAGGGCCCCGGCAACACCCGCGATGGTCAGCGCCACCATGGCGTACTTGTTGGCCATATCCCCTGGATACAGAGCGTTCATTAGGGCCACTGGGGTGCTCACCAGAACCGCCGCCGCCACCCCAGTCAGCGCGGCCAGACCCACGGTAAACAGGCCGATATTGGGGCTGAGTATCATCACCAGCAGCCCCAGGGCAAACAATCCCAGGGCAATGGTAAAGGCTGGCTTGCGCCCGAGTCGGCGGCTGAGGTTTTCGGCGGTGGGCGTAAAGGAAGCCGTGACCAACGACATGAGCACCAGCGCCGACTGCACGTAGCCCACGGTGGAGTCAAACCCGCGCACTAGAGGCGGCATGATCGGCTGCACCACGCCAATGGTGTAAGACAGCATAAAAAAGGTCAGGCAAAGCCCTAGCGGGCCTGACCACCGCTGCCAGCAAAGGACTGAAGGGGTGGAATTGGAATTGGACAAAGCGCTAACCCGAGTTGCATCACTTGCTTGAAATCAAATATTGCCATTGGGCCAAGACGTTTAGACCATAGCGACAATCGTGCAGGTTGATGGTACAGTACCGAACTCATTGGCTAGAAATATAAGCGCCTGGTCGCAGGCGAGAACATCACGGTGCCATTCCAATTGACCAAACGGGGGAAATCCCGCATTCTAGAGTGGTTCTGGCTAAATTTGCCGACAGTTTCTACCCCCAGCCCCTCTAGGAGAAGCCCATGAGCTATCGCATGGATCGCCGCGCCTATGCCGAAACCTTTGGCCCCACGGTGGGCGATCGCATTCGCCTGGCCGACACCGAGCTAATTATTGAGGTAGAACAAGACTTTACTACCTATGGCGACGAGGTGAAATTTGGCGGCGGTAAGGTGATTCGCGATGGCATGGGTCAGTCGCCCATTGGCCGCGAGGCCGGGGCGGTGGATCTGGTGATTACCAACGCGCTAATTTTGGACTGGTGGGGCATCGTCAAGGCCGATATCGGCATTAAAGACGGCAAGATCGACACCATTGGCAAGGCGGGCAACCCCTACATTCAAGACAGCATCGACATTATCATTGGCCCCGGTACCGAGGTCGTCGCGGGAGAGGGCATGATCGTCACCGCCGGGGGCATCGACAGCCACATTCACTTCATTTGCCCGCAGCAGATCGAGACGGCGATCGCATCGGGCATCACCACCATGATCGGTGGCGGCACCGGCCCGGCCACCGGCACCAACGCCACCACCTGCACCCCCGGGGCCTGGAATATTTGGCGCATGCTGCAAGCCGCCGATGCCTTCCCGATGAATCTGGGCTTTATGGGCAAGGGCAACAGCGCCCAGCCCGAGGGGCTGGTGGAACAGGTCAAGGCCGGGGCCATGGGCCTGAAGCTCCACGAAGACTGGGGTACCACCCCCGCCACCATCGACACCTGCCTGGGGGTCGCCGACGAGTACGATGTGCAGGTGGCCATCCACACCGATACCCTCAACGAGGCGGGCTTTGTGGAAGACACCATCGCCGCCTTCAAAAACCGGGTGATTCACACCTACCACACCGAAGGGGCCGGGGGGGGCCACGCGCCCGATATCATCAAGGTCTGCGGCGAGGCCAACGTGCTGCCCTCCTCGACTAACCCCACTCGCCCCTACACCCGCAACACCCTCGACGAGCACCTGGATATGCTGATGGTCTGCCACCACCTCAGCCCCAGCATTCCCGAAGACATTGCCTTTGCCGAGTCCCGCATTCGCCGCGAGACCATCGCCGCCGAAGACATTCTCCACGACCTGGGGGCCTTCAGCATGATTGCCTCTGACTCCCAGGCCATGGGTCGGGTGGGCGAGGTGGTGATTCGTACCTGGCAGACCGCCCACAAAATGAAGGTGCAGCGCGGCCCCCTACCGGAAGACTCTAGCCGCAACGACAACCACCGCGCCAAGCGCTACGTGGCTAAGTACACCATCAACCCCGCCATCACCCACGGCATTGCCGACCATGTCGGTTCCCTGGCGGTGGGCAAGCTGGCAGATATTTGCCTGTGGAAGCCCGCCTTTTTTGGCGTCAAACCCGAGATCGTGATCAAGGGCGGGGCGATCGCCTGGGCCCAGATGGGCGACCCCAATGCCAGCATCCCGACGCCACAGCCGGTGCATATGCGGCCCATGTTTGGTAGTTTCGGCGGGGCGATCGCCGCCACTGCCCTCAGCTTTGTCTCCCAAGCCGCGCTAGATCTAGGCATTCCTGAGCAAATTGGGCTGACCAAAGCCACCGCTGCCGTAGCCAACTGCCGCAACCTTAGCAAAGCCGACATGCAGCTCAACGACTATCAGCCCCACATTGAGGTAAACTCAGAGACCTACGAAGTGCGGGCCGATGGCGATCTACTTACCTGCGAGCCCGCCGAAGTGTTACCCATGGCCCAGCGGTACTTTCTCTTCTAGTAGAGTAATGAATAGTGGGCTGAGGCGATGCCAATTACCTAGGAAAAAGTTCCTTTAGTGACATAAATTCGGGCATACCATAAAGTTGTTGCGAATGTCATCAATGGGTGGCAGATTTGCAATTGTCCACAGTAGAATAAAGCTGTACTGAAACCTTTGTTTCAGTTCACTCCTCACACCACACCCCGCCCGGGCCTTTGGCTTGGGCGGTTTCTTTTGCCCCCAACCAGTGGTTAACCTGCTGCCCATAGGCTGTTCTCATTAGGCTAGGGCAATTTTGCTGACCAGATGTTGCCTTGCGACTCAGGTTGGCTAGGGGGCCACTATGGTAAGATTGCCTGTGATTAACAACGGCAAGGAACACTAGGCATGGCAGCCGCTCAGGTAACAGATTCTACATTCAAGCAAGAAGTTCTCGAAAGCACCGTCCCCGTTTTGGTTGACTTTTGGGCCCCCTGGTGTGGCCCCTGCCGGATGGTGGCCCCGGTGGTTGAAGAAATTGCTGAACAGTACGACGGCCAGATTAAAGTCGTTAAAGTTAACACTGACGAAAATCCCAGCGTCGCCAGCCAGTATGGTATTCGCAGTATTCCTACCCTGATGATTTTCAAGGAAGGGCAGCGAGTCGATATGGTTGTCGGTGCTGTACCCAAAACCACCCTGGCCAATACCCTCGAAAAGTATCTCTAGGCTTGAGGTTGGGCTGCGGTTAGGTCGGTTGGCGATCGCAATCGGCACGCGGCCTAGTTTCTAGGGGCCATGCCAGCTCTTGTAAGGCTCAGGCTGGATAGGTTAGTCGGCGGCCGAGAATCGTCTGCCGAGAATCGGCGGCCAGAAAGAAGATCCCCGCTTTGAACTAGCAGTCGTAGCCTCCTTAGGGAGGCTGTTTTTTAGAAACCCCCCTAGCCTGTTAGGGCAGACGACCATAGGGTTTGCCCCTAGTGGATTGTTACTCTCTCCCTAGGGGCTTTTCAGGGTAAGGGGTGATATTGTCGCTAGAATAGGGTGCTGCCTCTATGAAATCAACAGCCTATGGTTGCGCTTCCCTCAGACTTGCCCCCTAGCGTCAAGACTGATCTGATTACTGTGCTAGAGCAACTGCCTGATCTCGAACACGGCAGGCTAATCCGCCAGGTACTAGAGACGATCTTGCGCATGATGGGGCGAGAGGCAGACCGCCTAGACTGGAAGATTCTAAACTACGCCCTGCTCGATATGGAGCAGGGGTTTCAGATCTTTCATCCCTATCGCCACATTCGCAAAATTACGATCTTTGGCTCGGCTCGCACCGTGGCCACGAGTCCTGACTATCAGCTGGCTCAACAATTTGCCAAACAGGTGACTGAGTTGGGCTTTATGGTCATGACCGGGGCCGGGGGCGGCATCATGGAAGCGGGTAATGCTGGCGCTGGCCCCGAACATTCCTTTGGGTTAAATATCCAGCTGCCCTTTGAACAGGGGGCCAACTCTATTATGGAGGGCAACCCCAAGCTGATTAACTTCAAGTATTTCTTTACCCGCAAGCTCTTCTTTCTGCGCGAAAGTGATGCCCTGGTGCTATTTCCTGGGGGTTTTGGCACCCAGGATGAAGCGTTTGAATCACTCACGCTGATTCAAACCGGCAAGGCCGACCCCATGCCGATTGTAATGGTCGATCACCCCGGTGGCGACTACTGGCAGGGCTGGGACAGCTACCTGCAAACTCATCTATTGAGCCGTGGGCTGATTAGCCCCGACGACCCCAATCTGTACACAATTACCGACAATGTGGATGACGCCTGCCATGCCATTAGTAGCTTTTACCGGGTATATCACTCCTGTCGCTACGTTGGCGGTCGTCTTATCGTTCGGCTGAAATGCGACCTATCCGATGCCGATGTAGACCTGCTAAATAGCGAATTCGCGAGTATCTTAGCCGAGGGCAAAATCGAAAAGTCTGCCGCCCTGCCCGAAGAAAACACCGATAAAAACGATGAAACCGTAGCTCTGCCCCGATTGGTTTTGCACTTTAACCATCGAGACTTTGGCAAACTGCACAAGTTTATTTGGCGCCTCAACGACCTGGGAGACCACCGTCCTGAGGCAGAGCATCCCGAGCAGAAGTAAAGGAACCCACTAGAGCTATTCCGCCCGACCGCTGACCTTTTCGCCATACCCTTCCTAGATAAATGCCGCCAATGGCCCAGGTTCAAGAGTTTTTAGAACAGCTTTATCAGGAGTTTAAGGGAAATTCTGAGGGACGCCTGGCCTCCTATATTCCTGAGCTGGCGCGGGCCAACGCTGACTGGTTTGGTATCAGCATGGTCACCCTCGATGGGCGCACCTATGAGGTGGGAGACGTGGCGCAGAAGTTCACCATTCAGTCGATTTCTAAGGTGTTTGTCTACGGTATGGCCCTAGAGGACTATGGCCGCGAGCAATTGCTCAAGAAGGTCGGCGTCGAGCCCACGGGCGACCCGTTTAATTCGCTCATTCGCCTGGATGAAGACTCGAAGCGGCCCGAGAACCCGATGGTCAATGCCGGGGCGATCGCCACCACCGGCCTGATCGCTGGCCATGACCCTGCTGACCGCCTCAATCGTCTGCTGTCTATGCTTCAACGCTATGTGGGCAGCGAAGTGTTTGTGGATGTTTCCACCTTTATGTCGGAAAAGTCTACTGGCCATCGCAACCGGGCCATGGCCCACCTAATGCTCAACTTTGGCATGATCGACCAGCCCATTGAGGAGGCGCTGGATCTGTACTTTCAACAGTGCTCGGTGCTGGTCACCTGCCACGATCTGGCGGTCATGGCGGCGACTCTGGCCAACCAGGGGGTTAACCCAGTCACCAGCACTCGGGCCGTTGGGTCAGAACATGTACGCGATATTCTCAGCGTCATGTATACCTGCGGTATGTATAATTTTGCCGGGGAATGGGCCTTTCGGATGGGTATTCCAGCCAAGAGCGGCGTTTCGGGGGGAATTCTGGCCGTCGTTCCCAACCGGGCGGGCATTGCGGTCTTTTCGCCCCTGCTCGATAGCCACGGCAACAGCGTTCGTGGGCTCAAGGTGTTTGAGGCCCTGTCAAAGCAGTATGGCTTTCATCTGTTTGACCTTTCCCTGGGCCGCTGCAACTTCGCCAGTCGCGATTAAACCTGCCCTCTCCAGAGACAACCCAGGTTAACTGAATAACCGTGGATAAATCCGCAGGGCCGCCAGTCGCGCCATTACCACCATCCACCCAAGCAGCCACAGCAGCAGCAGCGGCCACCAGGGAGGCAAGCCCAAGGGCCAGCGCAGCAGATCCACCAGCGCGGCCAGGGGCAAAAACCCCGCCAACCTGGCCAGCAGCGGCGGCAGCGTATCTCTGGGAAAGTAGGTGCCGCAGAGGGTGAACATCGGGATGATGACTAGGAAAATTGGCACATTCACCTGGTCTACCTTGTTTACGGCTCCGGCTATCAGCAGACCAAAAGCGCCAAACAGCAAACTCCCCAGCCCGATCAGCGGCAGCGATAGTACCAGGCTAGACAGGTCGTAGAGATTGGCGACCACCGCCACCAGGCCGGTGATCACACCTGCGATCGCCCCCTTAGTCGCCGCCCAAAACCAGTCGCCCAAAAACACATCGGTATAGCTCAGCGGGGCGGTTAGTAGCGCCTGCCAGGTCTTCTGAAAGTTGAGCCGAATGAAGCTGCTATAGGCGCCTTCAAAAAACGACTGAAATAGCACCCCGATCGCAATCATCCCCGGGGCCAAAAACTGGGGATAGGGCACCATTTGCCCCAGGTATTCCACCTCACCCACCAGGGGGGTGAGACCATAGCCAAAGGCCAGCAGATACACAATCGGTTCCGAAATCGGCGGCAGACAATTTACTAGCCAGGTGCTGCGATACACCTGAAAGTGCCGCCACCAAACCGAATACACCCCCCACGGGGTCGCGGTGATCAGCTTCATTCCAGCACGCTCCCGGTGAGTCGCAAGAATACGTCTTCTAGGTTAGCCGGTCGCCGCAGCAGGCGAGTGGGGCGGTGGGCTTCGATCCGCTGCCACATGGCTTCGGGGTCGGCATCGGGCAGGGTCACCAAGTGGCCACTGCCAAAGGCGCGATACCAGGCTCCGTGGCGGGCAGCCAGATCGCTGAGCAGGGCGGCATCTACCCCATCTACCTCGGCCACTTCACGACCGATAACGCGGGCCACCAGGTCAGTGGGAGTGCCTTCGTCAATCACTTTACCGGCCTGGAGGAGAAGAAGGCGATCGCACAGGCGCTGGGCCTCATCCATGTAGTGCGTGGTCAACAAAATGCCGCAGCCGCTAGCCTTCAGATGCTGCACCAGTCGCCAAAATTCCTGGCGGGCGTCGGGGTCGAGCCCCGTAGTAGGTTCATCTAAAAAGACGATTCTGGGATTGTTTAGCAGGGCGCGAGCCAGCACCAGTCGCCGCTTCATCCCTCCTGAGAGGTCATCTACCTGGGCATTGGCCCGATGGTCTAAATTGACTAGAGCCAGCAGCTCCCCCGCCCGCCGCCGCGCCGCTGCCCCGGTAATGCGGTAGTGGTGGGCAAAGTGGGTGAGATTTTTAAATACCGTAAAGTCTGGATCTAAATTGTCTTCTTGGGTAACAATGCCCATCTGGGCGCGGGCCAACTGTCCCTGCCCCGGCAGTTGCCAGGGGCCGCATTGTACAAAGCCTTTGGTGGGAATGACTGTGCCAAACAGCATGCCTACAGTAGTGGTTTTACCGGCCCCATTAGGCCCCAGCAGGCCAACAATTTCGCCTGGGGCCAAGGTAAAGCTGATGCCCTGCACCACCGCTTCATTGGCGTAGGTTTTCCAGAGATCGTAGGCGGTCAAACTGAGTCCATCAGACACGGTTGTCTCCCGATAATATCCCCAAGGTCTATTTGAAGCAGGCGCTCTTAAAGCTTAAATCTTGAAGCATGCATCCTTGGACTGAGCCCACTCAAATCACCAGAAGAATTGCAGCACATGACTGACCCGGCCTCAGCAGCGATTAACCAGCTCTGTCCAGGCTCCATTGCACGGGCTCTCTCGCCGCCAACCGCCTTTCCCTCCCCCTCCTTCAGGCACTTTAGCAAAATACTTTCCAAACCATCCTGATTCCCTGGCTCGGCCTAGAACTATGTAGTGGTAGATGCACCCTGATTATTCCTTGGCCTTCGGGCCAGGGAATTTTTTTTACCCACATCCTCTTAATCCAAAGGGCCCTACCCCGGGTGAGAGTTCTCACACCCCTGAGGAGTTCTGAAAAATTCAGGTAAACTAAGGCCATCGCTGGGGCATCTGTGGCGGTTTAGCCGATGGACTTCGATGACATTGCAGTACTCATTAATCAGGTGGCCGTAGAGCGCAAGGGTCGCCCCCTCAAGGATGTGGAGCGCCTGGTGCTCAAGGGCTCGTGGGAAAATAAGACCTACTCGGCCATGGCCACCCCCAGCGCTGGCTACACCGAAGACTATCTCAAAAAAGATGTCGGGCCTAAACTCTGGCAGCTGCTGACCGACATTGTAGAGACCGATATCCAAGGCATTCGGGTCACCAAACGCAACATTCAAAGCGTATTGCAAACCTGGGTGGCCCAGGGAATAGCGACAGAGACAGTGGCACCCCCCATGGATCTAGAGGTCGCTGCCCCGGCGCGCTGGCCCAATGGCTCTTCCCCTAGCCCAGATGCGCCAGCGCTAGTGGTGCGAGATTCACCCCGGATTGATCTGACGGCTTGCAGTGGTCGAGAGGTTGAGCTCGCCACCCTCACCCGGTGGATTGTGGATGACCGCTGCCGGACGGTGGTGCTGTGGGGCTTACCGGGAGTGGGCAAGACCACCCTGGCCGCCGCGATCGCAGCTCAGTTAGCCCCCGAAGTCGATCGCTGCGGCTACCTGGCTCTACCCACGGCCGCTACCGATGAAGCGGTATTGGGGGCGATCGCCCATTGGCTCGACCCGGCGATCGCCCAGGCATTGTCGTCACCGTTAACCGCCATCGACTGGGTGCTCGACCAGCTCGACCAGCACCGCTCCCTGCTGATTATTGACGGCATGGAGCAGCTCTTTGCCCCCCAGCAGCTATCGGGCAGCTATCGGCCCCATACCACGGCCCTGCAACATCTATTTCACCAGGCGGCAGAGCGGCACCACCAGAGCTGCCTGATCTGGCTCAGCCGCGAAAAGCCCACCGATTTTTCCCAGGTGCAGGGGCCAAGGGTACAAGACTATCTCCTAGACGACCTGTCTGTTGTCGCCGCTCGACCGCTACTGCAAGCACCCCCTATTCCCGGGGCAGAAACCGACCCCTGGACTAGTCTGATCGATCGCTATGGCAGTCATCCCCTTGTGTTGCGCGGGGTCAGAGCGACCCTGCAAGAGGTCTACCAAGGGCAGCCCCAGGCCTTGCTGCAGGCCCCCCTAACCATTCCTGCGATCGTGCATCGCCCCTTTACCCAGGCTCTAGAGCGGCTGCTACCGGCAGAATGGGCCCTGCTCTACGGCCTGCTTCTAGCCCAGGAGTCGATCTCGATCAACCACCTCAATGAGATCATGCAGCCTGCCGTCGAGGGGCGGGTGGTGCAGTCGGTCATTGGTCGAGGGTGGGTTCAGGGGCAACCAACCGAGGCCCATGGCCTGGTGTTGAGCTTAAAGCCAGTGGTCCAGGCTCTGGTACAAGAGCGGTTACACCAGGTGCTCTGGGCCGAGCTAGAGGCCGAAACCCTAGATTGGCTTCAGCGTCTACCCCTGGTGACTACAACCGCCCGCGAGGTGGTGCAAGAGCGCCAGCGAACAGCTATGCTATTGCCTCTAGCAGAGGCGCTGCGGCAGCAATACAAGACAGTTGATTTGTTAGCAGCCAAGGGCGATCGCTTGGTGAAAGCCCTGCAATCTCACCGCGGGCAGCCGGGCTACGGGGCCAGCAACATCATTCATCTATGTCAGCACCTAGGGCTAGCTGTTAGCGGCGGCGACTTTTCTCACCTGACCCTGTGGCAGAGTGACCTGCGCCAGGTGAGCCTACAAGGCGCTAACTTTAGCCAGGCCCAGTTCCATGACACGGCCTTTGCTACCGCCCTGGGTCGCAACCCCGTAGCGGCCTTTAGCCCCGAACCGGCAAGTTCACCGCAGCCAACGAGTCGTTATCTGGCCACTGGCGACCATGAGGGCCGCCTCTTGCTGTGGGATCTCAGCCGGGGCAAGCTGATGTGGATGTTTGACGAGGGTAACTCCCAGGGCATTTGCGCCCTCACCTTTAACCCCCAAGGAGATTTGTTGGCGATCGGGACTGAAACCGGCCAAATTCGGCTGTGGCCAGTGGGTGAGACCTACCAGACCGATGTTTTAGAGGGTCACCAAACATCGGTACAGGCTTTGACCTTTAGCCCCGACGGTAGCCAGCTGGCCTCGGGCGACGATAGCGGTCAGCTGTATCTGTGGGAAGTGGCTTCGGGGTTTGGCCAGGGGCCACTGCCAGCTCATCAGGGGCCAATTCACAGTCTGGCCTACAGTGAGCTTGGCGATCGCTTAGTCAGCGGCGGTGAGGATCAGCGGGCCTGCCTGTGGAACGTGGTCGAGCGCGTGCTGGTCAAAGAGCTCCAGGTGCGATCGACCGCCAGCCTGCGCATCGCCGGATTTTTGGCCGACCCCAATGACCCCGATTGCCCGCCGATACCCGTAGCGGCAGGCTACGACGACAACAGCCTCACCATCTGGAATCTGGAAACCGGCCTACCCTGCTGGATTTTGCCTACCAATGTTCAGGCTCTCCTGGCCATGGCCCTGAGCCCCAGTGGGCAATACCTGGTGTGCAGTGGCCAAGACTTTTCTGTCGCCGTGTGGGATATCCCCAATCGTCGCCACTGCCACACCCTGCCCTATCCAGGAGCACCGGTCTGGACCCTGGTCTTTAGCACCGACAGCCGCTATTTTGTCACCGGCAGCAACTACACTATCAAGCTCTGGCATACCCAGTGGGGGCAGTGCTGGCGCAGCTTTCTCAGCCAGGCTCACCCGGTGCGCTGCCTGGCCTTTAGCAGTGGTTCAGAGGGCGGCACCATTTTGACCGGCCACGACGATACCCATTTGCGTCTGTGGCAGGTGACTGCTGGCAGCCCCTACGCCACTGGCCCCCAGACCCTCGCCGGGCACGATCGCTCGGTGCGCTCGGTGGCTCTCAGCCCCGACGAGCGCTGGTTGGCTAGCGGCGCCGATGACTCAACTATTCGTCTTTGGTCTAAGACCACGGGCCAGATGCAGTGGGTTTGGGCGATCGATACTCCGGCCACGCTGCTCAGTTTTAGCCCCGATAGTCAATGGTTGGCGAGCGCTGGCCCAAACGACGGCATCTGCCTGTGGAATACCACCGCCGGCAACGCCCTAGGGGCTTTGGAAAACAGCCCCGATAGCCCCTCGGCGATCGCGTTTAGTAACGACGGGTGGTGGTTGGCGGCGGCGGGGCGAGACGGCGCGATCGCCCTTTGGCAGCACGACCAGCCGACCCACGACGGTACACCTGTCTTTACCTCCCAGACCTTTAGCGGTCACCAAGGCCAGGTTCACAGCCTGGCCATTAGCCCCGATAGCCTCACCCTAGCCAGCGCCAGTCACGACGGCACCGTACGCTGGTGGCACCTGGCCCCCGATACCTCCCCCGGCGACGCCTTGGGCCAGTGGCAGCATCCCAGCGAACAGTGGTTGCAAGGGGTTACCATCGGCCCAACCGGCGACATTCTCGCCTTTACTAGCGAAGACAACCGGGTAGAGGTCTGGGTCGTAAACACCAACCAGCGCCGCCACACACTGCAAAACCATGGTCAGGCGATCTGGCAGGTCGCGGTCAGCCCCAGCCGAACTCACCTCATCACCGCCAGCCAGGACGATGAAATTTGCATTTGGGATCTGGCCTCTGGCCTCTGCCAACAAACCCTGCGGCCCGATCGCCCCTACGAAGGGGTCAACATTTGCGATGCCGTTGGCCTCTCTGCAACCGAAACCCGCATGCTGAAATCTTTGGGGGCGATCGTCAGCTACTGACTATGGCCAACCGGCGCGATCGGTGATGCGTAGGGCCTCGGGGTTGTTGCTGCCAAACACCGAAGCGTTGAGCGAGTCTGCTTTGAACTCGCCAAACCCCGCCACCACCGAGTCGACCGCGACGCCCTCAACAACGGGATACTCGTTATTGCTTTCGGCAAAGATCTGCTGGGCCTCGGGGCTGGCCAGATACTCCAAAAACTGCAGGGCTGCATCGGCATTAGGGGCGGTCTTGACTACCCCAGCCCCGCTGATGTTGACGTGGGTGCCGCGATCGCCCTGGTTGGGAAAAAACACCCCGATCTGCTCAGCGATCGCCTGGTCTTCGGCATTGTCAGATTTAGCCAGACGTGCCAAATAGTAGGTATTTGAGATCGCAAGGTCACCCAACCCGGCAGCGGCGGCTTTGATCTGGTCGGTGTCGCCCCCCTGGGGGTCGCGGGCAAAGTTAGCCACCAGACCCCGCGCCCACGCTTCGGTTTCTTCAGCCCCGTGGGCGGCAATCATCGAGCCGACCAGCGACTGGTTGTAGATATTGGTCGAGCTGCGAATCAGAATGCGGCCCTGCCACTTGGGGTCAACCAGGTCTTCGTAGGTCGATAGCTCAGCCGGGTCAACGGTGTCTTTGTTGTACATAATCACCCGAGCCCGCTTGGTCAGGCCAAACCAGAGCCCATCGGGGTGGCGCAGATTTTCAGGCACGGCCTCATTTAGCACCGCCGAGTCAACCGGCTGAAAGAGGTCTTCTTGCTCGGCCCGCCACAGCCGACCGGCATCGACGGTTATGAGAAGGTCGGCGGGGCTGTTTTGTCCTTCACTCTTGATGCGCTCGATCAGCTGGTCGGCCTCGGCCTCGACCAGGTTGATGCGAATGCCCGTGGCCTCTCGAAACCCGTCATACACCAGATCGTCGGTGTCATAGTGGCGGGAAGAATAGAGGTTGACCACAGGCCCACGGCCAAAGCCAAACTGGGCAGTGGCGGGGCGCTGACGCAAATAACCTGCCGCTACGGCGGTGGCGGCGGCACCCGCCCCTAAAAATGCACGTCGTCCTAACTTCATCGGCTGTTACCTCAACAACTTAACTCTCTGACGAAAATCCCAGAGGGGTGAAATATCAGCCTGCATTGTAGCGCCTATTGCGACTGTTTCTTGATAGACATGGGTAGAATATCAATCAAGTAGTGAGTGATATCAATAATGCTTATCATTGACGCACCCATAGATAGATTATCTAACCTTTAGCCCGTCAAGACTTGAGGCAACGCGCCATTAGTCTTAGAATGGCTTATAGAGAATAAGTCTTGTTAGTTCTGCTGGCCATTGTGCATCTGTACCTAAAACTTTTCGACAATGACTCCCAGATTAATTGCCTCTGCTGCTGCTCTGCGTCGCCCCACATCTAAGCCGCAGCGGCGATCGCGCTTTGGGCTGGGGATACTCTGCGTCATCGCCTCTCTGGGGGGGCACGGCGTGCTGCTGGCGCTAGTGGTGCCGAGCCCAAATCCAGAGCCCCTACCCGTCGAAGTCCTGGATGAGTCACCTGCTGCCCCCGACGATGTGTCGGTCACGGTGTTGCCCAAGCCTGCTCCCGAGCCTGCGCCTACCGTTACCCCCCAGGCCTCAGTGCAGGCTTCCCCACCTGCGCCCCAGGCCCAGAGCCCAGAACCGGTGCAGCAGGTTGAATCCGGGCCGATCTCTGCTGCTCCCGAGCCTGCCCCCTTTACGCCGCCACCGGCCCCGCCAGAACCCGTTGAGCCTCAAGCGCCTGCTCCCTATGCCAATTTTCCGCACCTGCCCGGGGCCGAAGTCGGCTGCAATGGGGCCAATGACTGCTGGCGCAGCCCTGTCAGCAGTAGCTGGCGGAGCGCAGCGGGCGACCTACAGGCCCAGCTAGAGGCCCAGGGGTATAGGGTCGATAATGTCACTGGCGACGTTCTATCGATCGACTCTGGGGTGCGGGTGTACGCCGTCAGCAAACCCGGTGAAGCCAACTATTACTTAAACCTGGTTTCGGTGCAAGACGGCGTGCTCTACACCATGACCGTTGAACCCATGACCACAGAGCAAGTGCTGGCTTTGCAGCAATCTTGAGCGCTTTCAATTGCGGCCATACCACTGACCTGCCAGGGCAAACTACTGTGTGCCCTGGCGTCTATCTGTGGCTAAGGCTAGAGCGATCGTAAAAACCGAATCAGCGCCGCCCGGTCGTCCGTCGCCATGGCCCGAAAGGTTTCCTTGGCCAGCTCAGCCTCGCCGCCGTGCCAGAGAATCGCTTCCTCTAGGGTGCGGGCACGGCCATCGTGCAAAAAGCCCGAAAAGGGCAGCACCGTCTGGGTTAGCCCCACCCCCCACAGCGGCGGCGTGCGCCACTCTTGGCCCGTTGCCTCAAAGTCGGGCCGCCCGTCGGCCAGCCCTGGCCCCAGATCGTGGAGCAGCAGGTCGGTATAGGGATGGATGGTTTGATTGGCCAGAGCCGGAATTTTGTGGGCCCCCGTGCGGAGTTCAGCTACGTGGCAGGCGGTGCAGTTGGCCGTCGAAAATAACCGCTCTCCTCGCTGTGCCTGAGGGTCATCCATGAGGGTACGAGCGGGTACCGCGATGGTTTGTACATAGGTTTCCGCTGCCTCCAGGGTGTCCATGTCAATGTCCATCTGGCCATCGGCATCGGGGAAGAGGGGGTTGGTGACGCCCATGTCGTTGACGTAGGCCGCTGCCGACTGCTGCAACAGGGTAGGAGTGTTGGCCTTCCAGCCAAAGCGGCCCAGGGTAGGGCGCTGTTCGACTACATTCCACACTCGGTTAGGGCGACCCGAAACCCCGTCGCCGTCGCGATCGCTCGGATCGGCCCGCTGCACAACGTCAGCCTCGGGCACAGCCTCTAGCAAACCAGCCCCAAACACCGGCTGCGGAATGCGGCTAGAAATAGCAATGTCCTCAGCCAGAGGGGCGCCGTCGAGACGCAACAGCTGAATCTGGGGCGATCGCAGCGAATAGGTGGTGCCATCCTCGTAGGTGCCCGATTGCTCCGTCCAGGTAATCTGCACCACGGCTTCGGGGGCGTGGCCATAGACCCCCTGCTCCTGCAGCTGGGTGCCAATGCCGGGAACCGAAACCGCATTCCCCCCCGGTGACTCTGCTTCTGGGGCGTAGGGCTCCAGGGTAGCGGCGGCATCGCTGGCAGTGCTGTGGCTGGGCTGAAGCTGGCTCACCCGCAGCACCCGCTGCCCCTTCTCTAGCAGGCCACGACCATTTTTGATGTGGCATCCGGCGCAGCCGGTACCGTTAAACAGCGGCCCCAGGCCGGGGTTGACCCGGGCGGGAGCGGTGACAAAGGCCGCCTCGAAGGCGAGATCGCCCGCGGCATGGCGCTCGGCCCAGGAGGCATCTAGGTTAGGCGCGGGCTGCTCAAAGGCGCGGGAGGTGCGGCTGTAGATGGTGGTGTCGCCGCCCGCCTGGGGGCGGGGGGTTTGAGCAGAGGCGGGCGATCGCAGCAGGGCCGCCAGGGCAATGCCAGCGATCAGGGCGATTAGCCCCAGGGTCAGCCGTCGGTATGCAGGTTTATGTCCCCGGTAGCGGGGGCTAAGGATGCTGTGAATCATTGCTGTACTAGGGGTAGCACCTGCTGCTCAAAGGTTTCAAACAGGGTCAAAATGCTGGCTTTGGCGGTTGCGATTTGGGGGTGGGCGCTGGGGTCGCACAGGGTGACCTCGATCGGGCCAGGAATAGCGGCTACGGCTTGCTGGGCGGTTTGCATCTGGGCCTGAATCTGAGTGTCAAGGGCCGGGTCAACAGCGGCGACAAAGGCCTGCAGCCCTTGCCCTCGGGTGCCGCCTGCCGTGAATTCGCCTAGATAGGCGTTTTGGGCACTCACTAAGTTGTCTTCAAAGTCTTGCAGCGAGCTTTGGGCAAAGCGGGCCTCCAGCAGAAACGGGTTTTGGGTCTCCAGTGCTGCGCCAATTTTGACATTGCCCAGCTCGTCTAAAATGCCAAGAATGCCCTGGACAATTTCCTCCCCGGCGGCCTGCACGGTGAGGTAGGCGCCGCTGTCTTCGCCAGCCTCGACAAACTCATCTCGATAGGCCGGGAACCCGTCGATACCCTCAGTCCAGCTGAGCAGCAGGGCGTTGGCGGTTTGATCAAAGACTGGGCCAATGGCAGCCAGATACTCTAACTCACGCTCAGTGAAGTCATCTAGAGGCTTATCGGCATCGGTGCCAAACAGGAGAAACGCGATCGCATGGAAGCCCTTCTGGCTGGTTTGCAAGCTGGCGACATACTCCGGAGTGAGGCGGTTTTCGCTCTCAAGCACTGCCAATACATCGATTTCATTCAGGGGCCAATCGTCTAGCTCCGCATCTAGCCTCAGAGAAGCCGCCGGGCCAAAGGCAAAGGCTTCGCTCTGTTCCCAGGGGCGACGGGCCGCTAACCAGGCCTGACGGCCCGCCGTTAGCGTATCTTCAGTGGGGTTTTCGACAAAGACGGCGATCGCCTCAGCCAGGTCTCCCGATCGCTGGGTGAGCTGCTCGTAGTTGGGGACTACCAGGGCATCGACAAAGTCGGTGATGATTTCGCGATCGCTGAACTGTTGCTCTGGCGCTAGCACCACGACGTCAGCCGTTTCAGCGGGAAGCACTGCGCCGCCCTCACCGCCCTCACCGCCCTCACCGCCGCCCCCTTCGCCGCCTCCGTCCACGGCCACGGGACGACAGATAGGGCTTTGACTCATCAGCGTGGCGTCGGCACTGCCATGGCTTCCCCCTGACGTAGCGTCGGGCGCGGCAGCTGCGCCCATTGTCGTCGGGGCGGCGGCGACCATTAACCCCGTCGCCAAAAACAGGTCTACAGCCCGATATCGAGTGTTCATGGCAAAACCAGATCACGACTAAACGATAGTTCCAGACTGTATTGCAAATGCGAATTGATGTCAAATAGAATTTAATTTTACGGGTGTGGATACGTGGAGTATCCCTTGAAATGCTCTTTAAGGTGAAGCTTTCTGGATTTCTTATGTTTTTATAGCTTTCATTTAGAGATCTTCACAGTCAATAGAATTACTTTTTATCGGCAATCATTCTTATTGTAGAGTCGCTGTTTTTCGCAGGCTGCGCCATCCTTGAGCCAGGCAGGCCTGTCCTACTCGGCCCACTGGCGCAGTAGGTTAGCGGTGGTTTTGGCCAGCAGGTCGAACTCGGGGGTCTTGCCGGATTGGGCAAAGAGGGTGCGCTTGACGGTTTCCAAGTCAAATAAAATCTCGCGGTGGGCGGCGTTGCGTACCAGGCTTTGTACCCAGCCTACGGCAACGGTGCGATCGCCGCTTTTCACCGGCTCCACCCGATGCAGCGTGGTAGAGGGGTAGGCGATCGCATTTCCCGCCGCCAGCTTATAGGAGCGCTCGCTGTCGGCCTCTTCGATCACCAGTTCGCCGCCATCGTAGGCGTCTGGCTGACTCAAAAAAACGGTGAATGACACATCTGAGCGATAAAAGTTGGCCCCGCCCATCAGGGCGTTGTCGGTGTGCCGCCCGTAGCTCATGCCCTCGCCATAGCGGCTGAAGAGTAGGGAATGCACCATTCTTGGCCAGGCGATCGCCTGAAACAGCGCATTCCGCGCCAGCGCCGTCTGCACGATTATTTCTAGGGGCTTCAAAGCCATCTGCTGAGTCGCCTGCTCATTCTGCTTCACCAGCTTGGCGTGCCAGCCCGCCGTTGTTTCCCCCGGCACAAACTCCGCCTGGGCCAAGCCATCCTGAATGCGGGCTACCTCATCGGTGGTCAGCAGGTCAGTAATGCAAACAATCATAGAATTGAAAACCTTGTGAATAGAGGCAGCCCGCCGTCCAAGGGGGCTAGAGTCTAAGCCCCTAATGCTACCTTTGACGCCACCAGACTGCCTACGTACCTGGCTCCTTCGGCCTCTGGTGCCGCCGCCTAGCCAGCCGTTGGATCGCATCGGCCTTAGCCAATCACGCCGTCAAATTCTGCGCTATCTGGCGCTGGGTCGGGCAGCAACACATTGGCCACCTCGGGGAAATGCTGCCGCATACAGTTGTCGCAGACGCCGTGGGTAAAGCCCACATCGGCATATTCTTCGATGAAGGTCTCTACCGTTGACCAGTAGCCGCGATCGTTGCGGATGCCCTTGCAGTAGGAACAGATCGGAATCAGCCCTTCCATCAGCTTGATATGGTCTAGGGATTCTGCCAACTGAGACGAGACCCGTCTCAACTCCAGCTGGGCTACCGCCTGCCGCGCCAGGGCCTCCAGCGTTTTTTTCTGAAACTCTGACAGCTCCCGGGGGCGATGATCGACGACGCAGAGCGTGCCAATGGAGAAGCCAGATGGCGTCACCAGCGGCACGCCCGCATAGAAGCGAATGCCAGGGATATGGGTAACAAATTCATTGTCTGCAAAGCGCTCATCGGCTAGCGCGTCGTTGACCACCATGGTTTCTCGATCCAGGATGGTATAGGCACAAAACGACACTTCCCGGCTGGTTTCGCTCAGGTCGAATCCTACCGTTGACTTAAACCATTGGCGATCGCTATCGACTAAATTGACGATCGCGATCGGGGCATCGCAGATATAGGCGGCTAACGCGGTAATGTCGTCGTAGGCCTGTTCTGCCGGGGTATCGAGAATGTTGTACTGCCGAAGGGCAGCCAAACGCTCGGCTTCCTGGGTGGGCCTTGGGACTGTCATAATATGGCTCCCGCCAGTGAGTCCTTCATTGATCTGATTTTAGAACTGGGCAGTCCTAAGTTCTTGATTGGATTTCTAGGCCGCCAAGTCAGGTGCACCAGCGCTGGGGCAGGAGTCTAGCTTAGCGGCGATGAATTTAGACAAAAGTAGAGTGGGCGGACTGTTGGGAAAA
>NZ_JADEWX010000289.1 GCF_015207395.1 Nodosilinea sp. LEGE 07088
CAGGCGATTTTTCGAGTTCTCAGAGGATGAATCGTAGGGCCGACCCTCGCTGCTCCACGGACTATGACGATCACGTGCCTAGGGGATACGGTCTAGCACTACTTCTCTCTCAACATACAAGGGGAGCTAGGGAGCCAAGCGATCCGGAACGGTGGACATAGTTCAGCCTTCGAGTACTAGTTGCGGACAGCAGAATTGTTGGCTGAATTGTCGGTAGCAGGAGCCTCGGCAGGCGCGTCATCGAGACCGCCCCAGCGCCCCAGGGGCCAAAATCGCACCACCGCTCTACCGATGATGTTGTCTTTGGGCACAAACCCCCAAACCCGGCTGTCATAACTGTTGTTGCGGTTATCGCCCATCACCAAATAGGCGTCTTCAGGCACAGTGGTGGGGCCATAGGGATCGTTGGGAGGCTCGGCAATGTAGGGCTCAACCAGCGCCTCGCCGTTGCGGAATACCACGCCGTCGCGAACCTCGATCACATCTCCGGGGATGCCAATGACGCGCTTGATAAAGGCATCGCGCCGCTGCCCCGGCGGCGTCAGGCTGTCGGGGGGCCAAAACACCACAATATCGCCGTGCTGGGGAGGGTTGAAGCGGTAGCTAATTTTTTCGATCACTAGGCGATCTTGAACCTGTAGAGTGGGCTCCATGGAGCCGGAGGGGATGTACCGTGCTTCTGCAACAAAATATCGGATCCCGCCCGCTAACAGCAGACTGAGCGAAATGGTCTGTAGCACCTCAACCCAGGGATTGGGTTGAGGTGCCTGCACTTTGGCCTCTGGAACCGAATTGAGAGCAGAGTCGGCCGGTAGCGAAGTTTTATCAGACGGATCGGTCACAGAGGTGTCCCCGGAGCTACAGGTAAGGGTTAGCTAGAATAGCCCTTGAGGCTGCCCGATAGAGGCTCAACCCTAGAGTCTGTCCTAGTGTAGTCGATCTATTTTGCCCCACCCTCCCTAGATCAAAAGGGGAGCTGAGCAACCATGAGCGGGGCACTGACAGGCTTACTCCAATATGCAGAATTGGTTTAGAACGAGTATTTCCTAGGGTGTAACAGAGGCCAGATCTTCTGACCACAACCCCTTTGCCTCTAGCCAGGGGCGACTGTAAATGCGCGACTGGTAACGCGAGCCACTGTCGCACAGCACGGTCACAATGGTGTGGCCGGGGCCAAGCTGCTGGGCCATGGCCACTGCCGCTGCCACATTGATGCCCACTGAGCCGCCCATAAACAGGCCATCCTGATAGAGCAGTTGGTAAATGATCCGCAGAGCCTCTGGGTCTGTGATTTGAATGGCGTCGTCGATGGGAACGTCTTCCATATTGGCGGTGATGCGGCTATTGCCAATGCCTTCGGTCACAGAGTTGCCCTCGATATTGACCTCCCCGGTTTTGATATAGCTGTAGAGACCGCTACCCATGGGGTCGGCCACCACGCAGCGAATGTTGGGGTTTTTTTCTTTGAGAAATAGGGCGGTGCCAGCGTAGGTGCCCCCCGTGCCGGTGGCGGCGACCCAGCCAGCCACGGTGCCATCGGTTTGGGCCCAGATCTCGGGGCCGGTGGTTTCGTAGTGGGCCTGGCGATTGGCCAAGTTGTCGAACTGGTTGGCCCAGATGGCGTTGTCGAGCTCGGCGGCGACGCGACCCGAGAGTTTGACGTAGTTGTTGGGGTCGCGGTAGGGCACCGCGGGCACCGTGCGTACCTCGGCCCCGAGAGTCCGCAGCAGGTCAATTTTTTCCTGGGACTGGGTCTCGGGAATGATGATCAGGCAGCGGTAGCCCTTGGCATTGCAGATATGGGCCAGGCCGATGCCAGTGTTGCCGGCGGTGCCTTCGACCACGGTGCCACCGGGCTTGAGCAGCCCCTTGGCTTCGGCGTCGTTAATGATATAGAGCGCGGCGCGGTCTTTGACCGACCCGCCGGGGTTGAGAAATTCTGCCTTGCCGAGAATATTGCAGCCGGTGGCCTCGCTGACGCTGTTGAGACGAATGAGGGGGGTATTCCCCACCGTGGCGACAAAACCCTGTTTGATATCCATGCCTTCTGTAACCGTTGACAACTGCCTGCTGCGTCGGGGGCAACGCTGACCCAACGATCTGGCGCAGGTCGCCCTTTCATCCTACGGTGAAACGACGGGCTTCTCGGCTAGAATCGGGGTGCTTTCTGCCCTTTTTATCTGCGATCGCAGACTCTTTGTCGGGCTCTGGTACCCTGGGGCCGCCTATCAGATCGCCCCTCTGGACCCCAGGCCGGGGAACTCGATGGGGCCAGGGGGGCTGAAATCGCTAGCTGTTTTGCCTTGCCTCTATGAAAACCCTCCAGGCCCTAATCTTTGATGTCGATGGCACCCTGGCCGAAACCGAGCGGGATGGGCACCGGGTGGCGTTTAACCTCGCCTTTGAAGAATTTGGCCTGCCCTGGCACTGGCCCATCGGTCTCTACGGCCAGCTGCTGCGGGTGGCGGGGGGCAAAGAGCGCATTCGTTACTATATCGATCGCTACCAATCGACGTTTCAGCCGGGCAATATAGACCATCTAGTTGTGGCCCTGCACCAGGCTAAGGCCCGCCACTTTCAGGCTCTAGTCGAGCGCAATGTGATTCCGTTGCGGCCCGGGGTGCGGCGGTTGATTGCAGCGGCCCAGCAGCAGGGGGTGCGGCTGGCGATCGCCACCACCAGCGCCAAAGACAGCGTCATTCCACTGCTAGAGCATTTGCTGGGGCCAGAGTCGCCCACCTGGTTTGAAATCATCGCCGCTGGCGACATGGTGCCCGCCAAAAAGCCCGCCCCCGATATCTACCAGCTGGTGATCACCGCCATGGATCTCACCCCCGCCACCTGCCTGGTGATCGAAGATAGCCCCCAGGGGCTAGAGGCCGCGATCGCCGCTGGCCTCACCACCGTCGTCACCGTTAACGACTACACCCGCCGCTGCGCCCTGCCCGGCGCCAGCCTCGTCATCAGCCACCTGGGGGAACCCAGCCAGCCCTTCGAAGTGCTCTGGGGCGACGCCTACAACGCCTACTATTTCTCCCTAGATTTGGCCCAGGCGCTGTTACATCCGTAGTCCCCCCCCCAAAAACAGCCCAAACAAGCTGCACCAATCCAAAATCCAAAATCCCGAACCAACCCACCCCTGCCCCTCCCAGGAGGGGAAATCCAAAACCTAAAATCCAAAATTCAAAATTTTCCATGTCTCTGTCCCAAACCCTCTGGCAAACCCACCACGATCTCGCCACCGCCTGCCTGCACCATCCCTTCGTGCAAGGTCTGGGCGATGGCACCCTGCCGGTGGAGAAATTTGCCTACTACGTCGGCCAAGACGCCTTCTTTCTCGACGCCTTTGCCCGCGCCTACAGCATCGCCGCCGCCAAAGCCCCCACCTGGGAGATGTTTCAAGTCTTTCACCAGCTGGCCGATGGGGTGCTGGCCGAGCTCAACCTGCACGGCAGCTATGCCCAGGAATGGGGCGTAGACCTGGCCCACGTCGCCCCCGGTGCCGCCACCCGCCGCTACACCGATTTTTTGCTCAGCACCGCCTGGGGCCAGGAACCGGGGGCGATCGCAGTGGCCATGGCCCCCTGCATGCGGCTCTATGCCTTTTTGGGCCAGTCGCTGGCGCAGCTCAACCCGCCCGCCCACCGCTATCGCCCCTGGATTGACACCTACAGCAGCGACCAGTTTGAACCCTTGGCAACCCAGCTCGAAGCGCTGCTCGATACCCACGCCGCCGACACCCCCGGCAACCAGGCCGCCTACCGCTACGCTATGGATTGCGAACTGGCTTTTTTTGAAGCCGCCTGGCAAATCAAGCTTTAATAGAGGCAGCCAGCGCCCAGCCCCATGCCAAAATTTTTATCTCCTACCGTCGCAGCGATAGCGAAGACGTAGCCGGACGCATCTACGATCGCCTGGCTGCCCACTTTGGCAAAGATGCCATTTTCAAAGATGTCGATGCCATCCCCATCGGCGTAGACGTGCGCGACTACATCAACGACAGCCTTAGCCAGTGCCCGGTGGTGCTGGCGATAATCGGCAACACCTGGCTGACGGTGACCGATAGCTACGGCAACCGCCGCCTCGACAACCCCGTCGACTGGGTGCGCCTCGAACTCGAAGAAGCCCTGAGGCGCAAAGGCCAGCTCATCGTAGTGCCGGTCTTGGTGCGGCGGGCCACCATGCCAGCACCCGATGCCTTGCCCCCGACCCTGGTCAACCTGGCCTATATCAACGCCGCCCAGGCCCGCCCCGACCCCGACTTCCACAGCGACATGAATCGGCTGATTGTGCAGCTAGAGCAGTATTTTGGTCAGTTAGACTCAGCACCTGCCCCTGGATCGACAGCAACAGATTCACCAAACCCGACCCCCCGCAAACCCGCTGCAACTTCTGCGCCCCCCAGCCCAACCGTAGGG
>NZ_JADEWX010000290.1 GCF_015207395.1 Nodosilinea sp. LEGE 07088
GTGGGCATGATGGGAAGTCGCTAACAAATGCAGTCGTTGCTGCAGCAGGAGAGGTCATCGAGGAAGAGTCCAGCCTGACGGTAGGCTTCGAGGGGGGTGGGGTCGAGACCGAGGCGATAGGCGATCGCGTTGGCGATGACGGCAAAGCGCTGGCGGAATTTGTAGATAAAGCAGAAAATCAAATCCCCGTGGCGCACGGAAGGCCCGCTCACAAAGAGGCCAGGGGTGAGGGTAGATTCGTCGTTTTCTGTAAGGGCAGCGTAGCCTTCGGACCAGTCGAATAGGTGTGCAATCTGTTTCAAGCTGGTGTCAAAACCGGTGCAGAGAATCGGGGGATGGGCTGTCACCCACTTCTGGTATTCGCTGTAGACGGCGTAGCCACCGGGGATGGGTTTGACTGCTTCAATGGGGGCGTCACCCACCAAGTCCAGGCGGCCAGTGCGACGGACAAATTCCAGGCGCTGTAGGGTGTAGGGCGATAGGGATACGCTGGGATCTGTGTCAGGATCGGCCCAGGCCCCGGTGCGATCGAGCACGCTGACTTTCTTGCCCAGGGCGACCAGATTAGCCGCTGCATCCATGCCGCTTTCGTAGCCACCAATGATAATGAATTCGTCGCCCTCTAGATCCGTCCACGACCGAATTTGGGAGTTGTGGAGGCAGTGCTCTGCCCCTGGAAAGGGATTGAGATGGGGATATTGATATTCCCCAGCCGCCCAAATCACAAACTGGGTAGACATTTCACCGCTGCTGGTGTGCAGGGTAAAGCCGCCTTGGGGCAAGGGCTCAACGGTTTGCACATCGACTTCGGTCTGAATTGGCAGCTCAAAATGATCGGCCACGGTCTGCAAGTACAGCGCGTACTGCTTGCCGCTGATGTGTTCGCGGCGAAAGGCGATCGCAGGCGAAGTCTTCAAGGTCACAGAATTCAGGTCGAGCAGGCCAAACCCATGGCTAGGGAATGATGGCGTGATGAAGCTCATTTCGTCAGGCCAGCGGCTAAAGGAGGCTCCGACCTGGTGTCTTTCTAAAAGGGTGAAGCGCTCTAGCCCCAGGTCTTTGAGCACGACACCACAGCCGATGCCTGCGGCTCCGGCACCCACGATCACAACGTCATAGGACTGATTCGTTTGGGATAGGCTCACGCTGATTTATCCGGGTGACGAGATTTTTGGAATGATAATCATTATCAACCCTCTTGTCTAGGAAACGAAACAGGTTTCAGGTTCATGTCTGATGGAATAGGGCACTGCGCCCATCCCATCACCCCAACCCACCAGCCTTTAACGACACCATTGTCAGACCGATGCCGATGCAGACCGTGCCGAAAGCGCTGACCGCTGACAGCCGATGCATCACTCCAGCTCCAAAGGGGGAGTTTTCCAGCCACTGTTGTCCATAAACGGCGGCTAACCCCAGGGTCGTGAGCACCGATGCCAGACCCAGACTAAAGCCGCCGACAAGCACCAACCCATAGGCGATTTGGTGCAGCGCGATCGCACTCAGCAGCAACACCAGGGCCGATGGGCAGGGCACCAACCCACCCGAAATGCCAATGGCCAGGAGCGATCGCCAGTCCTCTGGGGCATGGTGATGGTGATGATCGTGGTGATAATGATCGTGATCGTGGTGGTCATGATCGTGGTGATGGTGGTGAGCACCAGACCACAGCCTCACCGCCAGCAACCTGAGGCCCACCAGGCAAATCGCTACCCCGCTGAGCGCCCCCAAAATGGGATATACCTGGTCGAGAACGACGTACTGCGAAGCCACCAGCGTGGCCACCCCCAGCGCAAACACCGTCACCGTGTGGGTCACCGTGGTGGCAATGCCCAGCCACAGCGCCGCCCCTGGGGTGCCGCGACTGCCCACCAGATAAGCGCCCACCAGGGTTTTGCCGTGGCCGGGGGACAGGGCATGAACAGCACCAAAGCCAAAGGCGATCGCAATTCCGGCGGCGATCGCCCCTGGGCTGGGCTGAGCAGTTAAAAGCTGGGTCAGTGAATTAGCGGTTTCCAGGTGAGCCAGAGTCGGCGTTAGCACTGGGAATGGGGCCATGGTGATAGTCTCTGGTTTAGAACCGAGCAGCGATAAGTACTGTGAACTTAACTGCTAGAATGATAATCATTATCAAACTCTTGTCCAGTCCTACTGTGCCAGCATTGCTCAAGCCTCTCTAAACCATGCTCCAAACCTTGCTGACCCGGCTGATTCAAGGCTATCGGATAGTTCTGTCGCCGCTGCTGCCGCCCACCTGTCGGTTTACCCCGACCTGCTCGCAGTATGCTCTGGATGCGATCGCCCGCTACGGAGCATTAAAAGGAAGCTGGCTGGCGATCCGCCGCATTCTGCGGTGCCACCCCTTTCATCCGGGGGGGTACGACCCTGTACCAGAGGTGCTCTGGACAGTGGACACGATGCCCCTGAATCGCGCCATCGAGAAATCTGCCCAGGCCGAGACACTCAAGCGGTCGCGCGATCGCTAATATCCTGCCCGGCCTAGTCAGACCGAGATTTCTGTGTTAATCTTTGTAAAGAAGGCTTGAAAAAGTGAAGCCCTTACACACTCGGAGATTAACGGTCATGGAAAACAGCGAAAGCAAGTTTGGGTTTGTTAACTTTGCCGAAACCTGGAACGGTCGCCTGGCCATGCTGGGTTTTGTGATTGGGGTTGCTACCGAGTTTTTGACCGGGCAGGGCATTCTGTCTCAAATTGGCCTGATGTAAGTCACTGAGCCAAGTCTCAGTTTTTTAGCCGGGGTGTGCAAACGCACCCCGGCTTTTAGGTTTCATCTACACCATTGACCACACCAGCACCTCCCCCTGCTGCCCCCCAGCGGCCAAATGCTGCCCCCCAGGATGCCAGGCCAGGGCAGAAAAGCCCCCTTTAGCTCCCTCCAAAATTTGGGCTGCGTTCACAGCGGCGTGCCACAAAACAATCCAGCCATCCTCTGATAGAGAAGCCAGCAGGCCCGTCTTGGGCTGAAAGGCCACGTCCAGTACAGTGCCGTTATGCAGATCCAGCGGCCAGCTTTCCCAGTCCTCTTCTGGCACCAGCATCCCCATCACCACCAGGTCGCGGGTCGCCGCCGCTAAAATCGGAGATTTATCGGCATCGGGAATGTCGGCCCAGGCCAGCTGGCGCACTTTGCCTGGAAACCCCTGAAGCAGCGTCGGTAAGTCTGTCGGGGCAACCGGCGTCTGCCGCAAACGATGTACCTGAGCCCAGGTCAGCACGCCCACGCTGTTGTCTTGGTTAGCTGAGGCCAAGTACGCTCCCTCCGGCGACCATTTTAAGTGTCGACTGGCAGACAGCAGCTCCCATTGGTAGCGGGGCTTTTGCCACTGGGTTACCGCCCAAATATGAACCTGCTGCTGGGCCGAGACAGCGAAATGCTCACCATTGGGAGACCAGCCTAAATCTTGAACATGGCCGGGCAGCACTAAGCTGGCTATGATTTCAGCGCGATCGGCATCCCAAATTTGGACGGTCTTTCCCCGGTTGAAAGCCAGCCAGTTCTCCTGGGGGTGCCATTGCAGTCGGTCAACCCAGGCAGAGCCGCATTCTAGGCTATCTACCTCGTGGGGCGACTCGCTGTTCATCTGCCAAAGGGTAACGTCGCCCCTTTGCCCTGCGGCCGCCAGCCATTGGCCATCGCCAGAGAAGCCAAGGGCATCGATCGAGAGGCCACTGCCCGATTGCAGCGGCACGGCCAGGAAGTTGCGCAGTAGCGATACCTCGCCACTGCCACTGGCGATCGCCAGAGTATTGCCGACCGGTGACCAGGTCAGAGCGGTGACGTAGTCTGTCAGGGCGTGCTGGGCACTAAGCTCTACCAAGGGTTGCGGAGAAAGGGCCATAGCTGGGCAATTAGCGGGTTCTAAATCGGGGATAGCTGAGTTGGGCAGCCGTATCTACGACGGTGGTGAGTTCAAAGTTCACGCTCGTCCAGCGGAGGTCTACCTGGGGCGTAGGGCTAAACAATAGGGGAATGCCAAACAGCTTGTGCCCAAGGGGATATAGCCGCTTAATGGAGGGCGACTCTCGGCCCAGGCCGCCCTCGAAGAGGGTTTGATAGCGCTGGGCAATGGTGATTTGGGTAGCCCTGCGGCCCTGGCGAGACAGTTGGTCGAGGGCTTCGCCAATCTCAAACCGCAGGCCATCAATGTGAATGTGTTGCCGATACCAGAGACCCTCCCACTGGTGCCAGCAACGGCCCGAGGGTACATGGATCAACTCGCCCTTGGGGCTAACTTCAAAGGCACCATGCCTGGGGCACAGGTAGGTATCGGTGAGAAATAGGGCCGAAATGGTGCGGTGGCAGTGGGGGCACCGAATCTCTGGGCCAAAGGCGGGGTAGTCGATGGCGGGGTGTGGCATGGGGAAAGGGAGGGGGTGAAGAG
>NZ_JADEWX010000039.1 GCF_015207395.1 Nodosilinea sp. LEGE 07088
ACTTTCCCCTCTCTCCCCGGCTCCCCGCCCATCCACCCAATGTCCTCCCCTGCCAGCCAAAGGTTAACTCCTTTAGGGAATGCTATTCTTGGCCTTCAATTTGTGCGTTACTATGGGCTATCCCCTGCTGCTACGGCCAAGGGAACCTGTGCAAAAAAACGCTGCATACTGCCAAAAATATGGGGTTTTGGCCCAATTATCGAAAGATGTGCGCCATTTTTTCCCTTTGCCCCTATATTTAGTTGGTCATTCCGTCTGCTGAGTTTTACGAGAGCATTTCGCCCAGGTCGTCCATGACAGCTTTCAACATGCCATCCGGGTCATCTCCCTCCTTTGAGAACGCCAGCGGTGCTCTACCCGATACGCCACCCGTGTTTGCCCTCAAGGAACTGGTGGCCCGGCTGCAGCGCGAGCAGTACAAAATTCAAGATTTACTCAGCTCGTTGGGCTTTGCCCTGCGCAGCCTCAACAATCTGAACCAGTTTCTAGAGCTGATTCCGATGATTGCCAGCCGGGTCACCGACGCCAGCGGCGGTGCTCTGGTATTGTTTCGTGCCGATGGTCAGGTACGCCTAGAGCGACTGCACTGCCAGAGCGAAGATCAATGTCAGGACGTGCGATCGGCGCTGGAGGCGGCTACGCGTCAGGTGACGGCTAGCTTTGAGGCGGCCCCCGAGAGCAGCATGATGTCAATGGCGCGCAACGCGATGCTGGCCCTCGATCGCCAGGTCAACCGTTACCTGGGGGACGAGTTTCAGCTTTTTGGTACCGCTATCATCGTTCAGAATGTCGAGCGCGGGCGGCTGTACGTATTTGGCCGCGACCCCGACTATGCCTGGACCGAGACCCGCCAAAAGCTGGTGCGGCTGGTGGCTGACCAGACCTCGGTGGCGATCGAAAACAACGAACTCACCTCGGCCTTGCGCAAAAAAGAGCGCCTCGATCGCGAGCTAGAGATCGGCGCCGAGATTCAGCTGCAACTGCTGCCCCGCGAATGCCCCGCGATCAAAGGTATGGATTTGGCCGCCAAGTGCCAGACCGCCCACCGGGTTGGGGGCGACTACTATGACTTTATTCCAACCACCTTTGAGCAGCTGCGCCAGACGGGCTCCCAGCAGACCGCCGCCGCCCCCTGGAGCTTTGCCATTGGCGATGTCATGGGCAAGGGTGTGCCCGCCGGGCTGATCATGACCATGATGCGAGGCATGCTGCGGGCAGAGGTGCTCAACGGACACTCGCCAGCGCGCATTTTGCAAGACCTCAACTTTGTCATGCACAGCGATCTCGAAAGCTCGAATCGCTTTGTGACGCTGTTTTATGCCGAGTACAACCCCAAGACACGGCGCCTGGCCTACGGCAACGCGGCCCACAACCCACCGTTTCTGTGGCAGGCGGCGACCAACACGATGACGCGCCTCGATACCCCCGGCATGCTGCTAGGGCTAGATATGACCACCCAGTACTGCGAGGCCGAGGTGCGGCTCCAGCCCGGTGACACGGTGGTGTTTTACACCGATGGCTTTACTGAGGCGGCGAATCCTCGGGGCGATCGCTTTGACGAAGAAAACCTGGAGCGCGCCCTGCAATGGGCCTGCCGTAACTGCACGTCGGCGGAGGAAATCTTAGACTACACCTTTGGCCTGATTGACCGCTTTATTGGCGGCGATCGCAGCAACGACGACGACATGACCCTGGTGGTGATGCGGGTGAAGCCCGAGCTACAGCTCAACCTATTTGACAATTAGGCCAACGCTGCCGATTGACAGCGCTAGACTTGAGGGGGCAGTCTGCCCTGGAGGCTCAGGAGCCCAGGTTGGGGCTCTGACCGTCTTCCAGTTGATCACTACCGTTCATTGCCACCGTTCAGCCATGTTAACGATTCAATTTTGGCGACCTCTGGGCCGGGGGGCTGCGATCGCAGGCATCAGCGCCCTTGCCCTGGGCTTGACCTCAGAATTGGTTGGCCCTGCATCCACCGCCGCTATTGAGTATGGCGACGGCACCGTAGGCTTCTCCTACCCGCCGCGCCTTACCGACAGCTACACCACCCGCAACCAGGTCGGCGACAGCAGCGCCACCTACTATCTCACCTTCGACTTTCCAGAAGCTGCTGAAGAACCCCTCGATCGCGTGGTAGTGCGGCTCAACGAAGGCTACGACCCTTTGTTTCGCTATCGGCTAGAGGCCATTGAAGCGTTTACCGATACTCCTGCCGGGCGGGTGCCGCTCCCCCTGGGCGAGCTGAGTCAAGACCGCGACACCCGTGAACTCACCGTTACCTTTGACCCGCCTGCTCAGCCGGGGATGCCAATTACCCTGGCCCTGCGGCCTGTGCGCAACCCGCGTTTTGGCGGTGTCTACCTGTTGGGGGCAACGGCCTACCCGGTGGGCGACTCGGTGGCATCGACCTTTATGGGCTACGCCCGGCTGAGCTTCTATGAGCGGGATGGCAATCGGTGGCCTTAGGGGTAGATGGGTGGATGGAGGGGCCGATGACGCCAGGCTAATGCCCTATGACTCTCGGTGACTCAACATCTGCGGCCTTCTTTGTGGCCCTGCTGCCACCCCAGCTTTTGCAGGATGAAATTACCCTGATCAAACAGGACATTGGGCGGCGGTTTGGCAGCAAAGCCGCCCTCAAGTCGCCGCCTCACATCACGATCCAGTCGCCTTTTCAGTGGCCGATTGAGTGGGTCGATGAGCTGGAACACCATCTGGCAAATTTTGCCCAAGCCCAAAGCACTGTGCCCATTCGGCTGGCAGGGTTTAGCGCTTTTGCCCCTCGGGTTTTATATATCAACGTGGTGAAAACCGATGAGCTGATGGCAATTCAGCCAGCGTTGCTGGCAAATCTAGAGGCGACCTGTGGCCTATGCGATCGCGTCGCCAAAAGCCGTCCGTTTATTCCCCACGTCACCGTCGGCTTTCGCGATCTGTCGACTGCCGCCTTTCATCGGGCCTGGGCCGAATTCAAAGATCGCCCCTTTGCCGCCGATTTTGTCGTCCAATCCCTGACACTGCTCCGCCACAACGACCAAAACTGGCAGATTTCCGCTCATTTTCCGCTACGCACGAGAACTAGTAGAGATAAAACCTAAAATTTCTGTAGCAATGGTTACAAAAAATAGATTGTCTTGACAAAACAGTGTTCCGTAGCCTAATATACAGAAGTAATCAGAAATTCGTTCATCTCTCTCTTTCTGGTCAGGTTAGAGTGAGACGGAAGTAGGGGTTAACCACCCCCCGAAGGAACGCGCCCCAATGTTCTGATCAACCCCTTGATCGTTTGGAGGCGACATTATGAAACTCACCTATCGCGGCGTTAGCTACGACTACAATCCCCCCGTTGTGCAAACCAACACAACCGATGATGTTGGCAAGTTCCGTGGCGTAGACATTCGGTTCCGCACCATTCAAAAAGCACCGGTTCAGCAAGCCACCCTAGACTTGGTCTATCGTGGTGTGGCCTATCAAACCGGCACCCCCGAGGCGGCACTTGCGCTTGAGCCCGTGGTTGTGGCTGCTCCCGCTGCAGCCCCTGCCGTGGCGACTGCCCTCAACACCGAAGACAAAGCTCGCATGAGTATGATGAACCGTCATCGCTTGGTGAAGCAGCGTCAGCAATCGATGTTAGCCCGTCTAGCCGCCGAAGCCGGTCTACCCGCCGAAGCCGCTCAGTACTGGAACCACATTCAGGGCAAGGTACACCCCAGCTTTTGGGCCACCTACAGCCGTGGCGGTGCTGCGGCTAGCTAAGTGCTTGAGTCAATAGCCAAAAACGCCCCTGTTGGAATCGCTCTAACAGGGGCGTTTTTATGTCAATCACACAGACCACAATAGGTTAGCCACCAGTGCCAACTTTCTGAGAGAAAATTCTTGCTAGAAAGATGTCTGTCAACATTACTATTCAGGGTTGCACTCACGGCGACCACTAGCCGCTATTGATTGATTCTTAACAGCTTAGAAGCTTAAAAGAATCTATAGATCAGGTTCTGGAGTACTTACGCAGAATTAACGATTTCTTGTATTCGGGTTAAAACTGCGCTAAAAAATAGCACGACTTAACTTCTTCTTAAATCACTATTGACTAATTATCGCGTTAAAAAGGTAGTTCGATTCAGCTTTGAATGCTCAAAAATTCATGTTTCAGGCAGATCCATGCGCCGGTAAACACGCATCTTTTGCGCTAGAGCTCAGGGCTCAAAGATTAACAATAAGCTGATTTTCTTTAACGAAATAAGTCCTTAGGCTTAATTTCCACTCTCAATCTTTTGTGGGATTATTCCTGTGGCAATTCGGGAAGAATTCGACTGCTGAGCTAAGAGGGCTTTGCGGGGGATTTTCATGCCTGTTTGCAGAGTGTTGAAATGATTAATTAGGAGAACCTTAGCCCATGGCTTTTGATACGACACAGCCCGCCCAGGTAAGCGGGCTGAATGGCTACACGGTTGATCCTCTGGTCACCATTGGCGATGAAATTAACGGCTATCTCCCCCCCGGCATTCCCGATGGCATGGGAGCCCTGGCGCTAGATGAGAATACAGTTCGGCTATTTGTTAACCACGAGTTGAGTAATACTGCTGGCTACGCTTACACTTTGGCCAGTGGTGCTGAGCTGACGGGTGCGCGGGTCAGCTACTTCGACATCGATAAAGCCACCCGCACCGTGGTGGATGCCGGAGCCGCTTACGACACCATCTACAATCGCGCTGGCGAAGTCGTAGACGAGGCTACGGATCTAGAGTTTGAAGGCATAAACCGGCTGTGCTCAGCTCAGCTGATTGAGGCCAACCAGTTTGGCGACGGCAACGGCTTGGCCGATGCCATCTTCTTTACTGGCGAAGAGACTAATGGTGGTACTGAGTTTGCCCTGGATGTAGCGACTGGCCAGCTCTGGGCTGTGCCGTGGATGGGTCGTGCCGCCTGGGAAAGCGTGACCGAACTCGACGCTGGCACCACCGATCGGGTAGCGCTGCTGATTGGCGACGATCGCGAAGCTGCCCCCCTGCTGCTCTACGTGGGCGAAAAGAACGCCGTGGGCGACGACAGCTTTTTGGACCGCAACGGCTTGGCCCAGGGCAAGCTCTACGCTTGGGTACCCGACAGCGGCGTAGATTCTCCTGATGACGAGGATACTGCCCCGGACCCAACGGGCTTTAACGGCACCGGCAATAGTCAAGCGGGCACCTGGGTAGAGCTAGACTACTATCGCCCTGATCTCGCCAGCGAAGACGGCTCTACTGGGTACGATTCCCAGGGTTTTGCTACCCAGGCCCAGCAAGACTCTCTCGCCTTTGAGGTGGCTGGAGCGTTTCAGTTTTCTCGGCCTGAAGATGTCGCTACCAACCCCGCAGACGGTACCCAGGTCGTGCTGGCTTCGACTGGGCGAGGCGCGCGCTTCCCTGAGGATAACTGGGGCACGACCTACAAGATCGATGTAGACTTCAACGAGTCTGGTGACCCGCTGACGGCCCAACTTGACATTCTCTACGATGGCGACGATGCAGGCAGCGGCCAGTTTGCAGGACCAGACTTTGGCCTGCGCAGCCCCGACAACCTCGACTGGTCGCCAGACGGCAACATTTACATTCAGGAAGACCGCTCTACCGAGGTCGATCCCTTTGGGGTTGCATCGGGTGAAGAGGCCTCGATTTGGAAGCTCGCCCCCGACTCGGGTGAACTGACCCGAGTTGCCCAGATTAACCGCACCACGGGTGTGCCCGACGGTCAGACCGATGGCGCGATCGGCGATATCGGTAACTGGGAATCCTCCGGCATTATTGATGTCTCAACCCTGTTCGGGGAAGACCCCGGTGAGCTGTTTTTGTTTAACGTGCAGGCCCACAGCCTGCGGGACGGCATTATCGACGCGGCCGATCTGGTGCAGGGTGGGCAAATTGCCTTTCTGTCAGATCCGGCTGAACTCACCGGCTTTGCGGCCCTTCCTGCCGATACCTTTGCCGAAGGCCCCAATGCTGGCGGCGATGATGGCACAGGCGCTCCGATTTCCGGCAACGGTCGCAGCGGCCCCTTCCAGGGGCAACCGGTGCAGGGCTTTAGCGGCGTACAGTTTGCCCCCGGCGGTGATGGTTCAACCTTCTGGTTTTTGTCTGACAATGGCTTTGGGGCTCAGAGCAACAGTGCCGACTATCTGCTGCGCATTTATCAGGTTGACCCCAGCCTGGCCGGGTCTGAGGGTGGAGATGCCAGCGTTGAGGTGCAGGGCTTTGTGCAGCTCAGTGACCCCAACAACCTGATTCCCTTTGACATCGTGAATGAGGGCACCGCTGAGCGGCGGCTGACCGGAGCCGACTTTGACATTGAATCTTTCGTGATCGATGGCAACGGCGAGATTTGGATCGGGGAAGAGTTTGGCCCTTACCTGCTGCACTTTGACGCCAACGGCGTGCTGCTGGATGCGCCCATTGCTACTCCTAACGTCAACACCCTCAATACGCTGAATGGACAGGATCCCTTAGTCATTGGCCACCGGGGAGCCAGCGGCCTTCGCCCTGAGCACACCCTGGCGGCCTACGAACTAGCGATCGAGCAGGGGGCAGATTTCATCGAGCCTGATCTGGTGGTGACTAAAGACGGCGTACTGGTGGCTCGCCACGAGAACGAAATCTCGGGTACCAGCGACGTGGCCGATCGCCCCGAGTTTGCCGATCGCCAGACCACCAAAATCATTGACGGCACCGAGTTCACCGGCTGGTTTGTGGAAGACTTTACCCTGGCCGAGCTAAAAACTTTGCGCGCCAAAGAGCGCATTCCTGCCGTGCGCCCCGACAACACGGCCTTTGACGGTCAGTTTGAAATTCCTACCCTGGCCGAAGTGATCGACCTGGTGAAAACCGTTGAAGCCGAAACCGGCCGGGTAATTGGCATCTACCCCGAGACCAAGCACCCCACCTTCCTGGCTAAGGAGGGTACTTTCCTGGACGGCACGCCCATCAATCTCGATACCAGCCAGATTCTGGTGGATACGCTGATGGCCGAAGGTTTCACCGACCCCAGCCGCATCTTTATTCAGTCCTTTGAGGTGCAAAACCTGATTGAAATTCAGGCCCGACTGGATGCCGAAGGTATCGGCGACATTCCCCTGGTGCAGCTCTACGGTGACACGACCGAAGCGGCTGAGCCGGCGAATGCCTTCTCCTTTCCCTACGACATTCGCTATAACGTGGCCCAGGGCAACGATTTGGCGGCTATCTACGGGCAGGCGTTTTTGGATGCAGCGGAAAATCCCCTATCAGCAGACACGGTGTACGCCGATTTGGACAGTGCCGCCATGCTGCAAGTGATGCGCGACATCTACGCCGAAGGCGCTGGCCCCTGGAAGAACAACATTCTGCTGCGGGAAGGGCTGGACACCCCGGTGGACGGCAATGGGGACGGCATCGCTCAAATTACAACGCAGCTGACCGGGGAAGTGACCTCGTTCATCGACGATGCCCACGCCGCCGGGTTACAGGTGCATCCCTACACCCACCGCAACGAGGAGAACTTCCTGACGCTGAATGCCGACGGTACGCCCCAAACCCCTGAGTCGGAGCTGGCTCAGCTGATCTCGATTGGAGCGGATGGGTTCTTCACCGACTTCCCGGGGACTGGGGATGCCGTGCGGGATCAGGTGGTGGCTGACGAGGTGCGATCGCCCCAAAACCCCGCCGTTCTCGCCGGGACAGCCGTGGCCAACCTGGGTGGCTCCAGGGGCTTTGAGGGTATGGCCTTTAGCCCCGATCGCGCCACTCTCTATCCCATGCTGGAAGGCACAGTAGTTGGTGATCCCCGGGGTTCCCTCCGCATCTATGAGTTTGATGTCGCTGGCTCTTCATTCGAAGGGTTGGTTGGTCTATATCAAATGGAAGCAGCCAACCACGCGATTGGTGACTTTACCCCCATCAACGATGACGAATTCCTGGTCATCGAACGCGATGGTGGTCAGGGTGAAGGGGCTCAGTTCAAGCAGATCTTCAAGGTTGATCTCTCGGATATCGACAGCAATGGTTTTGTCGGTAAAGAAGAAGTCGTTGACTTGCTGGCCATCAACGACCCCAATGACCTCAATGGCGATGGTTCAACCACCTTTGATTTCCCCTTTGTCACCATCGAAGATGTGCTGGTGCTCGATGCCAACACCATTCTGGTCGCCAACGACAACAACTACCCCTTCTCCGTGGGGCGGGGGCCAGATATCGACAACAACGAGATTATCGAGATCACGCTGAACAAACCCCTGAACCTGGATGCTCGTTTGGGTGTCGCCGGATTGTCTGGGGACACTACTGCGGAGCTTATTGACCTGACGGGTATCGACGGCGATGTCGCCATTGATGTTACCGTGACCCGCGAAGCGGCCTTCGATAACGTGCTGAGGTTCTACGAAACCGATGCCCAGGGGCGTGTGGATGGCCTGATGGTTGGAGATGCAGGCTATGGGGCTGCCGTTGCCGCCAACCTGCTCGATGTTGAGCTGTTTGTCGATGATTTGGTAACAACCGACGTCAACTTTACCCTGCCGGGTGGCGCTTACTACGCCCCCGTGCTGTTAGTGGATGGCAACACCAACAACCTGGCCACCAGCGGAGAGTCTCGGATTCAGCGCAGCGGCAACGTTTGGAGCTTTGAAGACCTGGTTGACAACGACTTCGACGACCTGGTTGTGACGCTCAACTCGGCTGAGCCTGGGGCGGCCTAGTTATAGCTGGCCGTGATGGCTTAGCGTTCAGTGCTTAAGCCTCCGCTTTCAGCTGAAAGCGGGGGCTTTTTGGAGTTTAGAAGCGGGGATGAATCTTGCTCGAGCCCTCGATGGTCTGTGGCTAAAGGCTTAGCAGACAAGCCAGCCGTCATCTGTAGAAACTTGGGAAGCCAAGATTAAAGTATCCATAAACTGCTCTTGATCTGTCAGGGATATTCTCAGCATTGGTGTGATCAGTGCATCTCCGGATTTAGAAGAATTACGGAAGCGATCGCATTGAGACAGATAGATCAGACAGGGTGCGATCGTCCTTTAGGACAGAGCTTTGAGCATTATCCTTGGCGTTGCTGTGCTGAAATTCTGCTGCCTGGTCAGGTCTTAACGCTTGGTTGAAGTCCCCCAGAACTAGAACCTATGGCTATTCGTTTTGCTACCTTCAATGCCTCCCTCAACCGCGCCACCGAAGGGGGGCTGATCACTGACCTATCGACACCAGACAGTGCTCAAGCCCAGGCGATCGCAGAGATTATCCAACGCACCAGCCCCGATGTCATTTTAGTCAACGAGTTCGACTTTGACGCCGCTGGAGACGCCGCCGCGCTCTTCCAGGAAAACTACCTGTCGGTATCCCAAAACGGCGTTGACCCAGTTGATTACCCCTACGTCTATGCGGCTCCTTCTAACACAGGTGTGCCCTCTGGCCTCGACCTCAACAACGACGGCACCGTAGGCGGCCCCGACGACGCCTACGGCTTTGGCTTCTTCCCAGGGCAATTTGCCTTCGTGATTTACTCCAAGTACCCCATCGTCGAAGACCAAATCCGCACCTTTCAGGAGTTTCGCTGGGCCGACATGCCCGGCGCGCTGCTGCCCGCCGATCCAGAAGATGCCGACGGTAACGGCGACACCGCTAGCTGGTTCACAACCGAAGAGCTGGCCGCGGTGCGCCTGTCCTCTAAAAACCACGTCGATCTACCGATTGAGGTCGGTGGCGAAATCATTCACGTGCTGGCCAGCCACCCCACGCCGCCCGTATTTGACGGCCCCGAAGACCGCAATGGTCGCCGCAACTTCGACGAAATCCGCTTCTGGTCTGACTACGTTAGCGGTGAAGACTACATCTACGACGACAGCGGTAATTTCGGTGGGTTAACAGCCGGAGCCAAGTTTGTCATCATGGGCGACCAAAACTCTGACCCCTTCGACGGCGACAGTATTTCGGGGGCAGCGCAGCAGCTCCTCGACAATCCGTTAATCAACACGTCGATAACCCCAAGCAGCGCTGGTGGACCTGATGCGGCCATCCGCCAGGGAGGTGTGAACGGCAGCCACGTTGGTGACCCCGCCTTTGACACGGCTGATTTTGGCTTCGATCCCGCAGATCCCACCACCGATACTACGCCCGGAAACCTGCGCGTAGATTACGTTCTGCCGTCTCAAAACCTAGGCATTACCGAAGCCCAGGTCTTTTGGCAGCCCAGCGACGCTCCGCTTTTCCCCCTGGCGGAGTTTCCTACCTCGGACCACCGCCTGGTGTATGTGGATGTCGAAGACACCCTGCCCAACGGCGTCGCCAGCGGCGACGTGACCCAGGACTCGGTGGTGCTCTGGGCTCGCAGCACGGTAGCTGGCGGCGTGACCTTTGAATACTCTACTGAGGCCGATTTCTCGAACCTGGCTGGCAGCGTGACGATTTCCGTGACCGACGGCATCGTTCCGGTCAAAGTCGAGGTGGATAGTCTGGAGGCGGGCACCGACTACTACTACCGCGTTACCGATGCCGCCGGAACCACCAAGACAGGCCAGTTTGAAACGGCGGCGGCGCTGGGTGAGCAAACCGGACTGCGGTTTGGCGTTTCGGGTGACTGGCGCGGCGAGCTATCGCCCTACCCCGCTATCAGCAACGCCGATAGGCAAGACCTGGCTTTTTTCGTTGAGCATGGCGATACCATCTACGCTGATTTTCCGTCCCCAGCGGTACCCCAGCCCCAGGCCACTACCCTGGAAGACTATCGGGCTAAGCACTCGGAGGTCTACAGCGATCGCTTTGGCAGCAACACCTGGGCTGACCTACGGGCTGCCACTGCCATCTACGCCACCATTGATGACCACGAAGTCATCAATGATTTCTCTGGCGGTGAATTGACTGGCTCAGATCCGCGCCTGCTGGAGGCTTTTCCCGGCGATGACCCTAACGCCCTGGTGAACGACAGCAGTCTGTTTGAAAATGGCCTGCAAGCCTTCCAGGAGTACAATCCGATTCGGGACGAGTTCTACGGCGAAACCGGGGACGATCGCACCGCCAACGAGCGCAAGCTCTACCGCGCTAGCACCTTCGGCTCCGATGCGGCCACCTTTGTACTTGATACTCGCTCCTTCCGCGACGCGCCGCTGGTAGCTCCAGATACCACCAACCCCGTCGATATTGGCCGCTTTTTGACCGAGTCGGCCACGCTAGATCGGCCGTTTCTCGGCGCGCCCCAGCTGGAAGATCTAAAGGCCGACCTGCTCTTGGCTCAGGACAACGGCATCACCTGGAAGTTTGTCATGGTGCCCGAGCCGATTCAGGAGCTGGGCATTTACAACGTCGATGCCTTTGAGGGCTATGCCCGAGAGCGCACCGAAATCCTCAAGTTCATCGAAGAAAACGGCATCGACAACGTCGTATTTATCGCCGCCGATATCCACGGCACCTTCGTCAACAACCTTACCTATACTGAGGAAGTGGGTGGCCCCCGCATCGCTACCGACGTGTGGGAAATCACCACCGGCTCCGTCGCCTTTGACGCCCCCTTTGGCCCCACCGTGATTGATGTCGCCACAGCGACCGGGCTGCTGGCCCCTGAGCAGAGGGCGGTTTACGATTCGCTGCCGATCGCACCGGATACCGACGACGTTCTCAACGATAAAGACGACTTCCTCAAGTTTGCCTTCGAGAGTCTCGCGATCGGTCCCGGCGGCTACGACCCCATTGGCTTGAACACGAACCTGACCGCAGATCAGGGAGTGATCGGCTCCTTTGACATCGAGGCCAATCTGCTTCAGGGCGATTACGTGGCGGCCCACACCTACGGCTGGACTCAGTTTGACATTGACTCCGAAACCCAGGCCCTCACCGTCACCACCTACGGCATTGAGCCCTACACCGAGGTCGAGCTACTGGCCGACCCTGAGGCGATTTTGGGCCGAACACCTGCGATCGTCAGCCAGTTTGAGGTATTGCCAACCGAGGTGGCCCCTGCCCCCAGGGCAGAGCTAATTGACCTCACCGGCCTAGATAGCAATGTTGCAGTTAATGTCACGGTGACCCGCGAGGCCAGGTTCAACAACGTGCTCAAGTTCTACCAGACCGATGCCCAGGGCAGTGTGGATGGCCTGATGGTGGGTGATAACGGTTACGACGCAGCGGTATTGGCCAATCTGGTCGAAGCTGAGTTGGCTGTCAAAAACGGAGCTTCTGCCGATCGCACCCTGACGCTGGCTGGCGGGGCATACTACGCGCCAGTGCTCCTGATCGATGGTGACATCGACAATCTGGCGACCCTTGGTCAATCGCGCATTCAGCGCAGTAATAATGTCTGGAGTTTTGAAGACCTAACCGACAACGACTTCAACGATTTAATTGTTACGATTAATTCGGTTGAGTCTGGGGTCGCCTAAACTATCTAACCGTTCATTTATCTAGCCCTTGTCTGCACAATGAGGACGAGGGCTTTTTTAAACCCCTTAGCGCACCGTTGTGTCGAGTCTCGGCGCACGGGATTAATGTTGTTTAGGGTCGGGAAAAACAGCAGGCGGTGCTGGCAGATTCAAGGGGGCCGCTGGCCGCCAATAAATTACTCTATAAGGTTGGTAAGATTGGGAAAAATAGCTACGTAAGGCTAGTTAAGCATCGTGTAATAGACTCGGGGTTGATTTCAGTATAGGTTGACGCTGAACGACCTGCGGCCAGCTTTATACCTATGTTCCCCGTGCGGGGAACATTTTGGTGATTGCCCTGAGGGAATGAAAACAGTTGACCTAAGGGTGTTTGGGGTTCCGGTTACGCGTCCCTGTTATCGTTTTACAGCCAACTTTTCGCTGTGTCTTCAAATCTTGAGAGATCACCCGTGCACCTAGGTTCCTTACCATCCTCTGGTCTGGAGAATGCAGTGCCGCTAGATTCCCAGGGTTCAAGCTTGTTTAATCTGGCTCTAGACGCCATGGTGATTGCCGACGATCGGGGCCAGTACGTTGAGGCTAACCCTGCCGCTTGCCGACTGCTAAACCTTACCCGCGATCAGATTCTAGGCCGTACCATCACTGATTTCTGTGTACGGCCTCCTGATCTGGACGTTGGTCTGGCCCAGCACCAGCTGCAAGGCGAAATGACCCTGAGAGGGGGCCATGGAGAAGCCCGGGTCGTTGAATATGTCACTACGCCCGATTTTTGTCCTCACTTTCATCTGTCGATTTGGCGGGATGTCACCCAATTTAGGCAGGCGCATGACCAGCTACAGGAAAACCATACCCGATTGCAGCCGCTGGCCCAGCCCCAACTCGATCCGACCCCGTCAATGTTGGACAGCATGCTCGACAATATTGACGGGGTCGTGTGGTCTGTAGAGTTGCCCACGATGGCAATTCAGTATGTCAATGCTGCGGTAGAGGGTCTCTCTGGCTATCGGGCCGAGGCTTTTCTCGATTCACCTGAACTGTGGCGGAGCCTGATCTACCCTGCCGATCGCCCCAAGATAGAACAAGGGTGGAGACAGGTGGGCTCCCATGCGCAGTTTGCGATCGAGTACCGCATCATTCGGCTCGATGGGGAGCTGCGCTGGGTGTGCGATCGCTCGCGGGTAATTTACAACTCCGAGGGAGCCCCGGTGCGGCTCTATACGGTCACCATTGACATCACCGAGCAAAAGCAAACCGAGGAAGCCCTGCGGCTGAGTGAAAGTCGGCTGCGGGCAATTTTTCACCAGGCGGCGCTGGGGATTAACCAGGCAGCGTTAGATGGCCGCTTTTTGCAGGCAAACCAGGCCTACTGCGCCATGCTGGGCTATAGCGAAGCCGAGCTCTTGCAGCTTCGGTACCAAGATGTTGCCCATCCTGACGAATGCCAAGCGACCGAAGCCGCCATCGCCAAACTCTATGCCCAGGAAGCGACATCGGTCAGTTTAGAAAAACGCTATATCCACAAAGATGGCCGCGTGATCTGGACCAACATAGTGTTGTCGATTTTGTGGGATGCCGATGGCCAGGCCGTTTCAGATATTGCCATTGTGCAAGACATCAGCGATCGCAAGCGTACCGAGCAGGCCCTGGCCGAAGAGCGGAGCCTGTTCATCAACGGCCCGACCATAGTTGTCCGCTGGGGAGCCTCGGCTGGCTGGCCCATTGAGTATATTTCGCCCAACGTGCAGACCGAACTGGGGTATGTTCCCAAGACCTTGATAGAGGAACAAGTCGCCTTTGCCGACCTGATGCACCCTGACGATGTGGAGCGCGTTCAGGCTGAGATAGCCGCTGCCACCGCAGCGCAAGCCCCCTGTTTTGCCCGGCAATATCGACTGCGCCACGCCAACGGCGAGTACGGCTGGATCGATAGCTTTACGCGGGTGATCTATGGGCCAGATGGCGCCGTCAGCCAGTTTTTGGGCTATATCCAAGACGTGACTGAGCGCAAGCGCACAGAACTCGCTCTACAAGAGAGCGAGGCCACCAAGCAGGCCATGCTGGAGGCTATTCCTGACCTGTTGATTCGCATCAACCGGCAGGGCCTCTATTGCGACTTTATCTCTGGTGGAGAGATTACCCTCTACCCACACAATACCGATGCTGAGATTCACTTTCCTCGGTCAATCTACGACATGCTGCCACAGGACTTGGCCGATCAGCGAGTGCACGTTACCCATCGGGCCCTAGATACTGGCGAGCGGCAGATCTACGAAAATCAGCTGGTTATTAATGGGGAGATTCACTACGAAGAGGCTCGTATTGTGCCGATCAACCCCCATGAAGCCCTGATCATGGTGCGGGATATCACCGACCGGGTCGCAGCGCAGCTGGCGCTACAGGAAAGTCAGCGGCGCTTTGAGGCCATCTTTAACCAGATGTATCAGTTTATGGGTCTGCTGACCCCCGATGGCATCCTGCTCGAAGCCAACCAAACGGCGCTGAACTTTGCTGGGTTGGAGCGCTCAGACGTAGTCGGTCGCCCTTTCTGGGAGACCAGCTGGTGGCAGATCTCTGAGGCTATTCAGGTGCAGCTCAAGCAGGCGATCGCCGCTGCCGCCCAGGGCGAGTTTATTCGCTACGAAGTCATGTGGCAGGGGGCCAACCGGCAGGTGATCACCATCGACTTTTCGCTGCGGCCTATTTTTGATGAGCATGGTCAGGTGGTGCTGCTGATTCCAGAGGGGAGAGACATCACCACCCGCAAGCAAACGGAGGAGGAACTGCGGCGCACTAAATCGATTTTAGAGCAGACCAATAGCGTTGCTCGGGTCGGTGGTTGGGAGCTGGATCTACAGCAGAGTAACTTGCACTGGACGCCGGTTACGCGAGCAATCCATGAAGTAGAGGCCGATTTTGAGCCTACCCTGGCCACCGCCCTTGACTTTTATCCGGAGGGGGCCAACCGCGATCGCATCATTGCCGCAGTCACTCAAGCCCGTCAGACTGGGCAACCCTGGGATGAAAAACTGAAAATTATTACCGCTAAGGGCAATTTTCGCTGGGTGAGGGTGCTAGGGCAGGCAGAGTTTAGGCAGGGGAACTGCGTGCGCCTGTTTGGAGCCTTTCAAGATATCGATGCCCAAATGCAAACAGAGCTACAGCTGCAAGCGTTGACCCAGCAGCTCCAGCAGGCGAATGGAGAACTGAACCGCATTGCCACTACCGATGCCCTCACCCAACTGGCCAACCGTCGCCATTTTGACCAGCTGTTGGCCCAAGAGTGGGCTAGAGCAGCACGCAACAAGACCCCCCTGGCGCTGATTATGTGCGACGTCGATCATTTCAAACTCTACAACGATCACTACGGGCATCCAGCCGGAGATCGATGCTTGCAACAGGTAGCTCTGCTACTCCAGGACCACATCCAGCGCCCTGGCGATGTGCTGGCTCGCTACGGCGGCGAAGAGTTTGTGGTGCTGTTGCCCAAAACGGCGCTCACGGGGGCGATCGCCGTAGCCGCCAGAATTAAAGCCAGCTTTGCCAAGGCTCAGTTACCCCATGGTTTTTCGCCCGTGGCCAACCACATTACCGTCAGTTGTGGAGTGGCCTCCTGTATACCGCCGGGGCAAAACTTAGCCAGCGAGCTGCTGGCCGCTGCCGATGCTGCCTTGTACCAGGCCAAATTAGCCGGTCGCAACCGATACAACATCGGCACCATGAATCCAGCTGATAATCTAGACTGATCCAGCCAAAGACACCTAAGACTATTCTTTCACTGGCCGTTGCAACCCAGTCTGGCTGAGCAAAGCTAAAGCTACCTCTTCAGCCCCCTCGCGCCCTCGCCAAGGGCCTTTAGGGACAATAGAGCGTATCGCGCGTATCGCGGCCCGTTACTGGATTGGTGCCAGTGGCCACGCTGCACAGCATTTTGTTGACTTTGGGGTCGAGCAGCACGTCGGTAAAATCGGCTCCGTCGATGATGACTTCGCGAAAATCAGTACCGAAGGCGTAGGCCCCTTCGAGAATAGCGTTAGTGAGGTTGGCCTGGTAGAAGCGCGCCCCGTCTAGGGTGGCCCCGGTCATATCGGCCCCTTCCATATTGGCGCGGGCCAGGGTGGTGTCAAACAGGCGCACCCCGCGCAGGTTGGTATGGCTCATGTCGGCGTCGGCCATGTCGGCACGGGTGTAGTCATTGCCGCGCAGGTCTTGGTTAGACCAGTCGCTCATTCTCAGGTTTTGGCGATCGTAGCTGGTGGCCTGGGCAGAGCTCACCCAGCCCAGGCAGAGGGTGACTGCAACCAGCACAGCAATAACAAACTGACCCAGACGAGAATGGCTAACCATAGCTCCTAAACTTGCTTACTGCCTACATGTTTGAGTCTACAGGTTGACCTGGGCCAAACCAAAATCTAGTCGGGCCAGTCGCTACTAAATTCTGGAATCGGCTGATTAATGCTGTAGTTATGGATGTCTGTCTTGCCTTGCTGAGCCGCCTAGAGCAGGCATCTCAGGTTGAACCCATTTGCCCCCAGGGTTGAGGAGTATTCGCTATGGCCACTGACTACGTTTTGTTTGTCCACGGAGTCAAGCACCGCCAGCTCGACGACTTTGCCCGCACAACTCAAGCATTGCTACAAACCGTACAGAGGCAAATTGGCCGCAGCGATCGCACGATTAAACCCATCGTGGTATTTTGGGGCGATCTAAATGTGGCTCCCCAGGCCGATCTGAAACAAGGCCTAGAGGCCTCACCCCAGTGGCGCAATCTCTGGCTGACCGACTTTCGCACTCAAGAAGTGCTTGAGTTTGCTGGCGATGCGGCTCTATATCTGAGTCGTCACGTGGGGGCCCAGGTCGTGCAGCGGTTTCAGCAGCAATTGCTGCCAGTGTTGCAAGGGTCACAGCCAGGCGATCGCCTCCACATCGTCACCCACAGCCTGGGCACCGTGATTTTTTTTGACCTGCTGTTTGCCACCCGCTGGGACGACCCCAGGCTGGATGACGACAATCGCACCCGTCAGACGCGTGCGATCGTCAAGCTGCTCCGAGAAGCGTTTTTTGGCCTGGGCCAGCAGCCTGGGGAGGGGATTCCCATCTCCAGTGTGCATACCCTGGGGTCGCCAATTGCTTTGTTTAGCCTGCTCTCGGTGACGGGCGACAGCACCCATGACTTGACCAAAGATATGCGATCGCTCTTGCAAAACCTCTACCACCAGCGCGGCCTGAAATCGCTGCCCTGGTACAACTACCTGCACCCCGGCGACCCGATCGCCTACCCCCTGCAAGGGCTAATGCCCCGGCTGATGGGCAACGCCCAGCTCTATGTGCACCTGCGGGATGTGATTACCGAGCATCGTGGACTGCCGATTACGGTAGGTCGGCTGCCGCTGCTCTGGGGCGGCGATGCCCACGGCAGCTACTGGAAAAGCACCACCGTGGTCAAAACTCTGACTGAAGCCCTGAAATAAAAAACCGGGTTTCTGAACCTGAAAGACCATCATTTTGGCGTATAAGCTCTTAGAAACCCGGTTTTCACCCATGCCCTAGGACTCAAATAAGCGAGTGAAATCACTATTTTCGGGCAGCTTCAGCCGGAAAATATCGGTTAGCACCGCCTCCAATTCATTGACCGAGGTGAGCTGGCGTTTTTCGGTCTGCCCGGTCATGTAGTGGGTAGCAAGCTGGGTATTTCGCAGGCCGTAGCGGCGTTGGCGAAGCCTGCCAAGTTGAGAGTCGCCGTCTACCCGAGCGACCATCAGGCCCGTCACAAAAATAGAGGCAGGATGGGTCGCCACATGCCAGTTGCTCACCCCATAGTCACAGGCATACTGCGGCTGCAAATCGAACTGGTACAGCGGTTTCCAGTCCTGGGCGATCTGCGCCTGGAGCACCCAGAACCCCTCAGACTGAATCAGGCGAAATGGCTCGTGGGGAGTCTCCTGCTCCACGTTGGGAATCAGCCGCAGCGGAGCGGTCAGGGTCAATCCCCCAAAGCCCACGTCCGCAAGGTAGGGTTCACCCTCCAGATCCACCAGCAGCACCATGTGGCTGCGGGGGGTGAGAGTGTCGGGGGGCAGCTGCCACAGCACCCGCGCCCCTAACCCCGTAACCTGAAACCCCAGGGTGGTCAGCACCGATTTCAGCAGTCCGTTTTGCTCAAAGCAGTAGCCACCCCGCTGCCCGTAAACTAGCTTTTGCACCAGCGAGGGGAGCTCTAGATCGACGGGCTGACCCAAAAACGAGCTCAGGTTTTCGAAGGCGATCGCCTGGGGATGGCGCTGGTGAATGCCTTGTAGGGTAGCGAGAGTGGGAGCGCGACTGCCCCCATAGCCAATGCGCTGAAAATAGGCCTCAAGGTCGTCAGCAGCCAGAGAAGTAGCCTGGGGCATGGGTAGTTTTAGCAACAGGGCTCTATAGTTTAATCGCTCTAGAGTGCCATCGCCCTAGGGCAGGTAGCGCCATGGGTCAAATGCATCGCCGTTGCGCCAGGGGCAGTTTCGGTGTTGAATCGTTCTGTTATCGTCCCTTTATAATGGGCATTTTGCGCCCCTGCCATGAGCGTCGTTCTCTACAACACCCTGACTCGCCACAAGGAACCCCTCGAAACCCTCGAGCCGGGTCGGGTGAAGATGTACTGCTGCGGCGTCACGGTGTACGACTACTCGCACCTGGGCCACGCCCGCTGCTACGTGGCCTGGGACACGGTGCGGCGCTATCTAATGTGGCGGGGCTACGCCGTCCACTACGTGCAAAATTTCACCGATATCGACGACAAAATTCTCAACCGGGCCAAGGCTGAGAAGTCCTCGATGCAGACCGTGGCCGAGCACTACACCCAGGCGTATTTCGAGGATATCGCCCGGCTCAACGTTATGGAGGCCGACGAGTACACCTATGCCACCAAAACTCTAGACGGCATTCAGCGGCTGATCAGTGAGCTAGAGCAAAAGGGCTACGCCTATCCCGCCAATGGCGACGTGTACTATGCCGTGCGTAAGTTCGACGGCTACGGCAAGCTCTCGGGCCGCAAACTAGACGACATGCAGGCCGGGGCCAGCGGTCGGGTGACGGCAGAAGAGTCGATCAAACACGACCCCTTCGACTTTGCCCTGTGGAAAGGTGCCAAGGAAGGCGAACCCTTCTGGGAATCGCCCTGGGGGCCGGGCCGACCGGGCTGGCATATCGAGTGCTCGGCCATGATTCGTGAGCGTCTGGGCGACACCATCGATATCCACATGGGCGGCAGCGACCTGGTCTTTCCCCACCACGAGAACGAGATCGCCCAGTCGGAGGCGGCTACGGGCCATCCCCTCTCTAAATACTGGATGCACAACGGCATGGTGAACGTGGGCGGCGAGAAGATGTCAAAATCCCTCGGCAACTTCACCACCATTCGGGATCTGCTGGATGCACCCAACGCCCCTAACCCGATGGCGGTACGGCTGTTTCTATTACAAGCTTCTTATCGTAAGCCTGTAGATTTTACAGAAAGCGCAATGCTGTCTGCTCAAGGTACTTGGGTCACATTACTACAAAGAGCCTTACTCTTTGGTTATCGTCAAAACTACAGTGAGGCAGACGGCTGGGACAGCAATTATTCAGAATGGACTCCAGGAATATTTCCAGCGGGTTCCCCTGAAAATGATCAAGACCTGTTGACCGAGCCCGTTGAAGCCTTCCAGAAGGCTATGGATGATGATTTTAATACTCCCGTTGCTCTTGCTGTAATTTTGGATTTAGCGAAGTCTTTGAATCGTGCTGCCAACTTAAGGATGCATGAAGGAAGTCCTGATGAAAGTCCTTTAGCACTTCAGCAACGATGGATAACGCTAGTTGAACTGGCGAAGGTTCTGGGACTTGAAGCAGATATCAGCGAACCTGGTTCTTCTGAGGATGGTTCTTCTCGTAACAACTCCTCACAAGAAGGTCTGTCAGATGACGAAGTCGAGGAGCTAGTAACCCAGCGGTGCGAGGCCAGGGCAGCGAAGAATTTTGCGGAGGGCGATCGCATCCGCGATCTGCTGCAATCGTCGGGCATTACGCTGATCGACAAGCCTGGGGGCGTGACAAAATGGCATCGCTAAAGCATCAATCTAAACTAAAAATAGGGCCATTCATGGCTGACTGGCCGTGACCGCCGCGAAGCACTTTAGCCTGTTTGGTTAAATCCATCTGGCCTATGCTCTACTCCAACGGTTAGCCATCACCGATTGCCAACTTCAGCCTCAGCACCCACCTGATATACTGAACGTCCAACCGTTACAAAAAGCAAAGCTTAAGCTCGCCTGCCACGGAGACTATGCAGCCAACCGATCCGGATCAATTTACCGCTAAAGCCTGGGACGCCATTGTTGAAGCCCAGGATGTGGCGCGCCGCTGCAAACATCAGTATATGGAAGTCGAGCATGTGATCATCGCCATGCTCGACCAAGAAGAAGACGGGCTGGCCCACAAAGTTCTAGCCAAAGCCAACCTCGACTGCGATCTACTGCTCGACGAGCTAGAAACCTTTGCTAAGCGCCAGGCTCGCGTGCGCCCTGGTCTCGACAGCAACCTTTACCTGGGCCAAAGCCTCGATCGCATGCTCGATCAGGCTAAAGCCGCCCAGCAAACCCTCAAAGATAAGTTCATCTCTGTCGAGCACCTGCTGCTGGGTTTTCAAGAAGACGAGCGCATTGGCCGTCGCCTGCTGCGGGGCTTTAATGTGGAAGGCCCAGAACTCATGGCCGCCGTGCAGGCGGTGCGGGGTAGCCAGAAGGTGGTGGACCAAAACCCCGAACAGCAGTACGAAGCGCTGGAAAAATTTGGCATTGATCTCACCCAGATGGCCCGCGATGGCCAGCTTGACCCTGTCATTGGCCGCGATGACGAAATTCGCCGGGTGATACAGGTGCTGTCGCGCCGCACAAAAAATAACCCGGTGGTAATTGGCGAGCCGGGGGTGGGCAAGACCGCGATCGCAGAGGCCCTGGCCCAGCGCATCATCAACGGCGAAGTGCCCGAGTCGCTGAAGGGGCGCACCCTGATTTCCTTGGATATTGGTGGGCTCATTGCCGGAGCCAAGTTTCGCGGTGAGTTTGAAGAGCGGCTGCGATCGGTACTGCGAGATGTCACCGACTCCGCCGGACAGATCGTTCTATTTATTGACGAGCTGCACACGGTGGTGGGGGCTGGGGCTGGCCAGGGCACCATGGATGCCAGCAACCTGCTGAAGCCCATGTTGGCCCGAGGCGAGCTGCGCTGCATTGGCGCGACAACGCTGGACGAGTACCGCAAGCACATCGAAAAAGATGCCGCCCTAGAGCGTCGCTTTCAGCAGGTGTATGTAGGGCAGCCCAGCGCCGACGACACAATTTCAATTTTGCGGGGGTTGAAGAAGCGCTACGAGTCGTACCACGGGGTCGAAATCGCCGACAGCGCCCTGGTGGCGGCGGCGGTGCTCTCTGACCGCTACATTTCAGATCGATTTTTGCCCGATAAGGCCATCGACCTGGTAGATGAAGCCGCCGCCAAGCTGAAGATGGAGATCACCTCCAAGCCCGAGGAGCTAGAGGGCATCGATCGCCGCCTGATGCAGCTGGAGATGGAAAAGCTGTCGCTGGAAGCCGAAAACGGTTCGGCCTCCGGTGCCTCGCGATCGCGCCTGGGCCGCATCGAGCAAGAGATTGCCGAGCTCCAGACCAAACAGCAGGCCCTCAGCGGCCAGTGGCAGGGCGAAAAACAGGCCCTCGACGCTATCAACGCCCTGAAAGAAGAAGAAGACCAGATTCGCTTGCAGATCGAGCAGGCCGAGCGGGCCTACGACCTCAACAAAGCCGCCCAGCTCAAGTACGGTCGACTGGAGGCTATTCAGCGCGATCGCGAAGCCCTAGAGGCCCAGCTGGTTGAAATTCAGGCTCAGGGCACCACTCTGCTGCGAGAGCAGGTGACCGAGGCCGATATCGCCGAAATTGTCGCCAAGTGGACGGGCATTCCGGTCAACCGACTGATGGAGTCAGAGCGGCAGAAGCTACTCCAGCTCGAAGGCCACCTGCACGAGCGAGTAATCGGCCAAGACGAAGCCGTCGAGGCCGTCGCCGCCGCCATTCGCCGGGCTCGGGCGGGCATGAACGACCAGGGCCGTCCCCTGGGTTCCTTCCTATTCATGGGGCCGACCGGGGTGGGCAAGACTGAGCTGGCCCGGGCCCTGGCTGAGTTTCTCTTCGACACCGAAGACGCGCTGATTCGCATCGACATGTCGGAGTATATGGAGAAAAACGCTGTGTCGCGGCTGGTGGGGGCACCGCCGGGCTACGTCGGCTACGAAGACGGTGGCCAGCTCTCCGAAGCCGTGCGCCGTCACCCCTACTCGGTGGTGCTGCTCGACGAGGTGGAAAAAGCCCACCCCGACGTATTCAATATTCTCCTGCAGGTGCTCGACGATGGCCGCATCACCGACTCCCAGGGCCACCGAATCGATTTCCGCAACACCGTGGTGATCATGACCAGCAACATCGGCAGCGACCTGATTTTGGAGCTGGGCGGCGACGACGACCGCTACGACGACATGCGTACCCAGGTGCTCAAGGCGCTGCAAAAGCAGTTTCGCCCCGAGTTTCTCAATCGGGTAGACGATCTGATTCTCTTCCACTCGTTGCGCAAGGCCGAGCTACGCAAAATTGTTGCGCTGCAGATACAGCGGGTGCAGCGCCGTTTGGCCGATCAGGCGATCGGGCTGGAGATGTCTGACGCGGCGATCGACTTCATCGCCCAGAGTGGCTATGACCCGGTCTATGGGGCTCGCCCCCTAAAGCGGGCGATTCAGCGGCTGCTCGAAAACCCCATCGCCACCCAGATTCTAGAGGCTGCCTTTACCCCGGGTGCCACCATCGTTGTGGATCTAGCGGAGGGAGCATTGGTGTTTAGCCATCGAGAACCCGACGCCCCAGAGCCTGAGCCTATACCCGAGGCAGAAGACGCCAAGGTGGAATCGACGGTAGGCGGCTAGTAGAACGGCGGCGACGCGGTGACTGACTCACGAGGGAACTCAGGGGGATACCCGGCTGGCTGGGGAGTTTGGCTACTGCCCAGCAATCCCGGAGGTCTCTGGCTTGCGCAGCAAAATCACGTCTTGCTCCAGCAGGGTGAGGTGGGCGGGCCACAGCGCCGCCAGCCACTCAAAGGTCTGCACCGAAAAGAAGCAAATATGGGTGCGATCGCGGTGGTAGTGCCAACCGGCAAAGGCGGTATCGTCGCGGGCCAGCTTGGTCATCAGCCCCAGGGTACCGCCCGGTTTCAGGCAGCCCCACAGTCGATCCAATTCCAGGCGCGGCTGGCGCAGGTGCTCGACCACCTCGGTGGCCGTCACAAAGTCGTACTGGTGATCAAACACCTGGGCATCGTTAGCGTAGAAGGGGTCGTAGAGGGCGACATGGTGACCCGCCTCTGCGAGCATGACCGACAGGGTTGGCCCAGGGCCAGAACCAAAGTCAAGCCCATCGCAGCCGGGGGCCAGACGGGCGATTAACGGATTGGCTAGGCGGCTGAGAAAACGACGATAGCCCTCATCCTGGGGAGAGTTTTGGTGCAGATCGTACTCGGCTTTTTCGGCTGATTGCGAAAGAAAATCGTCGGCATGGACAAAAATCAGGTTGCACTGGCCACAGCGGTAGTAGGTGCGTTGGCCCGGCCGAGCCTGGCACGGAGCATCGCGGTGTATCTCACGCCAGCGATCGCTATGGCACAGTGGGCAACGCAGCGCAATCATCGCCTAGGCCCAATATCCCCATGCCTAAATCCGCACATCTCTGACTAACCCATGCTTGAGAAGATGGAGGCAGCCTACCACAGCGGCGCTGAGTCGCCATTTTTTTGGCTCGCCGCCAGAAAAATGGGGCAATATGAGGTGTACTGCCGGTGGGCAAAGCATTACGTAATGGATCCTATGGTGTTACGCGGTTCAACCCAGTGCTGGGGCCAACGCATTTGCTGTGGTCTAGTTGGGCTGTGGATCGCAGCCTTGGGGCTGCCGGCCCTGGCCCAAGCCCCGGCCCCCCTCGATGCTCAATCCCCCGTTCTGCCCAGGGGGCTAAGGCCAGGAGATGAAGACCCGACAGCAGCGTTTGACCAGTATCGGTTGGGGCCAGGGGACGGCATTTTTGTCGGGGTACCGAGCTTCCCCGATCTGAGCTTTCCGGCCACCCTCGATATTCAAGGCAACGTGGTAATGCCGTTGGCGGGCACCGTCAACCTGGCCGGACTCACCCTCGACCAGGCCCGCGAGGCGCTCTACACCGCCTACAACCAGTACGTGGTCGAGCCCGATGTATCGCTCATTCTCACCGCCCAGCGGCCCGTAGAAATCACCATTGTAGGAGAAGTGCCCCGGCCAGGGTTATACCCCCTACAGGCACCGCAGCTCTCGGTGGCACTGTTGACCGCCGGGGGGGCAACCGTCTTGGCAGACTTGCGGGAGATTGAGGTCGAGCGATCGCTGGAAAATGGCGAAACGCTGACCCGCACCATAGACCTGTACACGCCGCTGCTCCAGGGCAATCCGATTCCCCAGGTGCAGCTCCAGGACGGCGATGTGGTGATGGTGCCCCGCTTAGACCCGGCGGCAGTAGAGGCCTACAATCGCGACCTGGTGGCCACCTCAACCCTGGCCCGGCCCGAAATTACCGTGCGGGTGCTCAACCGCGCTTCTGGGGGGCGGGGTATCGAGGCCCAGTTTGGGGCCATTACCCTGCGCAACGGCAGCCGTTTTCTCGACGCCCTGGCGGTGGCGGGGGTCAACCCCGACCTGGCTGCCTACAATCGGATTGCGGTACTGCGTTTTAACCCCGAAACCGGTACAGCCGATACCCTGATGGTAGATGCATCGGCGGCGGTGAACGGTGACCCGAGCCAAAACATCCCCCTTCAGGAGAACGATATTTTGGTGGTCGATCGCAACCTGCTGGCCCGGGTTAGCTATACCCTGAACACGTTTACTCAGCCTTTTCGAGATGTGCTGGGCTTTTTACTCTTTTTCGACTCCCTGAGCAATGCGGCAGACTCATTATTTAGGCCCTAGGCAACGACGACGATGGTTTCTCCAGTCATTAAACGCTATCTGCTGGCCCTAGACCGCTATAAGTGGCCTAGCCTGGCCACCTTCGCCGGTATTTTGGGCATTTCGGCGGTGGTGGCCCTGCAACCGCCGCCGCCACCCCAGTATCGAGCCGAGGGAGTACTGGTGCAAAATGCGCCCCTGGTGGCCTTGACGACGATTGGTAATGAGGTGCAGCAGCGGGGGCAGGGGATTATCTCGGAGCAGTTTTTGCTGGCCGATGTGTTGCTGCAGCAGGTTTCGCAAGAACTGGGCCGGCGGGGAATTGACCTGGAGCCAGAAACCCTGCGCAACCGCACTAGCGTCACGCTAGAGGGCGAGGAAGATCAGGTGCAGCGGGTTACGGTGATCTTTCGCGGGGCTGACGACGACGAGGCTCAAGCGGTGCTGACGCTGATGTTTGAGGCCATGGTGGAGCTCAGCCGAGTGACCAACCGGGCTCGCCTGGGGGCCATTGTCAGCGCCCTAGACGAGCGACTGCCTGCTGTAGAAGCCGACCTAGCCGCCGCCGAACAGGCTCTCGAAGCCTACGATCGCACCGAAGGCCCTGCCATTCAGGCGGCCCTCGACGGTAGTCTGCTGGGGGCGATCTCTGGGGGGCAGCAGCAGCAGCGCCAAAACCAAATTGCCCTAGCCGGCCTCGACTCCCAGATTCAGAGCTTGCAACAGCAGCTGGGATTGACGCCGGGAGAGGCGTTGACGGCCTCAGCCCTGAGCGCCGACCCGATTATTGCTGAACTGCGACTGCTGATCTTAGAGACCGAAACGGCGCTTAAGCTGCTAGCCCCTACCCTGCGAGAGGCGCACCCCGACATGCAGGATCTCCGCCACGATCTGTCTGTTTACAACACCCTGCTGGCCGAGCGCGCCCAGGAAGTCGTCGGTGGGCAAGACTTGGCCGCCCTCCCCAGCGTCAGCGACGTGCGCCGCAACAGCACCCTCGACCCGGCCCGCGCTGCTCTAGCTAACCAGCTGATTACCCTCAGCGCCCAGCGCGCTGCCCTGGCTAACCAGCAGCAGGCGCTCAACCAGGCCGATGGCCAGCTGCGAGAGCAGTACGCCAGCCTGCCCAACAAGCAGCTAGAGCGCGATCGCCTGGCTCAGCAGGTGGCCCTCAACCAGGCTCTTTACGACCAAATTCAGGCCAAGCGCATCGACGCCGAGGCCGCCGTCGCCGAAACCGTCAGTAGCCTAACTATCGCTGAACCGCCCACCGTCACCGTCCAGACCGACCTGCCGCCCAACCCCATCGTCGTCATGGCCGTGGGCGGGTTGTTGGCGGTTGTGGCCGCTGGGGCGGTGGCCTTTTTGCTCGATCTACTCGACAGCACTGCCCGCACCGCCGAAGAGATCGAAGGCATTTTGCTCGACCAAGACGTGCCGATGCTGGCCCGGGTGCCAGCCCTGGTTGCTACGTCTGCCCAGGGCTGGCCCATGCTTTACCAGCCCCAAACCCCAGAACTCGACATCTATGAACGGTTGCGCAGCAGCCTGCGGCGGGCAGGTACCCAATCTGAGGCCGGGGCCTCGCCACGGGTGGTGCTGATGGTCAGCAGTCGAGCCGGGGAGGGCAAAACCACCAGCGCCTTTAACCTGGGTATTGCCGCCGCTCGGGCCGGTCGCCGCACCCTGGTGGTAGAGGCCGACCTGCGCCAGCCCTCCTGCGCCTCCCGCCTGGGGGTAAGGCTCGACCCAGGGGCGATCGCTGAACCGCTGCACTACTATGCCGGGCGGCAGCAGGAACCCATTCAGCTGGTGCCCCTGGTCGAAAACCTCTACCTGGCTCCCAGCCCTGGCCCCCAGCCGCATCCGGCGGCGGTTTTAGAATCGAGCGAGATGGGTCAGTTTTTGGCCGATGTTCGGGCCCGCTTTGACTTAGTGCTGATCGACGCGCCCCCCCTAAGCCGCAGCAACGACGCCCTGCTCCTGGGGCCTGCTAGCGATGGCCTGCTGCTGGTGACTCGCCCCGGCTATACCGACAAAAGCGTGCTTGAAGCCCTGCTAGAGCAGCTGTTAGAGAGCGACGATCTGCCAGTATTGGGGGCGATTGTCAATGCCGCCGATGGGGCGGCCCCCCAGGGAGCTGTCGTCGAACCTCTGCCTGTCGCCTCTGCCCCTGCCCCCTTAATTCGCTCCATCGACTTTTAGCTCAGCCAGCCAGTAGGGTAGGATCGTACACTGTAGATTCTGTCATCGTTTGGGAGCGATCGCTTGCCTACCCTGGGAGTTAACATTGACCACATTGCCACCCTGCGCCAGGCTCGCCGTACCGTTGAGCCCGACCCGGTAGCGGCAGCGGTGCTGGCCGAGCTAGCCGGGGCCGATGGCATTACCGTTCACCTGCGCGAAGACCGCCGCCACATTCAAGACCGAGACGTGCGCCTGCTACGGCAGACCGTGCGCACCCATCTCAACCTGGAGATGGCCGCCACCGACGAAATGGTCGCGATCGCCCTTGACCTGCGCCCCGACTACATCACCCTGGTACCCGAGCGCCGTCAGGAAGTCACCACCGAAGGCGGGCTCGACATTGCTGGTCAGCTCGATCGCATCAAGGCCGTAGTCCACACCCTACAGGGCGCAGAGATTCCAGTCAGCCTGTTTATCGACGCCGACGCCGACCAAATCGAAGCCTCGGCCCAAAGCGGCGCCCAGGTTATCGAGCTGCACACCGGCCCCTACGCCGAGGCCACCCAAGCGCACGAACTCCAGCGCGAACTCGACATTCTCACCCAGGGCACAGTGCAGGCCCAGGGGTTGGGGCTGCGGGTCAACGCGGGCCATGGCCTCACCTACTGGAATACGGTTCCAGTCGCCCGCATCGCCGGCATCGAGGAGTTAAACATTGGCCACAGCATCATCAGTCGTGCCGTTCTAGTTGGCCTAGAGCGAGCCGTCCGCGAGATGAAAGCGCTGATTTGAGTGATGAAGAGTTAGGAAGATGGGGCATGGAGGATGGACGCACGCAAAATGCAAAATTGAGCAGGCAAAATCTTGAACTTTGAATTCTCAATTTTGCCTTCGTCACCCCCTACCCTTCTTACCATCCTTCATCGCCCCCGATCTTTCTCATCTTTCTACAACACAGGAGATTCTCCCAATGACCACCTACTACTACGCCGTTGCCAGCCAGAAATTTTTGCTCGAAGAAGAACCCCTGACCGAAGTGCTCAAAGAACGCCACCGCCACTACCAAGAACAGGAACAGGAAGTAGATTTTTGGCTAGTGAAGTCGCCGGCCTTTCTAGACTCCCCGGCATTGGCCAGCGTTAAGGCCAACTGCCCCCAGCCCGCCGTGGCGTTGGTATCGACCAGTAAACAGTTCATTACCTGGGTCAAGCTACGGTTTGAATATGTGGCCACCGGAGAGTTTGAAGCCCCCTCGGCTACCATTCCCGACCCCCTGGCATCGCTGGAGGCGGTGGCTTCCTAGCCTCTGCTCACGATTCAATTGGATCAAAACTTAGAATCGCTGCCCCGCGATCGCTGGTTTAGGCTAGAATCGCTGGCAGACTATGGCACTAACAAACGCAATGGCACAGGGTTTGATACGGAGCAGCGCACGCAAACAAAATTTATGGCGGCATTGGGCCAGATCCGGGGCACTAGCTCTGGGCTTAATATTAGGGCCGCTGGCCGGGTCTTGGCAGACGGCTCAAGCCCAGGCCGATTTTCCGCCCTGCCCACCCCCCGCCACCAACGAGTACCTACTGCTGGTGCGAAGCAACACCGAAGCCGAACGCCAGCGAGTGCAGGATCTCTTGCCATCGAACAGCACGGTTTTGGTTTGCGACTACCTCAACGATACGGTGGTGAGGGCTGGCGGCTTTAACAACCTGGAGAATGCCAACGCCTGGGCCCAGTACATGACCGAAGTCGAAGGCTTTCAGGCCTTTGTTGCCCGTCCGGCTACCACCGCCGCTCAACCGACCCCGCCAACCGCTGATACAGGCACAACGGCACCAACAGCAGGAACGCCCCCTGCCACCGAGACCCCCCCTGCCAATGAAACGGCTACCAGTACTGCCACGGCCACGACGACCTATTCGCCCCAGCCCCTTGGCACTGGGTTTGCGGTGCTGGTCGATTATCAGTACCAGCCCGAATCTGCGATCGAAATTCAGCGTCAGGTGGGGCAGGCGGTTGGTCTGGCCGTCCACCGTCAGCGCGCTTACCTGCTGATCGCCCACAGCCCCAATGTGGAAGGCGCAGCTTCAACGCTCTCTGTGCTCACCAGCCTCAATATTCCTGGCTTTATTGTCGATAGCCAGGAGGTGGTGATGCTGACCCCAGCGGTGGCGCTCACGGGGCAACTGTTCTAACTGCGGACTCCACTGCGGTGGGCTTTCAGGCCTAGCCGTTGTCCTGGGCTGGCGCAAAGGCGGCAGCTATCTGAACTACGCCGACTGCCTATCGAATCTTGCTTTATCTCCCACTGGAAAATTTTCGTTTGAATATTGATGTGGGACGGGGGTATGGAGTCTGTTTTTTCGCACAGGGACTCGCAAACTGTAACCGTCTCCTGAGCGGAGTCGTTGGCGCAGCCGCCCCAGAGGGGCTAGGGGACATCTCGGGTGAGTTTTGGCTTTCTCCCTTTGGGAGACGCAGGGCGAACGGCTTCGCTCAGCCAGCCTAGTCTTACTCGTAGAAGACCTCGCGCTTCTGCTGTAGCATCTCTACCAAGGCTTCGGTCAGCAGCGCCTTGGTTTTTTCATCGTCTAGGGTAAGTTGCATAGCGCATAAGATGCGGAGTTGCGTTCAGGCGATGATAGCCCATCCAGCCTAGGAAAGGCACCACCCCAAGATTCGCTATAGTGAATTTCCAAGTTGACTACAAAACACCATGATCGACACCACCGACCTCAAGCGCGAGCTTGACGAACTCACCAATCGCCTGGGTAAAACCCAGGACTATCTTTGACATTCCTGCCCTCGAAGCCCGCATTCAAGACCTAGAGCAGGTGGCGGCCCAGCCCGACTTTTGGGATGACCAGAGCCAGGCCCAGGACACCCTACAAGAGCTGAGCGACTATAAAGCCAACCTGAGCCAACTGACTGGCTGGCAAACCAGCCTTGACGACACCATCGCCATCCTCGAACTGCTGCAAGAGGATCAGGACGAAGCGCTGTTGCAAGAGGCTCAGACCACCGTCACCAGCCTCGGCCACGAGCTAGATCAGTGGGAGCTACAGCAGCTTCTCGCTGGCCCCTACGACAAGAAAGGCGCGGTGTTGGCCATCAACGCCGGAGCCGGAGGTACCGATGCCCAAGACTGGGCCGAGATGCTGCTGCGCATGTACACCCGCTGGGCCGAGCAAAATGGATTCAAAGCCCACTTAGTAGAGATATCCGAAGGAGAAGAAGCCGGGCTGAAGTCGGCCACCCTGGAGATTACCGGGCGCTATGCCTACGGCTACCTGAAGTCTGAGAAGGGTACCCATCGCCTAGTTCGCATTTCGCCCTTTAACGCCAACGGCAAGCGCCAGACCAGTTTCGCCGGGGTAGAGGTGATGCCCATCCTCGACCAAAATATTGAGCTGGAGATTCCTGACAAAGACCTGGAGATTAAGACCTCGCGATCGGGCGGGGCGGGCGGTCAGAATGTCAACAAAGTGGAAACGGCGGTGCGGATCACTCACCTACCGACGGGCATCTCGGTGCGCTGTACCCAGGAGCGATCGCAGCTGCAAAACCGCGAAAAGGCCATGATCATCCTCAAGGCCAAGCTGCTGATCATTGCCCAAGAGCAGCAGACCCAGGCGATCGCCGAAATTCGCGGCGACATGGTCGAAGCCAGCTGGGGAGCCCAGATTCGCAACTACGTGTTTCACCCTTACCAGATGGTTAAAGACCTGCGCACTGGGGTGGAGACGACGGCGATCGACGACGTTATGGCTGGGGAGCTAGAAGCCTTCATTCAGGCCTACCTGCGCCAGGAAAATCAGGTGCTTCAGGAGCAGACTGTCTAGCGGACCGGGAACACTTGGTGGCTATTGTGGCGCGGTATAGTCGGGGGTCTCCGTGGTCGTGAGGGCGTCTCGGGCCAGGCCTGCCCAGCAATCGTCTTCGGGGCGGTTGGCATCGGCGTTGGCCAGATCGATCCAAACCTGGGGCGGCAGGGTCTGGGCGTCGGGCATTTCGGCTAGCTGGTCGATCAGGTACTGAATGCGATCGCGGCTACAAGTTTCGTCGCGATCGCCAGATCGAAACCCTGCAAGACTATGTGTTGATCGACCCCGATCGCATTTTGGTGGAGTGCTACCGCCGCAACGAGCGAGACAACTGGGAGCTGGTGACTACGATGGGTGAGGTTTCTGGAGCCGCCGCTGAGGACAGTCTGATGCTCGACAGTGTAGACATGGAGATTGCCTTGCCCCAGGTTTATGAGGACGTCGTTTTCCCTGACGGGGATGAGGTTTTGCATAGTAATCCGAACTGATTCATGTAGGTAGGAATGGATCTTACCTGTGTAGGCGAGATGCCTGCGCCACGGCTTTCCACGATTCACGCGGAATTCTACATGTTCAAAGAATAAACTTTCTTGAACTATTGTAAATAGTATATTTCGAGCGACTGTAAATGTTTTCATAAGCCTCATATTAATTAGACTGACCCATTTAGCCCTCGCAGTGAAGCATGAAAAAACCTGAGCCTGAAAGTCTTATCAAAGGTACATTACCTTTTATAGTCCCAGCAATAGCAGCTATTTTTGGGTCTTTCCTGGGCTTCATTGGAGGGGTTCAGACGGCATCAGTTGAAGGAGACAAAGCCATCGAACTCGAAGAAAAGAAATTTGAATACTCTTTGATAAGAGAGGTGCTTCAACAGAATGAAGACAAGGAAGACGTCACAGATGAATTGGATTTCATGGTGCGCATAGGTGTTATTGAGATTCTTAATTCGAATGTTCTTAGAGATATTCAGCCTGGAGACATTCCGTCCTTTAGAGAGGCTTCAAATTATAACGTCTATGCCAATCAAAATTGGGGAGAGCTGCATGAGGCTGCCGCAGTATGGGATGTACAGACAGGGAGAGAAGCTTTATCAAGGCTCGTGGAACGCTTTGGGTCAAACAAGTGTATTGGCGGCTTTGCAAACGATATGCTGGTCGTGTTGAATGATTTAGGAGAAAGTGCTTTTAAGGTTATGTCCCTTGCTAAGGACCACTACAACGAATTCGGATGCGATTTACCTTACAGCGGCTATTTCCCAGTGCCTCAATACTCTGGCTCAAGTAATGTGCTTCCAAGTTCTGGCTCAACTAATGTTTCTCCAATGCCTGCACCGATGCCTGACATCCCTCCTTATCGTCAGCGTTAGGAAAGAATCACTGCCCCAAGACTTTCTGTCCCAAAGCCTTGAGAATCTGGGCCACTTGCCCTAGCTCATGACGCTGAGGAAACAGCGAAAAAGAACGAGAAGCATCGTATTCCAGCCCAGCACCCAGCTTCAAAAACACAAACTCATCCCCATTCGTAGCCATGCCATAGTTGGGCTGCTGCTGGTCGGGGTTGGCTGCTATGTAGGCCAGCAGCTGAGGCAACGCCGCTGGCACAGAAATGCTGGTGCGCTTAGACTCCACCGTCAAAATCCACAGCCGCTCCTGCAAGACCAGTACGTCAATAACACTCCCGCACGGTTTCGTCGGGGTCTTCGAGTTCTATAGCAATTCCATGAGGCGACTTGAGACGAAAAGGCGGGTCAATGAAATCCAGCAGTTCCAGCAATGGCGCTACAACCACCAGATTGATGGTGCCCTCCAGCAACAACCCATCGGCGCGGTGATAGTCGTAGCGCTGCTTGATGCGCTCAATCCCCACCTGCTGCTGAGTCGTCAAAGGCGGCAGGTCATCCACCCATTCAGAGAAAAAATCAACGTTTTGGGTCTGCACCAGTCGCAGTTGCAGGTCGTTTAGTGTCGTGATGGATTCCCTAACGCCAGCGCTGCTCACCATAGTAGGGCGACCCTCAAGCCGTTACAGCCTTTAGTTTACGGCCTAGAGAGATAGATTGGGGACTGCCGCATTTAGATGTGATTCATCCCGTACCAGTGCTACGATCGCCCCATCCAGCGAATGCGCCAAATCTATGCCTGAACCGATCTCAGCCCTCCAAAGAGCCATTGATGCGGTCGAGTCTCTTTCCCTGCAAGATCGAGAGGCCGTGCTAACTCTGCTGCAAAAAAGACTTGCAGATCAGCGCCGCCAAGAACTTGGCCAGAGCATTGCCGACGTTCGCCACGAGTTTGCCCAAGGCCACGTTCAGTTCGGCTCAGTCGACGACTTCATGGCAGCTCTAGACGATTGAGACGCCTCGCCAAACTCTGCCAGTTGGTCACTAGGGTGGGGGTGTAATGAGCCGTAGATAGACTTTCAGCTAGCTCGCTTCTTGGCGTTGCTTTCGCAGAAAGGCAAGGAAATCCTCAATTGAGTCTTCTGCGGGCCAAAAGTCAGCAGCGAGATCTTTTAGGCTATGAACGGTCGAGGGGTTTTGGGTAGCGCGTAGCTGCTGGAGTGAAATGCCTTGCCAAAACTGGGCACTAAGTACTTTGATGTCGGGTTGAGAATTTGAGACTGAATCGCTTTGGGTGAGAATTTGCAGCAGTTGTAGACGCTCTGTGGGTGAGAGCGGCTGAATGGCAGCGATGGCGGCTTCGAGTTGTGGGGTCATAGCATACCTCCATAGGGAGATCTAGATTCTGGTCTAGAGCATAGCGGCCTATGCCATCATGATCTTAGCTCTCCCGACATGGCCAGAGACCAACTTTTCCAGAGCTGAAGCTAACGGCAGATCAGGTGTTCCGCGCTTGAGCCCAAACGTCCGTGGCATTCTATATGGCCAATGCCGCTTCCGGTAGAGGCGCAAGTGAGAAAACCCGGTACATTAAAGCTGTTCAGTCATGAAACATTTCCCATGAGCCAAGACCAATCTACCCTAGGGCCAACGCCCGCCGAACAGTCTGCCTCCGCTGAAGCGCCCCCCAGCTTTGTCAAGCTGGCCATGCGCAACATGGTCAAAAAAGGGGGCAAGTCGCTGTTTCACTTTTCGCTGACCGTGACAGCTCTGCTGACTCTGCTGGTGGGTTTGGCCTACCTGACCCATTAACCCCATGGCAATAGCATCGCCATGGCCGACCCTTGAGGTGGCCCTAGAAACCGATCACCCCGATGCCGCAGTGGTGACCGCCGATGAATGGGAGGTTTGGTTTACTCGGTGGGGGCAGCAGATGGCTCTGAAAGGGTCGCCCATCGGGGCCTATGAACTATCACTAAGGCTGACGACCGATGGTGCGATCGCCGCCCTCAACCACCAATTTCGCCAGCTCGACGGCCCCACCGACGTGCTCTCCTTTGCGGCGCTAGAGACAGACTTTCCCCAGATCGAAGAACTGTTAGCGACCGAGCCGCTCTACCTGGGCGACATTATTATTTCGCTGGATACCGCCGCCCATCAGGCCCAGTCAGCAGGCCACTCCCTGCGCTGGGAAACCGCCTGGCTAGCGGCCCATGGCTTCTTACACCTGCTAGGGTGGGATCACCCCGATGACGCCACCCTAGCTACCATGCTGGCTAAACAGGGTGAATTACTCGAAACCATTGGCTTAAAGTCGGAAAAAGTAGGCTAGATTAGCCCTGATGCGCACTCCAAGGTACGGTATAGGGGCGTATTACCCAAGCGACTATTTAGATCCTTTTCTATGACCCTCTATAGCGAAAAATCTGAGTCGGTAGTGCCTGTGGCCGAATCTGAAATGGATGGGGTCAATCGCCAGCTGTCGTGGCAGGTGGCAACTAATCTGCTGGTGAGTTTTAAGTATGCGTGGCAAGGGGTATCTTACGCCTTTCGCACCCAGCGCAACTTTCGCATCCATGTGGTGGTCGGCACGCTGGCGGTGAGCCTGGCGATCGCGCTGCACCTTGCCCCGGTAGAGCTAGCGGTGATCATCCTCACCTGCGGCGTCGTGCTCACCCTCGAGTTAATCAACACCGCCCTGGAGTCGGTGGTTGACCTGACGGTGCAGCAGACTTACCACGAACTCGCTAAGATCGCCAAAGACTGCGCCGCTGCCGCTGTGCTGATCTCAGCGCTGATCTCAGTCTCGGTAGCCGCTTGTCTCATGCTGCCGCCCCTGTGGCGGGTGATTCAGCCCCAACTGCTTCAGCTCTAGTTCATCCCTGGTGCGCCCATGATTTTGGTGATCGACAACTACGACAGCTTTACCTACAACCTGGTGCAATACCTGGGCGAACTGGGGGCTGAGTTGCCCGTAGCCCGCGATCTCCAGGTGTTTCGCAATGACGACATCACGGTGGATGAGATTATTGCCCTCCAGCCCGACGGCATTGTCATTTCCCCTGGCCCTGGCACTCCCGACGACTCTGGGGTTTCCCTCGACATTCTGGCGCAGCTTGGCCCGACGCTGCCGATTTTGGGCGTCTGTCTGGGGCACCAGAGCCTGGGCCAGGTGTTTGGGGGCCATGTGGTGCGCGCCGCTGAACTCATGCACGGCAAGACGTCTCCTATTTACCACACCGGCAAGGGCGTCTTTGCCGGGTTAGACAATCCGTTTCAGGCCACCCGCTACCACAGCCTGGTGATCGATCGCGCCACCTGCCCCGATGTCCTGGAAGTGACCGCCTGGGTTGAAGACGGCACGATCATGGGGGTGCAGCACCGCGACTACCCCCACCTGCAAGGGGTGCAGTTTCACCCCGAGAGCATTTTGACCGAAGCGGGTATGCAAATTCTGCGGAATTTTTTGGTGTCGCTGCCGGTGCCCGTGGCGGCTTGAGGGGAGTGGGTTTTGGCTTCTGAAATTCCCCGAACCGAACCTTCGGGGCGGCATTGGTAGCTCTACAATTAAGCCATAGCTGCATCATGCCTAATTCGAGAGTGCTTGACACCGCTATTGCTTATTCACAAACTCCCATACGGATTACCTATCAGCAGTGGGCCCATGTGGTAGAAAACCATGACTACATGGCTGGTTGCCTTGAATTTGTTCTCGAAACCTTGAGCGAACCAAATTTCATCGTTGATGGATGGGAGACAGAACTGATTGCACTGAGGGCATATCCCAAAACGCCTATTTCTAAGAAATCAGTAGTAGTAGTCTTCAAGGAAGCTGAGCTAGAAGGATTCATGATCACTGCTTTTATGACGTCAAAACCAGGAAAAATTTTAAGAAGAGGGATCCTATGGCAGCGATAGATATCTTGCAGTCAGTGCCCTATTTACTGCAATTGCCGTCTAAACGGACGTGGATCGACTACGACGACGAGGCAGATGTGCTTTATATCAGTTTTCAAAAGCCTCAGCAGGCCAATGACAGCGTCCTAGAGGACAGTGTTATTTATCATTATCGAGATGATGATTTAGTTGGGATCACCGTTCTACAGGCCTTGCAACGCTCAGAAGCTAATGCTTCTGTCACCTCAAGTATCCAAGGTGAGCTTGATTAGCGATCCCTGTATCTCAGCATTTGACCCGGCGGCGGAGAACTTATGGTAGTAGAATACGGGTAATTTATTAACGTTTGTAACAGAACCTCTCAGGAGTCAAGCATGGGTCGGAAGCAGGCGATCGTAATCGGGGCAGGTGTCGGCGGGCTGGCCATGGGCCTGCGCCTGCAAAGCCTAGGGTTTGATACCACCATCGTCGAAGCGCTGGATGCCCCCGGTGGACGGGCCTACGTGCGCCGCGAGCAGGGCTTTACCTTTGACATGGGGCCGACGGTGATCACGGTGCCCCACTTTATTGAGGAATTGTTTTCCCTGGAGCGCGATCGCGCCAACCTCACCGCCGCCGACTTTCCCGCCACCATCGTCGATGAGAACAAGCGGATCAAAGCGGGAGTCTCTGGCGGCCCCAACACCAGCCGCTACGTGCAGATCGTGCCGATTCTGCCCTTCTACCGCATCTACTTTGACGACGGCACCTTTTTCGACTACGACGGCGACGAGGCCCACACCCGCGAGCAAATTCTCGCCCTGGGCGAACCGGGCGATTGGGAAGGCTACCAGCGCTTCCACGAGCAATCCCGCGCCATCTTCGAGCGGGGCTTTTTAGAGCTGGGCTACACCCACTTTGGCGATGTGGGCACCATGCTGAAGGTGGCCCCCGACCTGCTCAAGCTCGACGCCGTGCGCAACCTGTTTCGCTTTAGCAGCCGCTACTTCAAGAGCGATAAGCTGCGCCAGGTCTTCACCTTTGAGCCGCTGCTGGTGGGCGGCAACCCCCTGTCGGTGCCCGCCATCTACGCCATGATCCACTTCGTCGAAAAGACCTGGGGCATTCACTTTGCCATGGGCGGCACCGGGGCACTGGTGCAGGGCTTTGTGAAAAAGTTTGAGGAGCTGGGCGGCACGATCAAATACAACGCCCCGGTGACAAAAATCAACGTCACCCGCCGGGAGGGTAAAAAAGTCGCCACGGGCGTTACCCTGGGCGATGGCCTGACCATGGCTGCCGACCTGGTGGTGTCAAACGCCGACTGGGCCACCACCTACGGCAAACTGATCGAACCCCAGTATCGCTTCTGGAACAGCGACCTGCGGGTGAAGCTGAGCCAGCAGTCGATGTCGGTGTTTGTGCTCTACTTTGGGTTTAAGGCCGACGGTAACGAAGCCGACAAGCTGAGCCACCACACCATCATCCTCGGCCCCCGCTACGAGGAACTGCTGAAAGATATCTTTGGCCGCAAGGTTCTGCCTCAGGATTTTTCCCAGTACATTCACCTCCCCACCCTCACCGATCCTTCCCTGGCGCCGCCGGGGCACCACGCGGCCTATACCCTGGTGCCCATGCCCAACAACAAGTCGGGCATTGACTGGTCGGAGGCGGGTGATCGCCTGCGCGATATCGTCATCGACTTCCTCGACGAGCGGGGCTACCTGCCCAACCTGCGGGAGCGGCTGGTGTGCCACAGCTACATCACCCCCGACTATTTTGAACACACCCTCGACGCCCACGTGGGCAATGCCTTTGGCCTGGAGCCGCTGCTGGTGCAGTCGGCCTTTTTCCGCCCCCACAACCGCAGCGAAGACATCCAGGGGCTATACCTGGTGGGCGCTGGCACCCAGCCCGGGGCCGGTACCCCCAGCGTGATGATGTCGGCTAAGATGACGGCCCGCCTGGTGGCCGAGGACTATGGGGTAGACGAGGCCGTGGTCAGCGGTCAGGCCAGCCCCGAGCTGAGCCCCCAACCGGTATAGGGCGAGAATCGGTTTAGTTCTATCGAACCCTCGCAAAGTTGATTATCGGTAGGGTGTGTTCCGGCCTCAAGCCCACCTGGCGAGAAGGCAACGCTCTCCGCCCTGGCCGAAACGCACCGTTCGCAGTAGTCGAGGGGCTCGATATCGTCAGCGGTGCATTGCGGCCCAAAGGCAGAGGTTGTGAGGCTTTGCGTCGGGTCATGGGCCGTTAATACCGAATCCTGGTTACCTTAACGGGTGACAAGGGTACTCAACGTCATGCGGTACAGGGCTTTGAGACAATAAAGGGGACAAAAAATAGGGAGCCTCAGTGCAGCTCCCCTAAACCAATATGTTTCCTGCATCCTACCAAACCA
>NZ_JADEWX010000291.1 GCF_015207395.1 Nodosilinea sp. LEGE 07088
CCCCTACTCCACCCGAGGAAACACCGCCGCGATCGCAGTCCCCGCCGCATCACTCTGCAACCGCAGCCTCCCGCCCTGGAGCTCAACACAGGTTTTCACCACCGCCAGGCCCAACCCAGTGCCCTGCACCTGGCCCACGTTGTCGCCCCGGTAAAACGCCTTAAACACCTGAGCCTGGTCATCGGTTGCAATGCCAATGCCCTGATCGATCACCTGGAACTCCAGCGTCTCTGCGGTGGTGGTCACGATCAGGCGAACTGGGCTGTCCGCCGGAGAATATTTGGCAGCATTGGCCAGCAGGTTCGCCAGAACCGAGTGCAGCAGCTTTTTGTCGAGATAGGCCTTGGTTGGCAGGGCGTTGCCCTCCAGCCAAATGGGCTGATCGGCCTGGAGCTGAACCTGGTCAACCACCTGGCGACAAAACGGCTCTAGCTCCACAATCTCGGGGTTCACCTCTAAATGACCGGCCTCGGCGCGGGTCAGGGTGAGAATGTCTTCCACCAGTTGACCCAGCTGTCGGGCGGCGGTTTGAATGCGAGCGATCGCATTGTGTTGCTGTTGGGGCGTCAGCACCGCGCGGTCTTGCCCCAGCGACTGAGCCGAAACGCTGATCACGCTCAATGGCGTACGCAGCTCATGGGAGGTCATAGAAAACAACCTCAGCTTCAACTCACTCAGCTCGCGGGTACGCCGCAGTTCGGCCTGCCAGCGAGAGAGATATACCAACAGCACGGTTGTCAGCAGCCCCCCAATCAGGGCGGTCGCCACCGTCGCCCAGGGCGGCGCCAACTGCCCAGGCAGCAAAAATCGCAACTGCCAATCCCGTTGCCCCAGATTTAGGTCACTGGTGCAGTCCACTCCCGTCGGGCAACCAGCGTGGGAACCCGTTTGTGCCCATTGTGCCTCGGCCTGGGGATTGGATATCACCTGGCGTTGAGCCGCATCGTAGAACCCCAGCAGTTGTTCATCGGCCGCAGCGGTTTGGTCCACAATAAAAAAATCGGTGTCGTAGTCTAAATCAGCCAGGGCTGCTTCGACCACGTCGGCCACGCGAAACACCCCCAGAATGTAGCCCTGGAGCTGCTGCTGTCGGGCCACCGGGGTATCCGCCGGTTGGTCATACAGGGGCAAAAAGACGAGAAAGCTGTACTGATCTTTGGCTTTTTCTTGCACCAGCTGAATGCGCCCGGTCGCCGCCAACTCGCCAGTGTCGCGGGCTGTTTCTAAGGCCATCCGGCGCGTATCGTCGGAGGCCAGGTCATAGCCCAGGGCCGCTTCATTGGTTTCCCAGGGCTCTAGAAAGGTGACGGGCACATAGGTAGTGCGATCGCCCGCCGCCACCAGCGCCCCCAACCGATATTCCGTGATGCCTACCGACTGGCCGGTACGAGCCTGCAACTGTTGCTCATAGACCGAGCGTTCTGCAGCAGAAATTAGCGGTGCCCATTCCAGCGCCTGAATGCCGGGATAGCTATTCACCGCCCGGGCCACCAGGCGGCTAAACGCCTGGGCATCCACCTGATTGTCATTAGCCGCATAGAGGTCGCCAATGGATAACATCAAATCGCTATAGCGATTGGTGGTGCGCTGCAGGGCCGTCGTCAGGTTGTTAATCTGCTTTTGAACCTCCTCCTGCCGAGACACCTGCTCCCATCGGTTAACCCAGCTCGTCGCGGCGAGGGTGGTGCCTAGACCCACCAGCAAAATTAACCCCGTCGGGAGGTAGCGAGAAAACGCAGGCATGTTGCCAATCTGCAAGAATGCCTAATTGTGGCACACCTTCAGTTGAGGAAAAATAGCATGACCGAGACGCTCAAATTAGCCGTCAATGGTACGTTGATGCGCGGTTTAGAACTGAATGACAACCTCTTAAATGTTGGAGCAACCTTCCTCTATCAAGCCACCACCACCCCCAACTATCGCCTCTGGTCCATCAACGATGTGCATCCCGCCATGGTGCGCGTGAGTGCTGGCGGCACTGCCGTCGCCCTCGAAGTTTGGGCGGTGCCACCAGCGGGGTTAGTCAACGTGCTCCAGCAAGAACCCCCCGGTCTCTGCATTGGCAAAGTCTGCTTGAGCAATGGAGAAGAGGTCTTAGGCGTCTTGGGAGAACCTATCCTCTGCGAAGGCCAGACCGAAATCACTCACTATGGCGATTGGCGAGCCTATACCGAGGCGAAGGCGAAGATCTGATCCGAAATCCGATTTGGAAACCCCGATTCATAATCAGGAACCTCGTAGGGGCATAGCAGGCTATGCCCCTACGAACCGGGGGTATTCAGGCAGGATTTGGTCTGAGGCGCTAGGGCTTGAGCTAGGAGCAGGGGGCTAGGGGGCAAATGATAGGTAATCGGGGCATCATCTTCCCGATTTCTTCCCGATTTCTCCCTGAAATCTTGCTGAGGTTGCAGGTAGATTAAGCGCTAACTTTTAGCCGAGCAATGATTAGCTTATTTCAGATTGTAGCGGTTTTTACTGTTTCTTGAAAAGCTTTGCTCTGGCCGTTTTGCCCTTAACCTCCACCCCCCTTTTGCCATGCGACGACGACGCTTGATCAAAACCAGTATGGGTCTGACCGTCGGTCTGACCCTGGCCAATGGCCTCAAGGCCTGTAGCACTAAGCCCGCGGCCGATGCCCCCGCTGACTCTGCGGCCTCAGGAGCAAAAGTCTCCGACGCCAAGCTGACGGTAGTGCAGGGCGGTGGCTTTCCCAATAGCCTCGATCTGCACCGGGTCGGCACCAATCGCCCCGCCTACGGCATCTCCTGGGCCATGTATGACCGGCTGATGACCTTCGGCACCAAAAAGCTGCCCGACGGGGCCATCTCCTACGACTATACGGTGCTAGAGCCCGAGCTGGCCGAGAGCTGGGAGATGGCCGACGATGGCATGGCGGTCACCTTTAACCTGCGGCAAGATGCCACCTTTCACGACGGTGCCCCCGTCACTGCCAACGACGTCAAGTGGTCCTACGATCGCGCGGTATCCATCGGCGGCTTTCCCACCTTCCAGATGAAGGCGGGCGCGCTGGAAAGCCCCGATCAGTTTGAAGTCGTCGATGACCACACCTTCCGCGTCAAGTTCTTGCGGCCCGACAAGCTCACCATGATCGACATGGCGGTGCCGATTCCAGTGATCATCAATAGTGAACTGGTCAAGCCCCACCTCACCACCGAAGACCCCTGGGGGGCCGAGTGGCTAAACAACAACGATGCCGGCGGCGGCGCTTACACCCTCAAAGAGTTTAAACCCAACGAGCGGATTGTCTTAGAGCGCTTCGCCGACTGGAAATCTGGCCCGTTGCCCGCCACTCAAGAAGTGATTGTGCTGAATGTGCCAGAGGCCGGGAACCGCCGCGCTCTGCTGGAAAAAGGCGACATCGACATCAACTACGACCTATCGGAAAAAGATCAGAAAGAACTGGCCGACATGGGCAAGTTCACCATGATCTCGACCCCAATCGAGAACTGCCTCTACTCCCTTGACATGCACAGTAACCCGCAGCTCAAGGGGGCAGATAACCCCTTCGCTGACGTGAAAGTGCGCCAGGCCGTGGCCTATGCCACCCCCTACGCGGCGATCATGGATACCGCCCTCTATGGTCAGGCGGTGCCCATGTACGGTGACGGCAAGTTTGAGCCCGACTCGATCGAGTGGCCCCAGCCTACGCCCTATAAAACCGACATGGAGATGGCCAAAAAGCTGATGGCGGAGTCGGGCTATCCCAACGGCTTTGAAACCACCATTGCCTTTGACATGGGCAACAAGGAATGGGCCGAGCCCACCGTGGTGCTGATTCAAGAATCCCTGGCGGAGCTGGGCATTAAAGCCAACATCGAGAAGGTGCCCAATGCCAACTTCCGCTCCGTGCTGGTCGAGAAGAGCCGCCCGATGATCATCAACAACTTCGGCGGCTGGCTCAACTATCCCGATTACTTCTTCTTCTACGCCTACCACGGGCAGGATGCAACCTTTAACGGTAGCTCCTACAAAAACCCCGAGATGGACAAGATGATCGAAGCGGCCCTGGCCTCAGAACCGGGTGAACCCGACTACGAGAAGAACGTGGAAGAGTTCATCGGTTTGGCCTGGCAGGAAATGCCTCGGGTGCCCCTGGTGCAGCCCAAACTCTCGGTGGCGATGCAGCCCAGCGTCAGCGGCTACCAGTACTGGTTCCACCGCCAGCTCGATTTTCGTCAGCTGGAGAAAGCCTGAGGGCTAGGGAGCTAGGGAGGCTTTGGGAGCTAGGGAGCTTTGGGAGCTAAATTTCTCATTGCATCTGAACTTCTTGGTTGTCGAGTATCCCGCTCCCCGGCCCCCCGC
>NZ_JADEWX010000040.1 GCF_015207395.1 Nodosilinea sp. LEGE 07088
CCCCAGATCCCCTGCCCCCGCTCCCTTCAACACTAATCAAACAGGAGAAGACCCATGCTGATGCTGCCAACAACCGAGGCTGAAACCCTGGCCATGTCGTTCTTGATGGAGGACTTGGAGATTCTTCCAGAGAATCACGATTTTTTTTCAGTGCTGTCTACACGGGAAACCGGAAGCGAATGGTATGTGGTGGAAATTGGCGTAGAGGGCTTGCCCGACCGGTGGGTGCTTCAGGTGTTTGACACCGGCCAGTGCGACCCCTGCTACACCTTTGTCTCGCCCATGCCGGCGGGAGAAGATGCCGACTTGCAGGAGTTCCCAGAAGATATTGCCCAGGCCGTTGCCGCCGACCGGGCCGGGAACCGAGCGTAATCGTTTTACCTGGCTAGCAGCCCTATGACGCCTCTGATATTACCGCCCGAAGACCTCCCCCCAGACTCCATCACTGAGACGGATCTGATGCTTCGTCGGCAGCTCGAGATCTCGACCAGCAAACTTTTTTTTGAGGCCTGCGAGGGCCCGATTCAGTCGCTACTGATGGAGTGTAGTTGGACTATCACCATGACAACGGTGCCCATGCTGGTGATTTATTGCTCAGATGTCTTGCACAACTGGCGAGTGCTCAGCCATATGAGGGCAATCGCCCATTCCCTGGCAGACTTCAGCCCCCAGGCCAAAATCCGGGTCTTTCCGCCTGCGGGCACGGGCGACCCCTTTGATCTGCGGGTCGATGAGCGATCGCAAATTCGCGATCGTCGCTCCGATCGCTAACTCGGACGACAGCCCGTCTACCCTGTCCACAACCCTTGCCCACCTCTAACCCCGGTCTATCCCATGCCAAACCAACCCATTTCCGATGATGTGGCGATTAGAATTGCCCTGGCGGCGAGGGCTTTACCCGACGTATCCCTAGGCGATTTGATCGAGGCCCTGCAGACCAACCTGGGCGATGACCTGACGGAAGCGTCGCTGAGCCAGGTCACCGTCACCCAGCTCAAGCGAGCCTTCGGCAACATTTACGAAGTCGATGGCGAATGGGAGGGCGAAGACGCCGACAACCAGGATATTTCGACCTTTAAAGAGGCCGTGCGTATTCTTTGGGGTGAGCAGACCCAGTGTGAGCAACCCCTACCGATCGAGCCCTACGAGGAAGGCGATCTGCCCAACTCCATTCGAGTCGCGGTGGCTTCCAACCAGGGCGAGAATCTGGACGGGCATTTTGGCTCCTGCGATCGCTATTTGATCTACCAGCTGGCCGCCGATGACCTGCGCCTGATCGCGGTGCGATCGGCCCTCGCCGCCGACCTCAGCGAGAGCAAAAACGCCTACCGCGTCGATTTAATTCGCGACTGCCCGGTGCTCTACGTGGTTTCCATTGGTGGCCCGGCGGCGGCCAAGGTGGTGCAGGCCAATATCTACCCCATGAAGGTAGAGGCCGGTGGCCCAGCGCGAGAAGTGCTGGCCGATCTGCAGCGGGCGATCGCATCCTCGCCGCCGCCGTGGCTGGCCAAGATTCTGGGCGTTGCCGCCGATCGGCGGGTGAAAAACTATCAGGCGATGAGTTGAACTAAACCATGACTATCCAACCGAACCAATCTAGGATTCAGGAAATTCGCAGCATTACCGGACTCAGACCGACGCACTTTGCCGACCTGGTGCGAGTAGCGCAGCTGATCTATGACCCCGGTGGCGGCGTATCGGGCCGAGTTGTAGCGGTGAACTGGCGAGAGTTTGAGATGACTGAGCCGGTGGTGGCCAATTTGCAAGCCCTGGGCCAGAAGTACCAGTACGAATCGCCCCATGTGAACCTCGACCTAGTGTGGGATGACCTAATGCCAGAAACCCGCAGCTGGTTTATGGCCAACCGCAGTCTACTGTGGCGGATTGAAGAAGCCTTTCCGGCCCTGGATGAGGATTGAGCAACGGGTGAAGCTAGAGGCGGGCAGCTTCAAGCCTCGGCCTGACTCACAAGGCTTGAATGTCAGAGCGGGCCAGGGCTTTGGGATGGCGCTTGTTGTAGAACAAAGGCGGTGCGAAAATCAGTCCCTTCGAACTGGCCAGAGGAGGCATTGGCGCGATCTAATCGGACGCTATAAAAATGGGCGGCGGTAAGCATGCAGAAATACAGAAATTCCCGATTCTTTTGGTGCTATCTAGTCATTGGGTGACCTTCAAGGGGTAACGATCGAGCGCGGGTTGCGATCGCCTGGTGAACCCTCCAAATCTGGCTTTAAACTGTAAAGACAATATTTCTCCGTTAAGGCCCGCCCATGACCCATCGGCGCAGACTGAATCTGAGTTGGGCCACCGGTGCTCTGCTATTGGCGTTGCCGATGGCCTGTAGTCTGGCTCAAACACCGGCACCAATGACCGCACCCATGACCATGGAGGTGATAGAGGCAGCCGATTTTGCCCAAGACGAGGCCTTTGGGGCGATCGCAGCTGCCGATGTGGTGTATCTGGGCGAGCACCACGATAGCGCTGCCGACCACCAGGCTCAGCTAGCGATTATTCAAGCGCTCTATGCCGAAAATCCTGATCTGGCGATCGCCATGGAGATGTTTCAGCGCCCCTTTCAGCCCGCGATCGATCGCTACCTGGCGGGAGACATTTCTGAGGCGGAGCTGGTAGTTCAAACCGAATACGAGCAGCGCTGGGGCTTTGACTGGGAGTACTATGCCCCGATTCTGCGATTTGCCAAAGCTCATCAGCTGCCGGTACTGGCCCTAAATGCCCCTAGCGAAACGGTACGTCAAGTTTCCAGGGAAGGGCTTGACAGCCTGGAGGGCGACGACTTGCGCTACATTCCGCCCCTGACCGACATTGACACCAGCAACTCGGCCTACCGGGCGTTTGTTGCCGAGGCGTTTGGCTCCCACAGCGCCCACGGCAGCTTTGACCTGGATAATTTTTTTGCGGCCCAGGTGCTGTGGGATGAAACGATGGCTGCCACGGTAGCCGAATTTGCGCAGACATCACCCTCTACCCAGGTGGTGGTGCTGGCGGGTAACGGCCATGTGGTCTATGGCTACGGTATTCCCGACCGAGTCGAGCGCCGGTTGGGAGATGCGGTGCAGCAGGTCACGGTACTGCTAAATTTTCCGCCAGAGCGTTTGGCAGTGGAGGCCGACAACATAGGGGATGTGCTGTGGTACAGCGAATAGAGACTGCTAACGCTACTTAGAGTGTTCCAACTAAATACCTATCCGGCGTCTCTCCGCGACCGGCCCACTGGGCCGAGTTCGCGTTCCTGATTGGGATGTTTTTTAGGTGGAATACTCTTATAGCGATCGAGGGCTACCGACGATCTGAGTTAGCAAGCTCTCTACCTGGGCCAGGCCAGGCCCCAACTGGCTATCGGCCCACTCTAGCAGCGCGGTGACGCGGTTAGCCTGGGGAGCTGAGTCAGGGGGCACATGGCCAGGGGGTGGCTTGATCATAAACATCAGTTGATTGAACTGGGGCCCCGGCAGGCTAGCGAGATCTTTGAAGAGCTGACCGCGCTTCGCGAAGCGTTCCGGATCGGAATCGAGGCTGGGGGTCTGAGCACTCGCTACTTGAGGCGGCGCAGCTTGAGGCGGCGGCGTGCCCCAGCCGTCAGCCTGGGGTGGGGGCGAACCAGCCAGGGTTTCTACTGCCCTACGAATATCTTTGACAACATCTAAAAAAGCGGCATCGTGGCTCGACCATTCAATCACGGGTTTGCCATCCTTAGGTAGCACCTTCAGCACGGCAAAGGGAGCCCCCTTCCAGTCGGTGGGGGTCAAAATAATGGGAATTACCTTGACGTCGCCATTGCGGTGACGCGCCATGGCCCGCTGCATTTCTTTGCCGTAGCAAAAATCTGAACTCATAAAGCGGGGGCTGATCAGCAGCAAAATTATGTTGGCGGCATCAAAGGCGTTGAGAATCTCTTTATTCCACTCGGCCCCCGCTTCTAGGTCGCGATCGTGCCAGGGAAGGATTTTGCCCTGACGCCGGAGGGGGGTGAGGTGGTCTTCGAGTTCCTGCTTAAGGGCTTCATCCCGATGGGAGTAGGAGATAAAGACGCTGAGCGGCTGAGCAGACATGGCAGAGCAGGCGTGAGTTTCGCCCCCTACTATAGCCTGCCTGCGATCGCCGCTCTGGTCGCCCTGTACTGCTTTGGCCCCTGGGTGTTGGAGGCGACGCTGGCGCTTCTGCATTGAAAGCGTTGACCCCGGCTCGAACCTGCCCAGGGGGAAGAGGTTCTGGATATCAATGGGGTCAGGGTGCAACGATACCCCCGACCCCGGCTGAGTTTACCCGCAGTAATGTCTAGCCTTCGATGGGGTATTTAGCGGCTTGCCAAGCGGCTAAACCACCAGCTAGCTCAGCCACTTTCTGAAAGCCAGCTGCTCTGAGCTGACCGGTGGCCGTGGCCGTCATTTCATCAGAATCGCCATAGACATAGATATCTCGCTCCTGCTCAAGGTTGCGGCTGACGGCATCAACCAGCATGGGTAAGGGCATTGAGACGGCGCCCTGAATATGAAGCTCGTTAAATGCGGCGCGATCGCGGACATCAATGATAGTCAAAGCAGGCTCACCCCAGTCAAGGCGAGACTTGAGATCTTGAACAGTGGCCTGGGGCTTCATAGCCGGGGGTTTCACAAAGAAGGAAGTCATAGAAAATACCGGGTGAGGAATTGGGCTTACATGACTTAATGTAACAGGTATTAAAGTTTTGTAAAGTTTTTGTCGGCAAGCCATTGATATGACCGGGCGCCTTCCTCGACCGAGAGGGGTGCCCGGAGGGCAGGGTGGGTCAAAATAGCTGGGCTAGCAATAGTCCTGGGCGTCAGTGGCGCTGGCATCCTCACTTTGCTTTTGCTTCCAGGGTCTCCAGGCGGCTCTTGAGCTCCTGGTTGGATTTTTTCAGGTCGTCTAGTTCCTGGCGCAGCTTTTCGACCGCCTTGTCTTTGCCGATCGCCTTTTGCACCGACTGCACTGCTTCCTGGGCGCGGCGGCGCACCCGGCCATCGGGGGTATGGTCGGCCAGACTTTGCAGAATAGCCATGGCGCGTCCGGTTTCGATGCTGCTCAGGCCCGCCACCGCAGACACCTGGGTGAGAAAGAAGGATTCGCTGGCAATGGTCTCTAGCCGATCCAAGATCCGCTCCACATTGGGTTTGCTTTGGCCTTTAGAGATTGAGCCGAGGGAACGAATCGCCGCCAGTCGCAGGGCCTGGGGCGTGCCAGGCTCGGTATACTTGAGCACCAGATTTAGCGCGTCTTCCGAGGACTTGAACTGGCTCAGGGCCGCGATCGCCCCCGACCGCACCGTCTCATTCCAGCCCTGACGCTCTTTGAGAATGCTCTCCAGCAGCTTCAGGGTCTTCTTATCTTTGGCTTTGCCGTCGAGGTCGGCGGCGCCGACTTTGCCCAGGGAGCGAATGGCGGCAGCTTCGACGTAGTAGCTGGGGTCGCCTTTATCGGCGATGGTCTTCAATGCCTTGTAGCTGTCAGAGGTTTTGATATCGCCCAGGGCTTCTACCACGGCGCGGCGGACGCGGGCTTCGGGGTCTTGGAGCCCTGGCAGCAATCCTTCAACGACTTGATCGAGCTTGACCGAGGCCAGCTGTTCGGCCACTTCGGCGCGCACGCCCCAGAAGGGGTCGTCGGTGAGGGATTTAGATAATGCCGTGATGGCTTCGAGGCTGCCTTTTTTCGCCAATGCGATCGCTGCCTCGATCCGCGATAGGGGGTCGGGGTCGTGCTGAAGCTGGGCCTTGAGTTCCGCCACCGGATACTCCAGCTCCACCGTCTTGAGGTAGTGGTTGCCCACGTCAAAGCTAATGAAGTCAGGCTTTTTATCGAGCGGGAAGAACAGCGCCTGCTCGCGCTCGTGGATGCGCACGGTAAAGGGTTTGACCTCGACCCTGGCGGATTTTCCTTTGCCGACAAAGCCGAAGCCGATGGGAATGCGCAGGTCGAACAGGCCGCTGCTGCTGCTGGTGTCGCCGTCTTTGGCCTGGGTTTGGGTGATGGTGAGCTTGGCCAGGTTGCTGTCGCTGTCCCAGCTGTAGGCGACCTTGTAGTCGGGGTGGCCGCCGCGCAGCACGTACTGGTCAAACAGGGGCCGCAGGTTGCGCCCGGTGGCCTTGTCGATCGCCCGCAGCAGGTCGATGGTTTCGACGGTCTGGTGGGCATTGTCTTGCACAAAGGTGTGAATCGCTTCCCAGAATAGGGCGTCCCCCAGCTCGGCGCGCACCATGTGGTAAACGCAGGCCCCTTTCTCATAGATGTGGCGATCGTACAGCTCGATCGCCTCTCGGTAAACGTGGGTGACCATAGGGCGACGGTAGCGGCTCTTGTCTTCGTTCAGGTAGCTGCGGGCCTCGCCCAGGCGGTAGTAGGCGGCGGCATCGGCCCCGTACTCCTGCTCGGTCCACATCACCTCGGAGTAGGTGGCCATGCCCTCCTTCACCCAGGCGTGGCTCCAGTGGTTGATCACCAGCAAGTCGCCAAACCACTGGTGGGCCAGCTCGTGGACCACCAACGATTCGGAGCTGCGGTTGTCGATCGCGGCCCGTTCATCCAGCAGGCAGCGATCGGTCAAGATTGTCACCGAGGTATTTTCCATGCCGCCAAAGATAAAGTCGGCGGCGCAGACCTGGGCGTACTTGGGGAAGGCGTACCTGTAGCCGTACTTTTCGCTGAGGAACTCCACCATGTGCGGGGTTTTGCCCATGGTGAGCTGGCCCTGGTCTTTACGGCCTTTCTCCACGTAGTAGGTGACGGGAATGTCTTGCCACTGGTCTTGGATGACGTCAAACTCGCCCACGGCCAGGGCCATTAAATAGGTGGGGTGAACTTGTTTTTGAGCCCAGTGGTAGACCTTGTGGCCGTTGTCTGCTTTGGTCTCTACTAATTCGCCGTTGGAGACCACCTGGTAGAGGCTGGGTACCCGCACCTTAATCTCTGAGGTGGAGAGCATGCCGGGATAGTCAAAGCAGGGAAACCAGAAGCGGGAGTCTTCGTCTTCGCCCTGGGTCCACACCTGCACGGGCTTGTCGGGGTAGTGCTGGTCGGGGCCGATGAAGTAGAGGCCGCGCTCGGGCTGCACCAGACGGTAGGCGATCGCAACGGTAAAGCTTTCCCCCGCCACCGTCCGCTTCTTCAGCTTGATGTGGAGCTGCTCGCCGTCGTAGTCAAAGTCTTGCTTGGCGCTGCCCACCTTGACCGACTCGATCTGCTGGTTCACCGCATCTAGCGTCAAACTATTGACGCCGTCGCGCACGGGGTTGATGCGAATTTTGCAGGTGCCCTCGCAGATCTTCTGCTCCAGATCGAGGCTGAGATCCAGCGCGATGTGCTCGACCTGGCCGGGGCGATCGGGGTTGTAGTGGGGTTTGGCCCCCGGCATTTCAAAGGATTTGTGGCCGTTGTCGGTATCGAGCAGGCTTTCGATCTGAAAAGCGCGGTGAGCGTTGGGCATGGGAGCAGTGAACCTTTGTGTGACGTTTCGTGTGATGAGCGGAGACAGGCGTGACGGGCCAAATACACCCCAGATCAACAGTCTATCTTGACTGACATAAAGCCATCCTACTTTGAATTTCTCCAAGCCGTAGTCAGATTGACATTGCTTAAGTGAGGGTGCGATATGATCAGGGCTCTTAACTGAGTCATTCATACTGTGGTTAGCCCAGCAAACCCAGGGCAGCGCCTGTATCGGGGCTTTGCGCTGCCGTTTCTTGGGTTCCGTCTCTGGCTCTGGGGTTGCTTTTCCCTTTTCGCGCTTCTGGGCCAATCGGTCAAACATACTTGCGGCATCAGGCACGGCTTTCAATCTCCTTGGCTAGCGATTCATACTCTCCGCAAGCAAGCTCCGTCGATTTATCAGCTCAAAATCACCCTCAGGGGTGCCCGGCCACCGATTTGGCGACGGGTGCAGGTGCGTAGCGATGTCACGCTGGGCCATTTGCACTGGGTCATTCAGCACGGTATGGGCTGGACCAACTCCCATCTCCATTCGTTTACGATTCGCGGTGTCGATTACGGGGAACCGATGCCTGATTTGGGCTTTGATGAGCTGGAGCTGCGTGACGAGCAGTCGATTAAATTGAGCAAAGTCATTTCAGGAAAGGGGTTTAAGTTCTCATACCTCTATGACTTTGGCGATGCTTGGGAGCATGAGATTTTGCTTGAGAAGGTGCTGGCCACTGAACCTGGCGCCAGCTATCCTGTTTGTATTAAGGCAAAGCGGGCCTGCCCCCCCGAAGACTGTGGCGGCGTTTGGGGCTATCGAGATTTTCTAGACGCGATCCAATCCGCCGACCATCCAGAACATGAAGAAATGCTCGAATGGGCGGGCGGGTTCTTTGCCCCAGAGGATGTTGACCTCAATGAGGTGAACCATTTGTTAAAGACGCTCTCCCATGACACGACCCGTTTTGAGGGTTAAGAACGCTACCCTAAAAGGGTTTTAGCCTATTTGATAGAATGTCAAAACCAGCGGATTAAGGGTTGGTGGTGGTTGAGCTAGTACGAGAAACGGCTCTCCTCATAATTGTGGGGAATTGTGGAGAGTGGGTGTTGTTGCAGTTGTGCACTTTAGGAGACTTTAGTTTTGGCTAAGCGTAAAGGAAGCCAGCAAAACTCTCAAATCACAGCAGCTCGCCAAGCTCTAGACCAGCAGCTGCAACGCTTAATGGCTCAAAACCTATACCCCCAGGCTCTGCGCAAGCTACAGCAGGCCAAGAAGCGAGATCCTGAACAGGTTTTTGGTATTACCGAGGCCGATATTTGGCTCCAGCAAGGCCAGTACGAGTATGGGCGTGGACAGTATGCCAAGGCAGAGAATTCCTTTAGCCAGGCCCTGGGCCTGGAGCTAGAGGAAGATGCCTACTACTGGTTGGCCAAGAGCTATCTAGCTCAACAGAAAGCGGCTGAAGCCTTGGAGCTATTTCAGTCGGCCTTTGACGCTAAGACGCTGCCTAAGAACTTGGGCGGCAGCTACCTAAAGCTGCTGGTGATCAACCACCAGGTCGAGCAGGTGGAGGCTCTGGTAAAAACCCAGGCCAAGCGATTTTATGCTCCCCATCTCCACTGGGCTAGAGGGGCGTTGGCTCTGCAAGCTGGCGACCCGAAAGCGGGCCTAGCTCACTTCAAAAAGATGGGCCGACCGGCTAGCCCTGGCGACTATGTACTGGCCTGGGAAGCCTACGCCTACCGGATGTTGGAGGACTGGCCCGCTGCCGGACGCCTGCTGGGTATGCCCTCGCCCGTTTTTGGTAGCCTAGCCTTTCCAGGTATGGGGCCTAAACACCCTGTCATTCAACCACTGCGCATGGCCCTGGCCACCCACAGTGGTCGTCGCATCGGTGACGTGTGTAATCTCGATCAGCCGAACTTGCCTCACCGCAGCGCGGCCTGGGTCTTAGAGCTGCTGCACCTCCTGCGAGAAGACAACTTTCACGACGCGGCCCATGTCGTTCTCGATTTCCCTAAAGAGGTGACGGGCGACTACCCAGAGTTGAAACCCCTCTACCGCCCCCTGATGCTCTTGGCGGGGCAGCAGGCCCTGCAGCAGCAGGAACTCGGCTGTACGGCCTCCTTTTGGGGCGGGGTTGTCAACCAGCCCGAATTTGACCCAAAATTGGCGGTGCAGCTTTACCTGGTGTTGACGGCTACCCGAGATTCGCGCGCCGCTCAGCAATTGGTCAACCAGCTGCTGAGCTGGTTGCAAAAAGCCGCGAAGCGTGACCCCCAAGCCTGGCCAAAGGAGCGTTTGAAGGCCACCCAGGCCAAGCTGTACTGCTGGCTGGCCGATCAGCAGATGCATTTAGGCCGCTACCGCGATGCGGAACGGAGCGTGCGCCGGGCCGAGCAGTTGGCCCCTGACCATCCCGAGGTGATTGGCCGCAAGGGAATGGAGTTATTTGCCGATGAGAAACACCAGGAGGCCATTCCGCTGCTCACCCAGGCCCTGGAGGCGGGCTGCCGATTTGAGGAAGTATATATGGCGTTGGTCGAATGCCTGGAGGCGGACAAGGAGACGCTGAAATCGGTGCGGCGCCAGTTTGGTAAGCACTTTGGCGATATTGGCGTAGATACTGAGGTGGATATCCCTACCTGGGTAGAGGCGCTCAGCTTTCAGTACTACGGGGTGATGGCAGAGTTTGTGAACAACCGCAGAACGCCCCCGCCCCCGGCACCGCTCAAAGCCCTGCAAATTTTTCTAGACTCGGCTAAGGATGAACCCAGCAGTAGTCAAAAAATTAGCCTCGATCTGGAAGCCGCGGTGCCGCAGTGGGATGACTTGCTGCGATCGCATTCTCCCAGCGAGCAAGTCGAAATCTTGAAGGCGATCTATCTGGTGATTCAGCAGCATGCCCGACGTAACCAAAAGGGCATAACAGCCCAGCAAAATCGCTATGTCGAGCAGATTTATGAGCTCATTCCCACGGTGCCAGAGGCCAACCTGGCTTACCTAATGCTGCTGCCCTTAAAGAACCTCTCTAGCAAACGCTTAGAGGTTGCGGTTACTGCTGCGCTGCGACGATCGCCCCAGCCGGGAAATTTGCTGGCCCAGGCTCAGCTGCAGCTCAGTCAGTTTGGCCACAACCGGGTACTCGCTCCTTTTATCGAAGAGCAGCTCCGCCAGGAGCCCCAAAATCCGCTGCTGCTGCTGGCCCAGGCTACCCTCTATCCGCGCAGCTCCCAAGAGTACCAAACCTTCTATGACCAGGGCTTTGAGCTTGCTCGCCGCCTGCAAGACGCAACAACCCTGCAAGCCTGTCGCGAAGAAGAGTGGTTTAAATCTCAGGAGATGACCCGCCGGGTGGTGGGTAGCCAACTCGATCCCCACGGGAATCTCGGCCAGATCGATATGATCGATCTGATCAGGCGCATGGCCCGAGAAGCCTTTGGGGAAGATGTGCCGCCCGAACTGATCGCTAATATGCTGCCAGAACTGGAAGCCAAGCTGAACCGGGAGTTCGATCCGTTTGACGATGATTTTGATGATGACGAGGACGACAGCCTTCCACCCTTCTTTCTGCCCCTGCCAGGGCGAGGAAAATCCTCCTCCAAGAAGCGCAAACCCTGGTACAAGCTCTAGCATCGCATAGCTTTAGTCGGTCAACCATTCTCGACACCTGCTCCCTGACACCTGTTACCTAATCCCTCACCGATGCAAGACTACTACGATCGCCTGGGCCTTTCTCCTGGGGCTACCCCCGCCGAGATCAAAGCCGCCTACCACGCCAAGCTCAAAGAATTCCCAGCTCATAGCCATCCTGAAGACTTTAAGGCGATTCGCGCCGCCTACGAGGCCCTGCGCAAAGGCCCTCAGCGGGAGGATGATTTTTTTGCCGAAGTGCCTGTTCAGGCCGAACTTGATCCGGCTCTGATAGAGCAACTGCGGCAACGAGCCAGCGTCGCCGTAGATGTTACCTTTGATGATCTAATTCGGCTGACGTTCTAGGCTGGCTAGCCCTCTATCACCTTGCCCCAAACCCATGACCCGATCGCCCAGAGACCTTGCCAATCAAAAAATTCAGCTGCGCAAGCAGCAGGAAACCCTGCTGCGCGATCTGTTGACGGTGGTCGATGCCCTCGATCGAGCTGCCGACCATTGGCATCAGGCTGAAGGAACTCCCCGGCCTGTTCAGTCGCCCTTGGCTATGACTTGGTGGCAGCGCTGGCGGCAATGGCTGAGTCTGTGCCCGCTGATTGCCCCCAGCCCCCAGCCCGATCAGTCCGCAACCCGCGCCGAAGTCGTCACTAGTGCCCGCCAGGGCATTGATATGATTCGCGAATCTATGCTGACGGTGCTCAGCCAGCATCAGATTGTGCCCCTGCCCTCCCAAGGACACCCCTTTGACCCGACCCAAATGCACGCCCTAGGGCAGCAGGTAGACGCCCATTGTGCCCCCAACATGGTAGTGCAGGAGGTGGTACGCGGCTATCGCTGGCAAGACCGAGTGCTGCGGGAAGCCCAGGTGATTGTGGCCGTGCCTCCGGGAGAAGAGTAGTGGGTCTCGCACATGAATCTGGGCTGATGCAAGAGGAAGCATGGGGCCCATGGGGCAGGTAAGATGGGCTGAATAAATGAAGGAATTCCTTAAGCTATGTACTGTGTTCAACGAGAAGGGTAAGCACCCATGGGACAAGTCGTCGGCATCGATTTAGGCACCACGAATTCAATCATTGCTGCCCTGGAGGATGGACAACCCTGGGTGATCCCCGACGAAGATGGGAGCATGTTGCTGCCCTCCTACGTGGGCATGAGCGACGGTGGGCAACTGCTGATCGGGCAGTCGGCTTGGCGGCAGTACGCGGCAGCGCCCGATCGCACCGTCAAGTCGATTAAGCGGCAGATGGGCACTGATTACACCGTCACCCTGGGCGATCGCACCTATCGACCCCAGGAAATTTCCGCCATTATTCTGCGATCGCTCAAGCAGCGGGCCGAGGCCATGCTCGAAGACGAGGTGACCCAGGCGGTCATTACGGTGCCCGCCTACTTTACCGATGCCCAACGGCAGGCCACTAAAGAAGCTGGCGAGATCGCTGGCTTTGAGGTGTTGCAAATTCTCAATGAACCGACGGCGGCGGCCCTGGTTTTTGACCTCGACAGCGAAGACAGCGAGACCGTGCTGGTCTACGACCTGGGCGGTGGCACCTTCGATGTCTCCATCGTCGAAGTTACCGGCGATGTCACCGAGGTGCTGGCCAGCCACGGCAATAACCGCCTCGGCGGCGATGACTTTGACCGGCTGTTGCAGCACTTTTTAGCTGACCGCTTTCTACAGCTTCACGATACTGAGGTGCCCAACGATGCGGTCACCCAAGCGCGGCTGCTGCAAGCCGCTGAGCAGGCCAAAATTGCCCTCAGCGAGCACGCTTTCACCACGGTGCGTGAACCCTTCCTGGTGAGCCAAGGCGAAACCGCCCTACACCTGGAAACCGATGTCGCTCGGGAAGACTTTGAAAACCTGATTAAACCCCTCCTGACAGGAACTCTAGAGGCCATCGACCGAGCCTTGAGCGATGTCGATATGACCGCAGATGACATTGACCGGGCGATCTTAGTCGGCGGCTCCACGCGCATTCCCCTGGTGCAACACCTGGTCGAAGGCCACTTGCCCGACACCCCCGTCAGCAGCTTTGAGCCCGACCTCTGTGTGGGCCTGGGGGCTGCCCTGCAAGCCGGGGTGCTGTCTGGGGCGGCGGTAGACAACATTTTGGTGGATGTCAGCCCCCATTCCCTCGGCATTGCAGCGATGATGGACACCCCTCTGGGGCCAGTGCCCGGCCTGTTTAGCACCATCATTCCGCGCAATAGCGTCATTCCCACCTCCCAGTCTCAGGTCTATGGCACCGCCGCCGATGGTCAACAGATCGTCGAGATTGAGGTGTTTCAAGGAGAAAACCCCATTGCCAAGGAGAATGTGCCCCTCGGGGCCTTTCGGATCGAGGGCATTCCCCCCAAACCCGCCGGGGCTGTACAGGTGGAAGTGCATTTTGACTTTGACATCAATGGCATTTTGACCGTTACCGCTACCGAAAAAGGCAAGGGTCAACAGCAGTCTCTGGTGGTCAACGACACCCAAACCGGGCGACTCTCTAGCCATGAACTGCACCAGTCTAGAGATGCGATCGCCTCACTCTTTGGCGCTCTACCCCTGTTTGAAGCCGAAGACGATGAGTGGGTCGATGTTGATGTGTCTCTGGATGAACAGGAGTAATACTCAGAACTTATCTGTGCAGTTAAGAGTAAGCACGCCAACCGAGGCATATCAAGTTATGGTCACCCACCCGTCACCCAGGCAAACGCTCAAGCCGCCACCGCTAGAAAGTGGCGATGCTCTTTCAGAGCCACTGTGTGAACGCCTATCTCGCATCGAATTTGAGCGGCGCTACGCCGCTGACCCCCAGGTGAAAAAAGCAGAACTGATCGAAGGAGTGGTTTACGTGGCGTCTCCCCTGCGGTTTAACCAAAGAACGCCTACCGCCGCAACAGCATTCCGGAATACATCATCTGGAATGTCTACGACAACCAGATCGAATGGTTGCACCTGGTCGAAGGCGTTTACACCCCCCTGCCCGTTGAGGCCGACGGCATGGTGCGGAGTCGGGTCTTTCCGGGGTTGTGGTTAGCCGTTGGCGACCTGCTAAACCAAAATATGGCCCAGGTCTTAGCCGTGCTTCACGATGGCCTACAATCCACCGATTACAGACATGGGGTACAGTCTTTAACCCAGCCCTCTGGCTAAGGGTAGTTAGTGACTGTAGAGCCAATGATGAGCTGTTTAAGTCGCCCAGGTGCGCCGGTTGGTGTGGGTGCTGTAGCCGCGTAGGCCCAGGCGATCGCATGCCTGACGCAACGCCGCATCACACGCCTGCCGCGTAATAGGCGCATTCCCACCGCGACCGGGGAACAGATAACCACTGCTGGGTAAACCAGCCTCCCCCAGAACAGCTTTGAGTTTGGAATGTAGAGGCACCGACCGGGTGCGCTTTATGATGAACCATCCCATCACTCCTTCGACCTTATTTTTGGCATCCTAATCCCAACCGGTAAATTGGCAAAGCCTAATCCACGCAGTGGGATATACGTAGATACACTAGTCACGAAGTTGTCACGCTTACCCATTATTCTGTGTAACACCCCGTTGTTTTACTGACTCATGAGGGAGCTAAACTTATGGCCGGGTTCTACCAAAGCAGACAAGTCTCGGAAATATAGAAAACTGCAGCGTTGAATAGAAATTATTTTAGTTGCTAAATTTAGATACCTTAATAATTTTAAATAGCTGAAGAGGGTGACTTAAATGAAGCAGTTTGCACAACATAAAGAAGAATCAAAAGCCTATGGAAACCAGCTCTTGGCTACACTTGAATATCAGAGTGTAATCACACAAATTAGTCAATCTGCTTTGTCTCAACTTCCATTAGTTGATCTAGTTCAAAGGTCGGTTTCGTTAGTTTCTCAGGTGCTCAGAGTCAGCGGCAGTGACTATTGGCAAGTCCTATCAGATGGGCAAAAATTGTGTCGAATCGCTAGTACTCAAAACGTTTTCGAGCCCAGTAGTACCAGCGTTCAAGAGATTTCAGGTCTTACCCATTTGCTCAATGCCCACGAACCAATATTCTTTTCAGCCGATGCAGCCCGCTTTGAACAGGGTAGCTTGCAAAAACTACTTCCTGGTAATATGCACGGGATCGGATACATTATCTCAGGTCGCGATGCGCCACTAGGCGTGCTCACTGTATATACCCATCAGCCACATTTATTAACCCCTAGCGAAAGTCAATTTTTGCAGGTTATCACTCAGCTCTTAGTCACTGCGATAGAGCGCAAACGATCGGAGGCACTTCTACTTGCCCAAACACAAGTACTCGAGCAAGTTGCCTCTGGCTCTATGCTGCCCCAAATTTTAAATAGTCTCTGTCTGCTTTTAGAACAAGAGCTACCGAGTGCTTTTTGTTCAGTGCTGCTGATGGATGAGAAGAGTAAAACCCTGTGCTCAGGCGCCGCCCCTAGCTTGCCCAAAGACTATGCTCACGCCCTTAATGGCCTGGTAGTTGGTGAGCAAGCCGGATCCTGTGGAACGGCAGCTCACCGAGGTGAAGCAGTATTTGTCAATGATATTGCGATCGATCCTCTTTGGGCACCCTTCCGAGATTTAGCCTTATCTCACAATATAAATGCCTGTTGGTCAATTCCTTTTTTCTCTAAAACAGGTGAGGTTCTAGGTACCTTTGCGCTGTCGCATCAGACTCCCTGTGCACCGAACTCAGACCATATCCAAATTATGAAGACTGCTGCCCATCTGGCCAGCATTGCAACTAAGAATCATTTGAATGGTGAGCGTTTACGTCATCAGGCTCTCTATGACGATCTGACTCAGCTAGCTAATCGTGCCTTTTTTACCGAGCAACTCCAGCTAAAGTTAAGGCAGCGCCAGCTAGACCGGTTGAATTCATCATCCTCAGCCAGCGAATTTGCCGTATTGCTGCTAGATATTGATCGGTTCAAACTGGTCAATGATGGTTTGGGACATACTATTGGCGATCAATTTTTACAGGCGTTTGTACAAAGAGCAGGTAATTGCATAGGCTCCCAAGCTCTATTTGCCCGGCTTGGGGGAGACGAATTTGCCATTTTACTTGATCAAGCTCAAGATCTGACAAAACCTTGTCAACTGGCTGACAGTTTACAATCGGCACTCGCAATACCCTTGAAGATCGGAACCTATGAAGTTATTGCCTCAGTGAGTATTGGTATCATTCACTCTTCTGGGAACTATTTCAAAACTGAGGATATGCTGCGCGATGCCGATATAGCGATGTATCAGGCTAAGGCTAATGGCGAGGAAAAATATGTCGTTTTTGACCAAACGATGCATGCCTCGGCACTTGCTCGCCTCCGCATGGAGCAAGGCCTGCGCTCTGCTGTAGAGCAACTGCGCCATGAAACCTCTCACCCATTTGAGCTGTATTACCAACCTATTGTTTCTCTCGAAACAGGTGAAATCCTTGGGTTTGAGGCCCTAAGCCGTTGGCTTCATCCAACTGATGGTATGGTTTTTCCCGGAAACTTTATCCCTATTGCAGAAGAAACTGGCCTTGTGGTTCCCCTAGGAATCTGGGTGATTGAAGAAGGGTGTCGGCAGCTGCAACAGTGGCAATCAAAATTTTCGAATCCCTCGTTGAGCATGAGCTTCAATGTCTCTGCCCGACAGTTTTCTCAGCCCGATATGGTATTCAGAATTCAAGACGTTTTGAATCGCTATCAGCTGCGGCCGACCAGCATCAAGCTAGAAATTACAGAAAGTATTTTGTTGGAAACTGCGCAGACGATAACTGAGCGCCTCGAACAGTTGAGAGCCATTGGAGTACAGCTCAGCCTTGATGACTTTGGTACGGGTTACTCATCGCTACAGTATCTAAATGATTTACCTGTTGACACCCTCAAAATCGATCGCTCTTTCGTCCAAAGCCTGCAACGACACGATGGCAAAATTATTCAAGCCATTATTGGGTTGGCTCAAAACCTGGGAATGACCGTCATTGCCGAAGGTATCGAAACTCAAGAGCAGTTGGCCTATCTCAAAAACCTTAATTGCGATCAAGGTCAGGGGTATCTCTTTGCTCGCCCTCTCTCTAGGACTGCGGCTGAAAATATACTCTCTACCACAGCAAGTCTAATTTTTTAGTCGATAGTCTAAAGACGAATTGTGGTGGCAAGTACGTTGCCAAACGGTCTCAAGGCATCGTTTGGTGTCAACTGTCGTGAGAAGACAGCCACGGAAAATGGCTATACCCAACTGTTTGCCGAGGGCGATCGCCGCTGAATAGCCAACTCTCGCTGGCGCAAAGTGCTTAAAAACTGGGGCGTTGTCACGGCCTGCTCCACCGGCCACACCCCAGGCTTGTGAAGCTGCCCAGTTAATAACAGCTGGGCCACGCTACCCGCCCCCGCCCCCGCAGCATAGGCGGTGTCTGGGCAGGCAAACGTGCTGGTCACGGTGGTTGGGGCACCCCCTTGCTGCCCCTGTACGTCGGCCCGCATGGCAATGCCAATGCCGCTAAAGCGATCGCTAACCTGGGTCATGCGATAGCTGACCTGGGCCAGGGACTCAATCGTTTTGGGCTGTCGCAGCCAGCCTTTGGGCGCAGCGTGGGCCATCAGCCAGGTGAGGTGATTGTAAATGTCGGGCAGGGAGCCAAATTTGGTTGTCACCGTCTGCACCGGAAACGAGCGCGGTAGGGTCATCGCCTCGATCGTGTTGAACCAGTACACGGCGCAGTCGCCATAGGGAGCCGGGAAGGTAACTTGCTGCCGCTGACTGTAGGGCGCGATCGCCTGCCAGCGGCCCTCGATCCAGGCCGCGATCGGGTGCTGTAGCTCCAGAAACGTTGTGCGCATCACGGTCATCCCGGCCCCGCCCGACCCCGCCACCACATAGCTGAGATGAATCGCCTCGGGCTGCTCCAGCGCCTCTATGCCCTGGCGGGCCATGCTGTTTGAAATGCCGGGAAAAACGCCCGTGCTGACGATCGCCGTCACCCCCGCTGCCGCCGCCTGCCCGCTGAGGGCTAGCGCCCGCTCTACGTAGGGCGGGTGGTCGGCCACATCGAGATAGTTGACGCCCAAATCGAGGCAGGTTTGCAGCACCTGGCTGCCTCGATAGCTGAAGGGGCCAGCGGTATGAATCACCAGATCGCAGCCCGCGATCGCCCGGCGCAGACCCTCGCCATCGGCTACATCTAAGCACAGGTATTGCTGCCGAGGATGAGTCAGGTTGACGCCCGCCGCCGACCGCCGACCAGCCAGGGTCAAAGTGGCATCGGTATGGGCGAGCAAGTCTTGGGCGACGCTACTGCCAATGCGGCCCAACCCTCCCAAAAGCAAGACATGCTGAGTCATGGGAAGGCTCCTGACCTACTGTTTACAGACTTTCAGAGCATTGTAGTGGCTCGGTCAGTACTACTGAGGACGGAGCATTGCTTTAGTCCGGCGGCTGAAACTGTATCACGCTAGCCATAGTGCCGCGCCAGAGGTATTGGGTGAGTTGTCTACCCATAGCTTTTTTGTCAGCAGAGTTGGTGGTTAGGGGCCAGTGCAGGGCGGCGTTGAGGTCGCTGCGGGCCTGCTCAGGCAGCAGCAGCCACAGGTGGGGTCAGCAGACGACGGCATCGAGACCTTACTTGAGATTGGGCCGCAGTTCAGCAGCACGTAACGTATTGCCCAGCTGGGTTGGCATTAGCTGCTTGGTCTGAACGGGTACGCCGCTCCTGGATAAATTCTCTGGCCAAACTAACCTACATTCTGGCCAGCGTCTCTTCCGGGCAGGCCACGCTTAATCTTGTTGCAATGCGTTGCTCCTCATATCCTCTGTCATTCATGCCATGGCATGAATTCAATTCCTCAAGCCTGCTCCCGCATAAATGCTCGTGGAAATGCGCATGACAGCAAAAGGTTATTCCCCTGCGGCGAAAATCCAACCCAGTCTTGGCGCAATATGCACCTACAACTTTAAGCAGTAACGGATAGCCGCTTCGACCTCTAACATCTTGTCATCCGATAACTGCCCAGCAGGAACTTCAGGAAAACGCTTTGGGTCAAGCGATCGCAGTTGAAAACACAAAAACACCGTCTCAAATAGACTTGCCCCCGCTGCATACTCATGGATAACTGAGGCCATCTGCTTCGCTAATTGCAAACTCATCGTTGATCTGCGTGATTTCGGCTTGAATATCAGGATCTGCAGCCATTTCAGCCAAAGCATCGACCCAGGTATCGTCTTTTGCCACAGACTCTTGCACACGCAGGAGTCGCACAAGCCGCTCTAATAGCCAAAGCTTTTCAGTGAAGGAGAGGGTTTCTATAGTTTGCTCAAGGGCTCGGAGCGTTTGAGACATCGCTTAATTCACGGTTAGGATTTAAGGCTGCTACCATTCTAGGATGACCCGCAAGGCCAGAGCTTTGCCCTGAGTCAATTTATTGCCTGATGATGCACGTTTTGCCAGATAGGCTGGTAGCAGCGCTCAACGGCTCCCAGCCCTGCACACCTACACTCGCCTGCAAACGCAACATCCACCCATGGTTACTGTCCCCCTCCCCGATGCTCAGTTAATGACATTCGCCGAGTTCGTTGACTGAAAACCCGACAACCGTCGGTACGAACTTCACCACGGTACCCCCATTTACCTGGGCCTGGGCGGACGCCGCTATGTAACTCAAGCAACCAACGTTTTCAACCTATCGCCTGGTTGAGGATGAGTACCAGGTTAGCCAGTTTCGAGGGACTGAGCCTATTCGTTCTGAGCTGTTTCCAGACCTATCGCTGACAGCCGACGCCATCTTTCGGGCTGCTCCCTTTGCGTCTTAACAAAGACACCCCGATCGCCCCTCCTCAGCTATAGACTCAGAGCATGGATAGGTAACAACCATGGCTCACCTCACTGCCCGTCGCCCCCAAAACATAGACGGCGACATCTACGTTGATGGCTCCTGCATCGACTGCGACACCTGCCGCTGGATGGCACCCGATATCTTTACCCGCGCAGACGGACAGTCAGCAGTTTTTCACCAGCCCGAAACCGAAGCCGAACGCCTAGCCGCGCTCCAGGCCGTGCTCCCGCAATCGCTCAAGGACGGCGCGTTTTTTGACTCTGAAGAGGGGGGCTTCACACACCTGCTCTCAGCCCTATGAATGGCTATTTTCTCTGCGGCTTCTGGCTCTTCTTGACCATGTGCTCGAGTCCGAATTTCCAGGCGCTAAACTTTACCAGCTTTTGTCCCGTCCAGGAAACCCGGTTTCTGGCCTGATTGTTCTTGGACCAGATAATCGGTGAGCCTACTCTCATCTTTGAAGCGATGGGACTCCAGTAGTAAATAGAAATAAGTTTACGACTGCGATCCATAGGGCAAGACAGTGGCTGAGGAACACCATGAAGGGTCTCCGTTGTGGTTGGGAAAATAATGGTGCAATTAAACAACGGTGGATAGCTGGCTCGCTGCTGGGCCTTAATTGGATCTTGCAGAACCAGATCGCCCCCCCAGCTCAGTTCCCAGTCATGGTTGAGGTAAATCAAGAGGTTAACTCGCCGCGTCAGTGGCATAATCGGGTGCTGAGTGTAGTCTGCATGAAGGTTCAGCCACCCATCTCGACCCATTTCATGTAACCCGGCCCCGAAAAACGTGGGATCGGGAACCAGATCATCAATACCTGTAATTTGCTTAATCTGCTCAATAAATTCCGTTGAGTTGAGCCAGAAGCAGAAAAGTTGGGTGAATATTGAAACGCCTGCCGTACCACGGGATGTTTTTTTCTGCTCGTTTTTAGTGTGCCATGTTAGCCACTCACACTGATCTTCTCGAGGGAATTCATGCACAATGCGACTTAAAGCATGCTCTGGAAACAGTCCATCTATGACCAAATGAGGAAATGGCTTCCCGGAGTTGTATTGCTCCTTGAGTGTAGGTGTTTCCTGCCGAAGCCGAGCCAGAGTTCCAGGCAGCGTAAACTCCAGATCTAGGGCGGACTCTTGCACAATAAAATTGGTGCCAAACGATTCAGATGTTGCATTCTCAATTGGATTTGACATGGGTAATTCTAAAGTCTAAATAGATGAATTGAACTGTTGTCTTTTCGTTTTTCAATTGGACTATAGGTTCCAAAGACTTTAGAAAATTGCCGACTGACAACTAAACCCAGAATGTTATGGGTCAGCCTTATGAACTACTCTGTAGCGTTGATCTATAGCTTCTCATCTAACAATAGACAAGACTGAGAAGCAGTCATAAACTGGCAGTCCTGAGCCTGGAATATAGGATCAGGACTGTGCTTAAGGGTTTTGGACGATTCAGTAAAATGGGTCTTGGCCTGTGGCGTGGCTAGACCCAACTTGAGTCTATTAAAGTGTTCTAAACCTGATACAGGAGTAGAACGGCAATTAATTTGCAAAAAAATACCCTGGCTATAAACCGGGTTCGCTTTCTGCAACCGTGACAACTAAGTAGATGACTAAGGCAGCTAAAGTAAAACTCCAAACAGCCTCCGAATAGTATTCCTAATTAGGTCTCATGCTCTGATCGTTTAGAGAGAAGTAGAAAATGGCAGACTTAGTCTGAGACTGCTGAAATGCTCCTTTTTTGCAGTTGGAGGTAATGATAAACACACCTAAACCTTGAGTATTTTTCACTGAAGTTAGGCAACTCTTGGATGTAGAAGTAGCTTTCAGATCATAACCCTTAAGAAAGGTCAGTGGACTTACTGAACGCCTCTTCTAAATAATCATAATTCCATAAAATGGTCTAAGGTGGTTGAACTTTAAGTGAGCTTGCTGTCGGAGAGTTTGAAGTGTCAATGAAGTCTGGCTGGGTGTATTTAGCGGCCGGGGGACTAGATGGCCGATACAGATGCCGCTTCTGTAAAACAGATTGGTTCTTTGCGGAATGTACACACCCCGGCTTGTAGTTCCCTATGGCGAAGCTAAGTTGAGTCACACCGCGCCTTCTGTATCCTTATATAGGGGCGCGGTGCTATCGCTATAACTCCTGGGGTTATTGCGGCAATTGCCCCGATGCCGATAGTTCAAGCTCTTCTTCAAGAAGATTCTTATAGATGCGGGGCAGACGGGCTGTCATACTATTTGACTCAATCCCATAGCCCAAGCTCGTCCATGTGCCAGAGAGGCGGCGCAACACTTCGTCGAGACGACCATCGCGCAAAGCGGTAGGAATATCTAAATCCCAGGCTGACGAATCTTTCAGCCAGTTATATACCACTATGTCTTGAGATTCGGGGTCAAAGCTATAATCGTCCCACCCGCCAAACCAGCTGGGCCCTTTAGGATGATAGTGACGGGCTTTTTCTTGCCAAGTATCGGTCAAAAATTGGTAGCGTCCAGCGGCGGTAGTGCAGCGTCCTTGATTAGGGCCGGCGACAATTTCCACACAAATATTGGGATGCCGCTTGATCTGCGGCACAAGCTGCCCGCCATAGAGCACGTTGTAAGGCTCGTTGATATTTGACTCAGCGGCAGAAATTGTGCGCATGAGAGCTCGAAGATAGGGGTCACCGCCTGCCATAGCCAAGGGCTCGGGGTGACTGACCCACACCGCTTCCTGAATCTGCCGGAGGGAAGGGCGGGGCAGCGATCGCACACCCACAAGCCCTACCCCCAGGAGCAACAATGCAGCGATCGCCGCTGCCCGCCGCCGTTTGGCAAGCTTTACCTGACGCTGACGGGCACGGTGAAGGGCAGAGCTAGAAGGCAGTGAGGTCACGGGCGACAGATTTTACAGGGGCATGAGTGGCTAGCAACAGCCAGCCGAAGGAAAGCAAAAGCTAAGCCACTGCTATAGTAGTCCATTAGCTTTAGAGGCTGCTTTGGGGTGAGGCCCTATGTTTAGCGGTCTACCGACCCCATAATCACGTCGATACTGCCCAAGATAGCCATAATGTCGGCCACCTTAACGCCCTTGAGCAGGTGAGGCAAAATCTGTAGATTGTTAAAATCAGGGGCGCGGATCTTAAACCGCCAGGGAAAGACGTTGTCATCACCCATGATGAAGACGCCCAGCTCACCTTTACCACTCTCTAGGCGTACATAGTGTTCCCCGGCCGGAATTTTGAACGTAGGGGGGATTTTCTTGCCGATGAACTGGTAGTCAAAGCTGTTCCACTCTGATTTGGGGCCTTCGGACATGCGCTTGGCCTCTAGGTTCTCAAAGGGGCCACCGGGCAGTTGGGCGCAAGCCTGTCGAATAATTTTGATCGACTCGCGCATTTCGCGCACCCGCACCTGGTAGCGGGCCATGCAGTCGCCTGCGGTTTCGTAGTGCACATCCCAGTCAAAGTCGTCATAGCACTCGTAGTGATCGACCTTGCGCAGATCCCACTTTACTCCCGAGCCGCGCAGCATGGGGCCAGACAGCCCCCAGGCGATCGCCTCGTCGCGGGTAATGGTGCCAATGCCCTCGATGCGGCGGCGAAAGATGGGGTTGTTGGTGATCAGCTTCTCGTACTCATCAACCTTGGGCAAGAAATAGTCGCAAAAGTCCAAACATTTGTCGATCCAGCCGTAGGGCAAATCGGCAGCGACACCGCCAATGCGGAAGTAGTTGTTGTTGATCAGGCGCATGCCGGTGGCGGCTTCCCACAGGTCGTAGATCATCTCCCGTTCGCGGAAGATGTAGAAGAAAGGCGTCTGGGCACCCACGTCGGCCAAAAATGGGCCAAGCCACAGCAGGTGGTTAGCGATGCGGTTCAGCTCCAGCATGATGACGCGAATGTAGCTGGCCCGCTTGGGCACGTCGATGTCGGCTAGCTGCTCGGGAGCGTTGACCGTGATGGCTTCGTTGAACATACCCGCCGCATAGTCCCAGCGGCTAACGTAGGGCACAAACATCACGTTGGTGCGGCTTTCGGCAATTTTTTCCATGCCTCGGTGCAGGTAGCCAATCACCGGTTCGCAGTCGATCACGTCCTCACCGTCGAGGGTGACAATGAGCCGCAGCACCCCGTGCATAGAGGGGTGGTGGGGGCCCATGTTGAGCACCATGGGCTCGGTCTTAGTTTCAATGATTGACATAGGGCTACCCAATGGCCGAAGTACTGTTGTGCTGTATCTTTGAGTATCTTAATGGGTATCGCCTCAGTTGGCATAGTCAGCAGAGATTGGGATCGCTAATGGCTCGGAAACTTTTGCTAATTGTTTGCGCCATTGTTCCAGGTATGGCCGGGGTAGCCGTTTTTGGCTACTACGCCCTGGTGGATTGGGGCGCTCTACAACTGGCCTACCAGAATTACGAGGCTGTTATTAACCAGAACAGCGGGCTAGAGGCCATTTTTGTTGCCCATGGGAGCCAGAATATTCACCGCATTAACCTTTTTGCCGAGGGTACCTGGACATTGCTGAGCGCACTCCTAGCCATAGTTGGCATCCACGGACTGAGCACGCGCCGGGCCTGAGGCTGGGCCAGATGTCTCGCCTGAGGCTGAGCCAGATGTCTCGCCTCAGGCTGAGCCAGATGTCTCGCCTCAGGCTGAGCCAGATGTCTCGCCTCAGGCTGAGCCAGATGTCTCGCCTGAGGCTGAGCCAGATGTCTCGCCTGAGGCTGAGCCAGATGTCTCGCCTCAGGCTGAGCCAGATGTCTCGCCTGAGGCTGAGCCAGATACAGTAGGCTCAGCGAGATTTTTAAACGGTTGGGGAATGGCTGATTTGGATTTTCACCATGTGCCGGTGCTGCCCGAGGCGGTCATTGAGGGATTGAATATGCAGCCTGGTGGCCGGTATCTGGATGCCACGGCGGGGGGTGGGGGCCATAGTCGGCTGATTTTGGAGGCCGACCCAACGGTAAGCCTGGTGGCGGTAGATCAGGACGGGGCGGCGATCGCCGCTACCCAGACCAACCTGGCCGAGTTTGGCGACCGCGTTACCTATTGGCACGGCAACTTTGCCGAGTTCAACTCTGCTGGAGCACTCTTCAACGGCATTCTGGCCGACCTGGGGGTGAGCTCGGTGCAGCTTGACGTGGGCGATCGCGGCTTTAGTTTTCGCCAAACCGCCCCCCTCGACATGCGTATGGACCCGCGCCAAGACCTGACCGCCGCCGCCATCGTCAACCACTGGGATGAAGTCGAGTTGGCCAACTTGATCTATACCTACGGCGAAGAACGCCTCTCGCGCCGCATTGCCCGCAAAATTGTAGCCCAGCGCCCCTGGCAAACCACCACCGACCTAGCCGAGGCGATTTCGTACTGTGTGCCTCGCAGCTATCGCTATGGCCGCATTCACCCGGCTACCCGCACCTTTCAGGCGTTGAGAATAGCGGTCAACCGAGAGCTAGACGTGCTTGAAACATTGCTCAAACGCTCACCTACCTGGCTGGCACCCCAGGGACGACTCGTCATCATCAGTTTTCATAGCTTGGAAGATCGCCTCGTGAAGCACACGTTGAAAGATTCCCCAGACCTTAGGGTGATCACTAAAAAACCCGTGGTTGCTACCGAGGCCGAAATTAACCAAAATCCGCGATCGCGTTCGGCCAAGCTCAGGGTGGCCGAACGTAACCTGTTTTAAGCCCGGGGGTTTAAGCCAGAGGGTTTAAGCCCGAGGGTTTAAGCATCGCAGGGTGAGCCATTAATCCTCGGGACGCCCAAACTAACGTTGAGGGTGACTGGGCTAACGTACCAACACGCTTTACCCGCTGTTAAGTAAAGCTCTCTGCGTGGTTTTCACGCCATGGGAGAGGGTTAAGCCTGTATGTTCATTCAGTATTTTATGGATAGAAAGGAGTATAAAAAAGCAAATCTAGGAGCAAAAGATGTTTTTTGCTTAAAACTTATTTATGAAGGTGTTTGAAAAACCGTATTTGTAACAACATTCCTGGAATATCAGGTAAAGATTAAAATTAATTCGCAAAAAATAGAGTTGCCTCACATTCCCTTCATATAAGATTAGTGGTGTGAGGAAGAGATCTGTTCACAGGTAAAATCCTTTATTGGACAACAATCATGAACACCTCAATAGATGATAACTATCGATTTTCAGTGCTTCCTGGCACCCGTGATCATCGAGGCTTTTTTATCCAAGAAACAACCTATGAATTGGTTGATGTCAGCGATGCTGGCTGGGCGCACATTTGTTTAGATAGTGCGGCTTGCTACTACGTTGATCCAGCAAATATTAAGGCTTCTCGATAAGTTGTCTCAATTCGGCTTGACTTCAGCTCCTGACCATAGACGGGTTTAACACCAGAGAAATCTGGCCTCTGCTATGGTTTGGAGCTACCCATAAGGAGTGATTTTCCTAACCTACCGTCTTCCCAATAGGTCATCTAACATTATGAATGCTGCAACTCGCATGTTCGCTGTGTACGTGTCTGACCTCGTGATTGAACTACGTGACAATGGTAGCCAATATGCTGGCGATGGTCGTTTGCTCTGTCGCCAGAGCAACTACGACAGCCTGTTTAAATTTGCTAGAAATCTAGCTCTCAATCGCGCTATTCCCCTCCGGGACTATACCCAATCAGCAGTTCAGTATCAGTACTGATTGCCCCATAGCTTGGGCTAGCCTGTTAGAGAAAATTCTATACGATGCCGCCTCTCTATCTTGACTGTCAATAGATAGAGAGGCTGTGTTTTGGGCCTCATTTTTGTGTGTAGAACTATATCTGCCGCCCTTGCTGGGCTAGCCGAGGCACACGACCAAGGCGTCCTGTCATTAACCGTAACGCTAGGCGCTTGAGGGGGGGGATATGGCTCAGCAGCCACAGCCCTCCGCGCCGCAGCACCACCATCGGCAGTACCTGGTTTGAGAAGGTGCGGGTAAGAATGTCGGTAAAGCTGAGAATGACCCAGTTCTCCAGGCGTCGCCAGCGCTCGTAGCGGCGGAGCACTGACACACTGCCGAGATCTTGTTTTTTCTGGTAGGCAGTTGTCAGCACCTCGGCTAGGGCGGCGGCATCTCGAATGCCCATATTGAGCCCCTGACCACCGACAGGGTGGCAACTGTGGGCGGCATCGCCAACGAGGGCGAGGCGGGGCTGCACGTAGCGATCGCACTGCATCAGCTGCACCGGGAACAGGGCGGGCGGGGTTAGCCGCTTGAGCTGGCCCATGTGGCTGCCATAGCGCTGCTTGAGCTGGGCCATAAACTCTTCCTCAGGTAGGGCCAAGATGGCTTCAGCCTCAGCGTGGGGAGCCGTCCACACTACCTGGCAGCGCCCGTCGGCCAGGGGCAAAATAGCGAAAGGGCCACTGGGCCAAAACCGCTCATAGGCAGTATTTTGGTGGGAATATTCTGGCTCGACAACCATTGTCACGCAGGACTGCCGGTAGCGCCAGCCAAAGCTACCGATGTCGGCCTGCTGGCGCAGAGATGAGCCTTTGCCATCGGCGGCAACCATCAGCAGCGATCGCAGCTGCATCGTCCCCTCGGGGGTCGTCACCTCAGCGGTGACCCAGCTGCCCCGATCGTGTATTTCTCCCAGCTGGGCCGAGCAGAGGTAGTCAATATTGGGGGCCAGGGCGATCGCCCCTTGCAGCGCCGCCATTAGTACCCGATGCTCAGCGCCATAGTAGACGGCCTCGGTGCCCAAATCCTCCGGGAGAAACCGCACTACCTGACCGTAGTTGCCGTCCGAAAGCTGTACTTTATCGAAGTGGCAGATGTGCGGCCCAATCTGGGGCCACAGTTTCAGACCCTTAAAAATATCTGCCGAGGTCAGCGAAAAAGCGTAGGCCCGCTGCCAAGCCGCCGCCGCCGCCGCCGTTTGGGTCTCAATCACCGCAATTGTCATGCCGCTGGGTGCTAGGGCGGCGGCCAGGGTAAGCCCAACAATGCCGCCGCCCACAATAGCTACATCTACCGCTAGTTCTGACCGTGGATACTCCGGTTGAGAATCGTCTGCTGGTAAAGGAGTCCGAAATTGCGGAGTGATAGCCTTCATAGATATTGAGGTTTGCTGTTAGCTAACAGTCTTATTCTGACCCGATTATCTGTGGGAAAGCAATGTGAAAAGCAGACGGTAGACGGAATCCAAGTTCGGGATTAGCTCAAGCTTTGGGAAAATAGCCTCTTCGTCCTCCTCTGGGATGAGCTAAGGGTGGGTTAAACCAATGCACCGCCCATGGTATTAACCCTCTGGTTCTATGCCTGCGGCTCGGAGCTGTGCCGCCAATCGTTCGGCTCGCTGGCGCTCTTGTTCGGCCCGCTGGCGCTCTTGCTCGGCCCGCTGGCGCTCTTGCTCGGCCCGCTGGCGCTCTTGCTCGGCCTGTTCTTTGCCCCAGGGAAGCAGCTCATTTTGAGCATTCCACCAGCGCAGCCAGTAGCCGGTGCGGTTTTCGCGGGTGCCTTGCCAAACCCCTAGTGCTAGGCCAAGCTCGTCGATCCAGAACTGCTGTTGGCTATTGGCAGAGGCGAGCTCGTACTGCCCTGATTCATTTAGCCGATAGACCTCTAGCAGACCACTCTCGGGCTCAAAAATAACGTAGTTTGGCACCTGCAGCACCTGTTCATAAAAAAACCACTTGCCGGGGGGATAGGTGGGCTTGATGGAATATTCTCCCCCCTCGGTATCGGAGAGAAATTCCATTACAATCGCTGGGAAGTCTCCCTGAAGCTGAGGCGTATAGCTGCGTTTAACCTCTTCCCTAGAGGCCCGAATAGTGGCCACGTAGCCCCAGTCTGGGGCTTTAACCACGGTTTTACCGTTCACGGTGGCACACAGGCCATAGTTGGTCATCACCAGGGCCTGGTCAGAGAGTTGCCCGGCTAGTGCTAGGCTCTCCGTTAGCGCAGCGGCGATCGCAGGCTGGTTGATATTATCCACAGGCTCATCGTCCAGGACAAAATCATCGGGCAATTTTTCCCAGGTCACCACCAGGGACGATTGAGGAGCTGCTACCATAGCCAACCTCGTGAACTGCGGGGCGGGGCCTAAGCCTCTATTTTAGTGTCAGTTCTCTAGCATTAGTCGGGGAAGCACCGTCCCCTTTTGAGAGGGGAGGCAACGCTAAGCCGCCATCGGTAAAGAACGCTGCATCAGCACCTGACCATAAAACTGCTGCAGTTGGCGAGTCGCGGCAGACCAACCCCACTGCTCAGCCTCGGCGACGGCATTGCGGCGCATTAGTTCGCGCTCTGCCCTAGCTTCGATCAATCGTCGGGTCGCATTGATGGCTCCGGCCTCATCCGTTGGGTCGAAGAGGAAGCCATTCATGCCGTCGGTGACGATATCGGGAATGCCGCCGGAGTTGGCGGCAACGACCGGGCAACCTGCGGCCATCGCTTCCAGCAGCACCAAACCCAACGTCTCGGTGCGAGAAGGGAACACAAAGGCATCGGCGGAGGCGTAGGCCGAGGCTAGATCTGCCCCTGCCAAGTAGCCGACAAAGTTGGTATTTGTGCCCTCAAAATGGGCCTCTAGCTCGGTGCGGTAGGGGCCGTCGCCCACCAGCGCCAGTCGGGCGCCAGGAATAGCTTCAAGCACCGGCTTGATGCGGTCAATTTCTTTTTCGGCGGAGAGGCGACCAATATAGAGCAACAGGGGGGCTTCGGGGTGGCCGCTCGAGAGGCGATCGCGCATCTCCGGACTGGCCAACTCGGGCCGAAATAGCTCGGTATCGACGCCGCGCTGCCACACCTCAATATTCTCGACCCCGTGCTCTGACAACTCGGTCTGCATCGCAGTAGAGGTGACCAGGTTGAGCTGAGCCTGGTTGTGCATGGCCTTAATCAGCTCCCACATCAGCCCTTCGAGCATACCCAGGCCGTAGTGCTCGAGGTACTTAGGTAGATGGGTGTGATACGAGGCTACCAAGGGCAGGTCTAGCGTTTTGCTGTAATAAATCCCCGCTAGACCTAAGACCGCCGGGTTAACAACATGCACTAAGTCAGGCCTAAAATCTTCTAGTGCTTCGCCAATGGAAGGCCGAGGCAGAGCCAGCTTTAGTTCGGGATACAGCGGCAGTGGAAATCCTGACACGCCATGGATTTTCGCCCCTCGATACTCCGTCAAACCTCCTTCTGGAGAGAAGACCAAGACTTGATTACCCTGACGCTGTAAGTGATCAACGGTGTGCTTGAGGCGAGTGACAATGCCGTCAACTTTCGGCAAAAAGGTCTCGGTGAAGAGAGCAATCCGCATAACAATCGAAGGGGGCTAAGGAAGATGATTGAACATGACACAGGTAAACCCACAAACGGGGCAATCTTGCAGTGCGGGATTGCCCCGTTTCACCATTAGTCGCGGCGCCACTTGACCTTGGGTAGAATCTGGTCTTTATCGACCCGATTCTTGTACTTGACGGCAAAGTTGAGTAGGCTGTCGAGCAACGAATCGGAGAGATAGTGAGGCTCTAAACCCAAATCGAGCAGGTTGGTGTTTTTGGCGTTGAAGTAGTGATCTTCGGCCTCAACCCGAGGATTATCCATATACTGGACATCGACATCGAGGCCCAGGGTGGTACCGGCTTTCTTCACCGTCATGGCCAGGTCGCCGACGCTGAACATTTCAGTGAACTGGTTAAACACGCGGAAGATGCCGGGGTCGCCGGGGTTGGCGATCGCAATCTCGACACAGCGCACCGTGTCGCGAATATCTAAAAAGGCACGGGTCTGACCACCCTTGCCGTAGACCGTCAGGGGATGACCCACTGCGGCCTGAATACAGAAGCGGTTGAGGGCGGTGCCATAGACACCGTCGTAGTCGAGGCGGTTGATCAGCAGCTCATCCATGCCGGTTTCTTCGGTCAGCACGCCGTAGACCACACCCTGGTTGAGGTCGGTGGCGCGCAGGCCCCACACCTTGCAGGCAAAGTGGATGTTGTGGGAATCGTGCACCTTGCTGAGGTGGTAGAAAGAGCCGGGCTGCTTGGGGTAGGGCAGGGTGTCTTTGCGACCATTGTGCTCAATGGTGATGTAGCCCTCTTCGATATCAATGTTGGGAGTGCCGTACTCGCCCATGGTGCCCAGCTTGACCAGGTGGCAGTCGGGGAAGTGGTCGCGCAGGGCGTAGAGCAGATTCAGGTTGCCAATGACGTTGTTGGCCTGGGTCAGCACCGCGTGCTCGCGGTCAATCATCGAGAAGGGGGCCGACCGCTGCTCGCCAAAGTGCACCACGGCACCCGGCTCAAACTCGAGCATGGTCTGCTCTAAAAAGGGATAGTCGTTGATGTCGCCGACATAAAGGTCGATGTGCTTACCGGTCAGCTCTTTCCAGCGCTGCAGGCGACGTTGAATGGGGGCAATGGGGGTCAACGTTTCGATCTGAAGCTGAGCATCCCAGTGACGCCGCACCAAACTGTCAAGAATCCCGACTTCGTAGCCGCGATTGGAAAGATACAGGGCAGTTGCCCACCCGCAATAGCCGTCACCGCCAATTACAAGGACTTTCATATCAATGCTTCAATCTCTTTGCCGATACCAAGACAATCTACCAGGTTTAGAGGACCTGTAAACCACCGAATAGAAGATTCAGGGCAGGGGAAAGTTTTTTTTGCCTACGATATATTGAGCATCCAGGAAGGTTCATTATCGCAGCTTTGTTTCTATTGGCTGTGAACCTAGCCATTTCTCTAAGGCGCGATCGCTAACCCAAAGCACTACGATCAGCACTGTTAAGATGCCGAAAATGTCGACTCAGCGTAAATAGGCTGTCAACAGACTATAGCCCTGGGGGTTGAGATGCAGGCCATCGGTGGTGAGATCGGCCCGCAGTAAGCCCTGGCGATCGCTAAAGGCTGTCTGGAGATCAATAAACTCTACGCCGCGGCGACGCACGGCGATCGCCAACTGCCCATTTACCTGCCTGACCATTGGCGTTGGCACCGAGGGCCATCGAGTGGGCAAAATCGACAGCATCACAATGCGCGTCTGGGGATGCTGCATCCGCAACCGCTGGGCGATCAGCTCCAGGTTCGAAACCACAATGGCGGGGGCGGCGCCGTGCTTGAGGTCGTTGACCCCGGCCATTACATAGATCACATTGGGCCTGATCTGGGAGAAGTAATGCAGCCGTTGCACCATATATGCCGTGGTTTCTCCCGAAATACTCTGGTTCAGCCAGAGGCGATCGCTGGGTAGCGTCTCCTGCGGTAGCCAGAGATAGAGCGAGTCACCCACCAGCACCGTCAGGGGGCTTTGCCCCTGCTGAGCGGTCATCATAGCGGCTTCGTGGGCGAGCAGAGTTTGCCACTGTTCATAGGTGGGCTGCTGCCAGGTGGCCTGCCACTGGTTGGCAAAGGTGCCCGGTAGAATACGGCTATACAGCTGCCCGGCCCGCAGACTGGCCACCCGCTGTACATAGAGTTGGCCACCGGTGCGAGGGCGGAGCATGCCTAGGTCAGGGGCATTGGCACCACGGGCATCGTTTGCCGTCACCATGACACTCAAGCAGCCCAAGAGCAGCAACCGTGCCCAACGATTCATGACCCGTTACCCATTGTGTTGACTCCAATCCGCCATAGCATAGCGACAAATTAAGCTGCGTCAACACCTGGTTTGTCGTTAGTGTGGTGCGGTTTGCGCCTAGGGCCAGTTAGGGGGTCTCGGCGAGGGGCGCGATGCAGTCTGGCAGATCGTTTTGGGGCTTATTCACCAGGGTTGAGACCGGGTAGCGCTCCATTGCTCCAGAGTCATAGGGCCGCAGCATCGCCTGGAGCACCTGGGGCTGGTCGTAGCCCGGATCGAGCCAGGGGGCGTAATCTTCAGGGGCCAAAATCACCGGCATGCGGTTGTGGATAGGTGCCATCAGCTCGTTGGCGGCGGTGGTCAGAATGGTGCAGGTTTCTAGCTCGCCGCCGCTAACAGGGTCGCTCCAGTGCTCCCACAGTCCGGCAAAGGCAAAGGGCTGGTGACCGTTGAGAAAAATGTAGTAGGGCTGCTTGGTTTTACGGTTAGCCTGCGCCTGCCATTCGTAAAACCCATCGGCCAAGATCAAGCAGCGACGGCGCTTAAAGGCCGCCCGAAAGGATGGCTTTTCGGCTACGGTCTCGGCCCGGGCGTTGATCAGTCGCTGACCGATGGTGGGATCTTTGGCCCAGCTGGGAATCAGCCCCCACAGCCGAAAGTCAACCTGAGGTGTTGGGGCTGCGGGGGTGGTCACGATCGCGGCTAGGGGCTGGCTGGGCGCAATATTGTAGCGAGGGAAGACCGGCGGAACAGCCTGGAGTTGAAAGACCTCGGCCAAGGTTTCCCCGGTTTGATTGAGGCTGAACCGTCCACACATAGCTCGTTTTCCCTGGTCAATAGAACTATTGTATCAAGGCCAGGGTAGGAGGATAGGGGCCTGGGATGGGCTACAGGGTCAGGCGCAACAGAATCAGCTGGGTGGTGCGATCGCCGTCGAAGTTGTTGTCGCTCACCAGCAGCAGACTCTGGCTACCGTCGGGTAGGCGCGGGCCCAGGGTCATGCCTTCGAGGTTATCAACGGCCAAAGGAGTATCGTCAAAATTGAGCACCAGCTGTTTGCGAATGGGGGAGATACCCGACACATCCCCTGCCAGGCTGACGATTGCGGAAATATCTGTCGCCCCCCCGGTGGCGAGCTGAAACAGTTTCACCTGCACCCCGCGCAGGCCAAAGGCGCGCTCTAGGGCCAAAAAGTGGCCGCCAGGGTCAATCGACAGCATATCGGTCAGGCCGTTGGCCACGGCTCCCGTGGGTTCTAAATCGAGGGGGTAGCGGTGCTCGGCAATCAGCGTAGTCTGGTCGTCGCCAATCAGGTAGTGCAAAAAGCGAGTGTTGAGGGGCTGGCTGGGGTCATCAATGTAGTCCTGCACTAGGGCCGATTCAGTGGCGACAAATAGCCGAAAGGGTTCGGTCATGCCTGCGCCGCTGGATGACCCGGTGACCGTCAGGGCTTCTAGGCTGAGGTTATTTTGTACGCCTCGGGTGGGGCTGTCGGGGGCGTCGGGTAAATAGCGCTCGGGCAGGGGCAACGTGTTGAGAATCTGACCTGTCTGGCGGTCAAACTCGCCGATAAACGGGGGAGCATTTTGCCGCACATCTCCCTCGCTGCTGACAAATAGCGTATCGCGGGGTGAGAGGGCGATGCCTTCGGGGTCAATGCTGCCATTGGGGTAGGGATTGCCCTCAGCATCTAGTAAAGGGGTGAAACCCTCAAGGGTGACGGCGTCAAACTGGGGCTGACCAGCGCCGTCGATCCCAATTGCTAGAGTCAGGGTGTAAAAGCGGGCTGGCCCAAACCGACCCCGGTCATCAGAGAGGGCGTAGAGTCGGTCGCGGGGGCGATCGTAGGCCAGGGCCGACAGCCCGCCCACGGTAGTGCCTTCAAACTCCTGGGGAGGTAGGTTATAGACATCGAGTAGATCCACCGTGATCGGCAAAAACAGGCGGTCTTCGGCCTTAATCTGAGGGATAGCACAGCTGGCTAGGGCCAGAATGAGCACCACAGCTAGCGATCGCCCCCATATCCATATCCATCGCCTATCGCCCCACCAATCTGTCATATGCCCCCATCCATCGGCCAGCATCCTCTAGGATAGGCCAAGGTTGTGTCCTCTAATTGGTTGGGGGTTACCTTCGCGCTCATGAGCGTTGACCTGGCTAGCCCAGCCGCTTGCTCCAAGCCGATCGCCTCAGACGCCAGACTAGTCAATTACAATCTTGCTGTTACGGCTCAGGTCTTCTCCACAGTCAGCCCCACTTCTTGGCCGTAGGAGAGCTCTAGAGTATGACCGTCAGGATCACGCAAAAAGGCCCAATAGCCAATCGGGTAGCCAGAGTCCTGGGGGCCCTGAATTAAGCACCCTTCTCGGCGGGCGCGATCGCACAGTGCATCCATGGTCTCGCGGCTTTCGCAGCCGACGCCCAGGTGAGCCATTGGAGCCAGAATAGGCTGCACCGTGGCTTGCTCAAGCAGCACGATCGCAAAGGGGCGCGTGTGATCTGACAACCAGACCACCTGAGCGCCAGTTTCTGCATCGACTCGCCGATGAATCACTACCATAGCCGCATAAACAGCATAGAAGTCAATGCTCTGCTCTACGTCGGCAACGGGTAAGGCAACGTGGGTGAGTCCAAGGTCAACCATGGTGTTACCTCCCAAGACTTTATTCTTCCTCAGCAGATGCTTCGGCAGATACCTCTGGAGCCCCATCGACGCCTTCCTCAGCGGTGGCTTCGTCTTCAGTCTCATCGTCTTCCTGCAGGGCTGGGGGGACAACGGCGACGGCGGCGATCGCATCGTCATTATCCAGCCGTTGTAAACGCACTCCAGTTGCAGGCCGCGACTGAATCGAGATATCGTTCACCCGCTGGCGAATAATGATGCCCCGGTTGGTCACCAACATCAGCTCATCGCCCTCGCCCACGACCAACAGTGCCGCCAGGGTGTCGTCGTCGCTGCGAAATTTAATTGCCATCAGGCCCAGACCAGCCCGGTTTTGTAGCCGGAATTTGGCCACCGGCACCCGCTTACCCAGGCCCGTGGCCGTAATCACCAGCACCCAGGGGCCCCCCTCAGTGCCGCTAGTTACGTTTTCCTCGTCGTCGTCATCGTCACTGGCCTCGGTGGCCTGCACTACCGCTTCCACCACCTGGCTGGGCAAAATATCCATGCTGATCAGCTCGTCCCCGTCCCGTAGATTCATCGACCGCACCCCCCGGGTGGGCCGACCGAGGGGCCGCAGCTGATCGTCGTCGGCCTTGAAGTGAATGGTCATGCCTCGGCGCGACCCGATCAAAATACTGTCGGTGTTGCGGGCCAGGCGCACCCACTTGAGCTGATCGCCCTCTTCCAGAGAAATGGCAATCAAACCATTGGTGCGAATGTTGCTGAAGGCCGAGAGGGCGGTTTTCTTGACAAAGCCACCTTGGGTCAGCATCACCAGGTAGTCTTCATCGGTAAACTCCCGCACCGCCAGCACCGAGGTAATCGCCTCTTCTTTGGGAATGGGCAGCATCTGCACAATGGGCGTCCCCCGCGATGCCCGGGAGCCCTCGGCAATTTGGTAGGCCCGCAGGGCGTAGGTGACGCCGCGATCGCTAAAGAACAGCAGGTAGTCGTGGGTGTAGCAGGTAATGAAGTGCTGCACCCCATCGTCTTCCTTCATCTTGGCCCCGGCCTTGCCCCGGGTAGCGCGACTCTGGGCCTCAAAGGTAGCCACGGGCATGCGCTTGATATAGCCCTGGTCGGTGACCAGAATTACCACCTGCTCGTTGGCAATCAGCGAAATGTCGGTGAGCTCCCCATCGTCCATTTCGATCACGGTGCGGCGGGGGTCGTCATGTTTGGCCTTGAGCTCGCCCAGCTCGGTAGTGATGATGTCGAGAATGCGCTCGCGGCGGGCCAAAATGTCTTGCAGGTCGGTGATCTTAGCCACCAGCTCTTCGTGCTCCTGCTGGATCTTGTCAGCCTCCAGGGCCGTGAGGCGACGCAGCTGCATTTGCAGAATGGCATCGGCCTGCAAGTCCGACAGACTGTAGGTAGCCATCAGCTCCTGCTTGGCAGTGGGGGTGTCGGCGGCCCCCCGAATCAGGGCGATGATCGCATCGAGATTTGCCAGGGCAATCAGGTAGCCCTGAAGAATGTGATCTTTCTCCTCAGCCCGGCGCAGCTCGTACCGGGTGCGGCGAATGATAGTTTCTTCGCGAAACTCTAGAAACACCTCCAGCATGCGCTTGAGGCCCAGCAGCTGGGGTTCGCCGTTGACCAGGGCCAGCATGTTAACGCCGAAGTTATTTTGCAGCGGCGTCTGCTTGTAGAGGTTGTTGAGCACGACGCGGGGGTAGGCATCGCGCTTGAGCTCGATGACGATGCGCATGCCGTCGCGATCGCTCTCGTCGCGAATATCGGAAATGCCCTCCAGGCGGCGCTCGTTCACCATTTCGGCAATGCGCTCGATCATGCCCGCTTTGTTGGTTTGGTAGGGCAGCTCGGTGATGATGATGGCTTCGCGATCGGGGCGACCTCGGTGCTCAATCGTTTCCATGCTGGCGACGCCACGCATAGTCACCGACCCGCGCCCAGTCATATAGGCGTCGCGAATGCCGCTGCGGCCCAGAATCTGCCCGCCCGTGGGGAAGTCGGGGCCAGGAATCAGCTCCATCAGCTCGGCGGTAGAGATCTCGGGGTTGTTAATCAGGGCGATTACGCCGTCGATCAGCTCGCCCGGATTGTGGGGGGGAATATTGGTGGCCATGCCCACGGCAATGCCCGAGGAACCGTTGAGCAACAGCTGGGGTAGCCGCGACGGCATTACCACTGGCTCCTGCTGGGAACCGTCAAAGTTGTCGGCAAAATCGACCGTTTCTGACTCGATGTCTTGCAGCAGCGAGTCGCTGGTCAGCGATTGCAGGCGACACTCGGTGTATCGCATCGCTGCCGGGGGGTCGTTGTCGATGGAGCCAAAGTTGCCGTGGCCGTTGATTAACGGCGATCGCATGGAAAAGTCTTGGGCCATACGCACCAGGGCGTCGTACACCGCCGTGTCACCGTGGGGGTGGTACTTACCCAGCACTTCTCCAACTACACGGGCGCATTTCCGAAAGGGGCGATCGGCAGCCAACCCCAGCTCGTGCATGGCGTAGAGGATACGACGATGCACTGGCTTGAGCCCGTCCCTCGCATCTGGCAGCGCCCGACCCACAATCACGCTCATGGCGTATTCCAGGTAAGAGCGAGACATTTCGTTGCGCAGATCGGTGGGGACAATGCGCTCTTCTGGGGTTGCCATAGACGAAAAAACTCCGAATTTACGAACGACAAAGCGCTAGTCAGACCCTCGCACCGAGCGGTGCTGAATAGCGCTTAATCAGGTGGTTTTTTGGTGACTCATACGGATTTTATTTTAGCATGAAATCCTGGAGATAAAACCCATGACGCTATGGTAGAACAAGGGGGGTAGGAGCCTTTCACCAGGCCAGTTTGCCGCTCTGAGTTGGCCCCCCAATTGTGATAGTTCATTTCCCCTGAGTTTGCCGTGCACCACGCTTTCACCCAGGCCGATTTCGCCGTTATTTATTCTTCAGAATTCTTGAGCCATGACACGGGCAGTTTTCATCCCGAAAACGCCGGTCGACTGAGCGCTATTGTCGCGGCTTTGGAGCAGAGTCCCTGGGCCGAGCATTTAGATTGGCGCGCCCCCACTCCGGCTGACGAACGCGGGGTCGATGCGATCATCGCCCAGTTCCATAACCCTCGCTATATTACCGCTCTGCGCGAGATCACGGCAGCCGGGGGTGGCCACATCGACGGTGATACCGTAGTCTCTCAGGCCAGCTACGATGTGGCGCGGCTGGCGGTCAGTGCCTGGCTCGATGGGGTCGATTACGTTCGGTCGACAGGCCATTCGGCCTTTGTGCTGGCGCGCCCGCCAGGGCACCACGCGGTGCGCGATCGCGGCATGGGGTTTTGTCTGTTTGCCAACGCCGCGATCGCCGCCCACTACGCCCTCGAACAGCCCGACATCAGCCGCGTCGCCATTCTCGACTGGGATGTACACCACGGCAACGGCACCCAGGCCCTGGTAGAAGATAATGGGGCGATCGCCTACTGCTCGCTGCACCAGATGCCCGCCTATCCCGGCACCGGCCACCGTCGCGAAACGGGCCTGTACCACAACGTGCTAAATCTTCCTATGCCCCCCGGCAGCACCAGCCACGACTATCAGAGCCAGTTTGAGCAGGCCGTGATGCCATTTCTCAAAGGGTTCAACCCCGATCTGCTAATTATCAGCGCCGGGTACGACGCCGCCGCCGCTGACCCCTTGGCTAGCATTAACCTGCACCCCCAAGACTTTGGCCGGTTTACCCGTCTGTGTCTGGGCGTGACCGACAAGATTCTGTTTGGGCTCGAAGGCGGCTACGACTACGACGCGCTCAGTCAGTCGGTGTTGGCGACGATCGCGGCGCGGCTAGAGGTGTGATAAGTAGCTAGGCGCAATTAAATATAAAACGTTCCAGTGGGTAATCTCCGGTTCTACTACGTGCCTCCATGCCCTCAATGACGGTCATGGCCAGGTCATATTCGTTATCAAACATCTGCCCGGCAATCT
>NZ_JADEWX010000041.1 GCF_015207395.1 Nodosilinea sp. LEGE 07088
CCCCTATTCCCTCCCCCCTATTCCCTCCTCTCTATTCCCTCCTCTCTCTCCACCTCAACTACAGCCTATGGCTACCGATTCGGTTGCCTAGGGGCTAGGCTAGTAGAGAATCATGTCATTTCGTAACTAGCACACATTTTTAATTCCATGGGACAGCGTTTTCGCTTCGCGATCATCAGCGACCCTCACATCGCTCAATCGGAGACTATCTACAATGGCCCCAATCGGTTTCATTTAGTGGAAGTCAGCATTCCGGGTATCGAGCAAATTTTTGACCATCTAGAAACGCTGGATCTCGACTTTTTGCTGCTGCCCGGCGACCTCACCCAGCATGGTGAATGGGTGAACCACCGCTGGTTGATCGATCGCCTCAAGCGACTGCCGTTTCCGGTCTACGTGGTGCCGGGCAACCACGATGTGATTGCCCGCGATGCCAGCGATCGCGCCATTGGCCTACACGACTTTCCGCGCCTGTACCAGGACTTTGGCTACAGCGACGGCAAAACCCTGCACTACCAGCACGAAATTCTTCCTGGCGTGCGGCTGGTAGCGCTGAATTCAAATGCTTTTGAGCCATCGGGCGAACAGATTCGGGTGGGCTATGTGGATCAGGCTCAGCTGGACTGGCTGGAGGAGACGCTGGTTCGGTACCGGGATGATCTGATTCTGGTGATGCTGCACCACAACGTGCTGGAGCACCTGCCGGGGCAGTCAAATAGCCCCCTGGGACAGCGCTATATGGTGAGCAATGCCTCGGAAATCATTCGACGATTGCAGGCCGCCGGGGTGCGGCTAATGTTTACCGGCCACCTACATGTGCAGGATGTGGCCCGCCAGGGCGACCTGTATGAGGTGTTGACCGGGTCGCTGGTGAGCTACCCGCACCCCTACCGGATTGTGGAAATTGAGCACGGGGATAGCGCGCTGCGGGTGGAGGTGCGATCGCGCCGCCTGACCGCCGTGCATCCCTGGGATGACCTACAGGCGATGTCACATCAGTGGATGTGCGATCGCGCCGAGGGGTTTATGACCAAGTTTCTCACCAGCCCGCCGATTGGGCTGGCTGAGCACGAAGCGGCGGCGATCGCCCCGACCCTTAAAGACTTTTGGGCCAGCATTGCCGCAGGCGACCCCCAGATTGACTTCTCTCACCTGCCCCCCGAGGTACAAACGCGGCTGGCCCACTTTAACTCAGTCGATGGCGAGGGCAACCCGCTGGCAATCGACAACACCGCTACGCTGGTGTGGTCAGGGGACGCCACGCCGTCCCCTGACCATAGCTCAACCCATAGCTCAACCTAGGTCTAAACCAGGAAATTCTCAGTACTGAGCATACCGGGAGTAACGCCCTCCAGCGTAACCAGGGGCCGATTCAGCAGGTTGCGGCGATCGCCGTTGGGGTCCACCGTGACCGTAGTATTGCCAAAGCCAAAGCTGATCAGGTTGACATAGTCCTCAAAGGGGGTGTCGCTACCGTAGTTAGCACCGGAGAAAATCCCTCTCAGATCAATTACGTCTTCTGCCGGATTAAAGTCTCGAATAATATCCAGTCCCTCATTCACGGCTTCGTAGACAAAGGTGTCGCGGCCTTCCCCGCCCGTGAGTAGGTCAATCCCTCGCCCACCGAGCAAAATATCATCACCCGCGCCGCCAATCAGGGTATCTAGGCCTCTGCGGCCTTCGATGCGATCGGCACTGTCAGTGCCGATGAGTACATCGCGTCCGTTCGTACCGACAATTTCGTTTAGAGCTGTCTCAAAGGTGAATCGGGCCAGCAACGGGTCATGATCGCTGGCTCGTCCATCGGTTTCCGCGAACTCAGCATTGACATGCACCGCATCGAACTCGGCCCCTGCCGCCAGCCCCTCACTGACCAAAATGTGATCGAGGGACTGAGAGTTGCCCTGAAAAATAAAAGAGTAGCGCTCATTTTCCGGCAGGGTTTCGGTCAGGTTGGTAAGGCCTGTGTTAGCCGCCAAATCTTTTACGGGAGAGACAAACTCAAACTCGTTAAAATCGCCTAGCACCACCACGTTAGCGCCGGGGGCGTCGCTCACCAACCCATTGACGTAGTTCTGTACCGCCAGCGATTGAGCCTGACGCTCGTCGAGAGAACCGTTGACGGCAACCTCTTCCTGGCGGGCTTCAAAGGGCTGCTCAGTGCCCAAAATTGGCGCACTGCCGCCCTTGGACGAAAAGTGGTTGTTGACCAGGGTGACAGTTTCGCCATTGAATTCAAAGCTAGCGACTAGGGGTAAACGCGCTCCAGCAAAGGCTTCGCCGCTACCCTGACCACCGATGGTGGCTACCGAACCTTCAACCAGGTTCACACGGCTGGGGTCGTACAGGTAGGCAGTACGAATATTGGCTCCGGGCTGACCACCGCTGGCGTTATCGGTAATAAAGGTGTTGTCGATAAAGGCATAGGTAGGGCCGCCCGCTGCGGCGATCGCATCCACCAGCGTTTGCAAGGTCACATCGGCTGCCGTCACGCCATCATCGGTGCCGCCGGAGTTATCCTGCACTTCTTGCAGGCCAATGATGTCAGGACTGTTGAGGTTGTTGACAATCTGCTGGGCGATCGCCGCAAACCGACCGTTGGCAATGTCGGTGTCGCCGTCGCTGTCGTTGGGGTCGAGATTAAGCACGTTGTAGCTGGCCACCGTGAGCTGGTCGTCGCCCGAGGTCAGGGGGCTGACCTCGGGCGACAGCCCCGCCGCCTGAAGGGTGTTAGAAAAGTCTGCGGTAGCGACAATTTCAAAGTTGCCGAAGCCGTAGCCCACCACCCCGGTGACATCTCCCAGGCGATCGCCCACGCTCACGTCGGGAAAGGCAAAGTCAAACACCCCACTGTCGAACTGAATTTGCACTCGCTCGGGGTTGAAGTCGTCGGGGCTGATGTTCAGGGTGCCGCGATCGCTCAGCCCGGTAGCCCCCGCGCCATTATCCACAACCCCAAAGATTTCACCAAATCTGTTGGTCCCGTTTACCACCAAGAAATCTTGGGCCGTCACCCGCATCCCTTCCAGCGACTCGAAGAAATCGATGCCGTCGGTCTCGGGGTCAAAGCTGCCAAAGGCGTCGTCGTCAATGTTCTCAGTCGGGGGCACCCGGCCACCTGCGCCCAGAATTGTGGCGGCGGGCAGCGCATTGCCGGTGCTCAACACCGTTAGGGTGGGGGTGCCACTAATTTGCGTGGTGGATAGGTTGCGGGTAGACGCGCCGCCTGGGGTAAATTCTGACACGGTGCCCTCGACCCGGAGTTCATCGCCCACCGCTACGCCGGGGGCGCTGCTGGTAAAGACAAAGATCGCGTCAGAGGTCGCAAGATCGTCGTCACTCACCGGGTCTTGCAGGTAGAACCCGTTCGTATCTACCGCCGTGACGACGCCCGTGGTGACCACCGCTTGCCCAACCAGGGGGGAGGTATGTCCAGCGCCCTGAATTTCGCCAATGCTGGTTAGCCCGCCACCGCCGCCGCCATTGCCCGCACCATTGACACTGCCTTTAGTCGCCGAGGCCGGGCCAGTCCAGGTGCCATTCAGCCGCTGTAGCGATTGGCCAGCAGGTTCACTGCCCGTCTCCGAAACTCCAATATCGGTACTGGTGAGACCAGCGGCGGGGCCATCGGTAGCCGTAAACTCTCCTTCGTAGCTGAGGAACTCGACCACATTGCCGGCGACATCGACCAGGGCAATACCATCGGGGGAGCCGTTTTGGAGGCCGTTGACGGGCAGGTCAACCACAAATGTTCCCTGACCGTTGGCTTGATCGGCAACAATACCGCTGAGGGCAAAGGTGCCATAGGCCCCCCCCCCGTTGCCGTTGTAGAGTACCAGGCTGTAGCCCGTCAGGTCAGCCCCCGCACTGGCGGTGACTTCGATGAATTCACCCACGTCGGTGCCCGCGTTGTCGTAGTGAAATTCGCTAATAAAAACAGTTGCCATGGAAAATACTTACCCCAATAATTCCAGTTTTTAGCCGCACAAAACCAGCCCCCTCGCTGATGGGGCTTAAGACAAAACTCTCTATCGACACAAAAAAACTGCTAGCCGAAGGTAGCAAAAAGGCTCAAATAGCCCGATCTCGCAGGCTGAGCTCTAGATTCAAAACCAGGTTGAATGTACGGAATGACTCAATCTCTGTACTTATTCGCATCGCGGTACGCTGCAACAGAAGCATTGTAAAGTTACGCTAGAGCTATCAGTGTTTTCACATCAAACAGTAACAGAACACCGATGACCCCTCAGTAAAGGTGTGGTTAAAAGTGATTTAAATAACCCAGATAGCTACGGTTTTCATCAGACCTTTCGTCATGACCTTAGCCATCTGGCCGCGATCGCTAAGCGGATGGTTTTAACGAGTCAAAAAAAACACCACCCGCCTAACTATGATCGGGAGCATGGCCAAGTCGATCCGGGTTGCTGATGTGTCCGGTCGCTATTTGGCAGCTCGAATTAGGCTTCACCACAGGGTTGCCACGCCCTTTGATCGGGTTTTGGGAGCGAGTTGGCCGATGGGTTACCTGTGCACCTTTACAACCGACAATCCCTTGATTACCGTGATGAGTAGGTTTTTGTATCGTTTGTGGACTCATTCTCTATGCAGTATCGGCGCTTCGGTCGCACCGAGCTTCAGATGCCCGTGTTTTCCTGCGGCGGCATGCGGTACCAGCACTCGTGGAAAGACGTGCCCCTTGAGCACATTCCACAGAAAAATCAGGAAAATTTGAACAGTACGATCCATCGTGCTTTAGCGGTGGGCATTAACCACATCGAGACAGCGCGGGGCTATGGCACCTCTGAAATTCAGCTCGGGCAGATTTTGCCGGCGTTAGATCGCGATCGCATCATCGTCCAAACCAAAGTTTCTCCCACCGCAGACCCCGCCGAGTTTCGCCAACATCTCACCCAATCCCTAGCTAACCTCAAGCTCGACACGGTGGATCTACTGGGCATCCACGGCATCAATACCGCTGAGCTTTTAGACTGGACGCTGCGCCCCGGTGGCTGTATGGAAGTGGCGCGGGAGTTTCAGCGTCAGGGGCGAGTGCGGTTTATTGGCTTCTCGACCCATGCGCCGACGGCGATCATTCGGCAAGCCATTGCTAGCGACCAGTTCGACTATGTCAACCTGCACTGGTACTACATCAACCAAGACAACTGGCCTGCGATCGATCTGGCCCAGCGTCACGACCTAGGGGTCTTTATCATCAGTCCGTCAGATAAAGGGGGGCATCTTTACACCCCTCCGGCCAAACTGGTGGAGCTTTGCGAGCCGCTGAGCCCCATGGTGTTTAACGATCTGTTTTGCCTCAGCCACCCTCAGGTGCATACCCTCAGCGTTGGTGCGGCGCAACCCACTGATTTTGATGAACACCTCAAGGTGCTGCCGTTGCTGACCGATAGCGATCGCCATCTAACCCCCGCGCTCGATCGTCTGCACCACCATGCCCAAACCGTTCTGGGCGAAGACTGGCTACACACCTGGGCCCTGGGCCTGCCCGACCCCGACGAGACCCCTGGCAACATCAATATTCCCGCCATTTTGCGGCTGCGAAATCTGCTGCTGGCTTTTGAGATGGAAGACTATGCCAAGGCCCGCTACAACATGCTGGGCAACGCAGGCCACTGGTTCCCCGGCGAAAAAGCCGAGAACCTGGATCAGGTGGATCTGTCAGACTGTCTGCGCCGCAGCCCCTATGCAGAGCAAATTCCGCACCTGCTGGCCGAGGCCCACGAAAAATTGGCGGGTCAGGCCATGGCTCGATTGTCTAACGCTTAGAGCAGCTTGCTTCCTTGGCGAGGGGGGCGAGGCGATCCCCTCCCGGTAGGGGCAAGGCTAGAGCCGTCTTAGCCAGTGCTCACCCTACTGCGCAGGGCGATCCCAGGGCTTCATTATATTTTTAGGGGGAATCTCCCCAAATCCAGAAGTTTTATGAGGAGTGATCTTAAGACTTTGTTACGATGTACACAACTGTGCAATTAGGAGAACCATCCAACATGCCTCGCACCTCTACAAACAAGAGCTCCGTCGTGATCTCTCCCTCGATTTTGTCGGCAGACTTTAGCCGCTTGGGCGAAGAAATTAAAGCCGCTGACGAAGCCGGGGCCGATTGGATTCATGTAGATGTGATGGATGGTCGCTTTGTGCCGAACATCACCATTGGGCCTCTGATTGTGAGCGCCATTCGCCCGGTGACTCAAAAGCCGCTCGATGTACACCTGATGATCGTCGAGCCGGAGAAGTACGTGGCCGATTTTGCTAAGGCTGGCGCTGACATTATCTCTGTGCACTGTGAGCACAATGCCTCTCCCCACCTCCATCGCACCCTCGGCCAAATCAAAGAACTGGGCAAGGAAGCGGGGGTCGTGCTCAACCCCTCTACCCCCCTATCGCTGATTGAGAATGTGCTCGACCTCTGTGACCTGGTGCTGATCATGAGCGTTAACCCCGGCTTTGGTGGTCAGAGCTTTATTCCCACCATGGTGGATAAGATTCGCGACCTGCGTACCCTGTGCAACGAGCGTGGCTTGGATCCCTGGATCGAGGTTGACGGCGGCCTCAAGGTCAACAATACCTGGCAGGTACTCGAAGCTGGTGCCAATGCCATTGTGGCGGGTTCAGCGGTGTTTAAGGCCCCAGATTACGCAACTGCGATCGAGGGCATTCGCCACAGCAAGCGCCCCGCCCCTGAGCTAGCTGCGGTTTAAGCCGTACGGTTAGCTAGTCAGAACCTTGTCATAGCCAGGGCTAGGTGCGCCGATCGGTAAACCTAGCCCTGGCTAGTTTTGAGGGGTATAGGGCAGCTGATCGAGGTGTTGCCTCAGATCTTTTTGTACCTGGTGATAGAGCTGATCGGTATCGCCTTTGAGAGCGACGACGCCATAGACCTGTACTGCTTCGTGATCGCGGCCAGCCAGTACATGGTTGCCATGGTCCACGGTAATGATGTGATCTTTGACCAGGTCATAGCAGGGCTGGGTAATTAGAATATCGGTGCCGATCATCTTGGTCAGGCCCTCAATGCGGCTGGCCACATTAACTGTGTCGCCGATGGCAGTGTACTCTAGGCGCTGCACTGACCCCACATTACCCACCACCAGTTCCCCGTAGCTGATGCCGATGCCATTGTAGAGGGGGGGCAGATGTCGGGCTTTGAGCTGAGTGCGTAGGGTAGCTAGAGCCTCGCGCATGGTCAGGGCGGCATGGATGGCTCCCAATGCATCTTGCTCTGGGCCCTGGGACTTGGGTGCGCCAAACTCAGCCATCACGGCGTCGCCAATAAACTTGTCGATGGTGCCCCGGTGGTCCAAAATGGCCTCGACCATCACATCGAGATAGGTATTGAGCAGGCTGACGGTTTCGATCGCCCCCAGCTGGTAGGAAATTCGGCTAAACCCGCGAATATCTGAAAACAACACCGCCGCCTGAAATTTTTGCCCGACAGTCAGGCTGGTAAAGTCTTCGGGCTGATTGAGAATCTCTTGGGCAACCGAGGGGGCGACATAGCGCTCTAAAGTCCGACGCAGGCGCTGCTCTTCGAGGCGGTTGCTGACTGCTCCAGTGGCGATATAGGTAATTCCGCCCATGCCCAGACAGGCCACCGGAATGGCTAGGGGGACAATGCGATCGCGGTGTACCATCAGCAGGTAGGCCAGCGCTCCCCAAGCTGCGATCGCCGCCAAAAAAGTCACTAGCCTGGGTACTGGTTGGGTAAAGCGGTAGCCCAACCCCAGACCGATGGCCCCGATGGCGATGGCGGTAACCAAGGCCTGAGCCAGCGGGTTGGCGATCGCAGCGTTAAGGGTTCTGCCCTCAATCATGGCGGCTAGGGCATGGGCATGAATCTCGACTCCGGGCATGTTGCCGTCGATCGGAGTGCGTTTACGATCCTGAAAGGATTCGGCCAGGGGGCCAATCAATACAATCTTGCCCTCGAACTGAGCGGCAATCAGCGGCCAGTTGTCGGGGTCGAGCACCTGCACAAACGATACCGTCGGAAACGTCCCCGCCGGGCCGTAAAAGAAAAGCGCTTCACTGGTTTGCTCAGGGCGAGGATAGCCCGCAGCGAGCAGCGTCGCCTGGGCGAACGAAGGTAGCCTATCGGTAAATCCGTGGGTCTGGCGTAGGGTCTCAATCCCTCGTTCTGGAAAGGCCCGGTACTTGCCATCGACACCCACCTCCAGGTTGATCAACCCCGCCTTAGCCCGATCGCCATAGATGGGCTGTAGCAGGTTGGTGAACAGGCCAAAGTCACTGGTTGACACATCGTAGGCTGCCGCCAGGGCAACGCGATCGCCCCAGCGATCCAAGGTTGCCGCCAGCGCTGCATCGTCGGCGGGGCCGTAGCCGCTGGGGTCTACCAGCAGCACATCGATCGCAACAGCCTTAGCCCCCGCCGCCATCAGCTGCTCAATAGCTTGGGCATAGGCCAGTCGCTGCCAGGGCCAAATTGCCAGCGGGGCCAAAAACGGGTAGCGATCGGGGTCAGCCTGATAGAGATCACCCTGGGACAGCGAATACTCATCAATCCCCAGAATGACAATGTCTGCTGGCGGTGGCACTGGTCCCCGCAGCCTTAGTAAAAACGACTGGGCCTGCCCTTCAATTAACACAATCCACGGATGCTGCGAGGCCAGGGTAACGGCCCCAAAGACCGCCCAGCTCACCATTAACCCATGACCCAGCTGGAAAATACGTCGGTAGGCTCTAACCACAGTAGCTATTCTCTTGGTGTAGTCGACGCGATCCTAAAACGGGAACGGGAAGCGAATGGATGGACTCGGAATTTGCGGCACCCAATAGTAGGGTAACGGCACTCCGGGAAAGAGCTGCTCAAAGGAGCGTCGCAGATCACTCATGCCCGGTATTTCTATAAAGTCTTTAATCAGGGGGCCTTCCAGCAGGTTAATGAAGTCGTCTGGCGACAGTGTAGCAATCACAGCCTGGTTGCCCTCAGGAGCAATCATCACCTGGTTGCCTTCAAGAATAGCCAGCGAGTCACCCTCACCAAAATCTACGGTGTCCACCTCACTATTGTCTGATGGCAAAGCCGGGGCATCTGGTGGCAAGGCCGGGGAGCTCTCTGGGCTGTCAGCTGGTGGGGCCGTTTGTTTAGTGGCCGCGACTAGAGGATAGCGAGTGAACTGGGGAGGGAGTTTCACCTCCGGCGACGGTGTGACCGGCGGCGGTGTGATCCGCGGCGGTGTGACCGGTGGCGGCGAGACTGGCGGGGGCGAGACCGGCGGTGGAGGCTCTACAGGGTTAACAAAAGGCACCACCGGGTCGGTAGTCGGCACCCTTGGATCAAGGGCTGGATCGAGAGGGTCGAAGTCTTCTGCCATAGCATCAACTGGCAGGGGGTTGGGGTTGCGCTGGACTACAACCTCACCTTCAAACACGCGAATGATGGTTTCGCCAGCCTCGGTGACCTCAAGGGTATAAATGGTGCCCCGCACTCCGGCCACTGTAGAGGTTGAGCAGCCGTTGAGGCTGCCGTTGACCAGTAGCGTGCCTCGATTTAGCTGAGCACATTGGCCGACTACCAGGCTAGAGTTGTGGGCTAGGCGCGCCACTGCTCCGGTGTTGAACCGCAGCGAGGCTCGGGCCGAGCGGGTACGCACCTGCTGCCGTTGCTGAGCAATGCTGTTGACTTGGGCGGCTCGATTTTGAATATAGACTTGGTTGCTGTCTAAAATTTCGGTAACAGTGGCGGTGTTATTAGTTTGACCCTGAGCCTGGTGCCCCGGCAACGTCAATAGCGTGCTGCATACTAGCGTTGTCCCCATGAGGCGAACAAACCGTCCCCAGTTGAGACGCTGGGGTCGTCGCCTACTCGCTGGTTGTAAAAAAGCTGCCATGATTACATTCCCCGGAAGTGCCTGGATAAAATTTATACATTGGCGACCTCCCCTGTTCAGCACAAATTTTGAAACTTAATCGGCACATCACAGTACCGGCTAGGTCGTTGAAGATGAGCCAGGTTAGGAAACCCCAGGCCGCAAACGCTGGCCGGTCGGGCGTCGGTAAAGAACGCTGTGGCTAAAATAGCGATCGCGCGAGCTAGCTAAATACGTCAGGCTGATCGGGGTCATGCACCTGTCCCAGGTGAGGCAGTAGAGCGGTTACCGCCTCAGGGGATTGGGCGATGAGAGTCAGTAGATCGTAGGCATCCATAGGCTGCTGAGTCTGGGCGGCGATGCGATGGGCATAGTACTGCACCTGAGCCATAATCCGGGGCTCAGCCTGGCGCAAATACATGCATAGACAGGCCCGGGCCTGGGCCGCTGGATCTCGCCCCAAGAAGTAGGCCATTGCCGTTAGCAAGTGGCGCTCATAATCGGGTAAATCATCGGCATTGAGAGACATATCGCGGTAAGACCAGCGAGTGCGAAGATATGACCTGCTGGGATTGAGCCTTGTCTACAGCCTGAGCGGTATCGAGGCTAAGGCGATCGAGAAACGTCGTTCCCTCATCCTACAGTTGCAGCGTGGTAAATTCTGCAACTGTAGGCCATAGATCTAGCCTCATCTATCTACCTATGGGTAGCAGCCAGGAAACTGGCCTAGAGTGGTTTGGATTCGGCCTGAGTAAAACGCTAGAAGGGTTAACCTTCTGAGGTGCTGGCATCCACTTTTTCAATCACTTTTTCGGTAATCAGGCGGGATCCCTGCTTACGCGTGAGATAGTTAGCGCCCCACTGGGTCATCACCATGAGTTTGTTGTCAAACTCAATCAGGTAGAAGATGTGCACAAATAGCCATACAAACCAGGCCGGAAAGCCGGTGAGCTTGGCCCAGGGCAAGTTAACGACGGCGGCGTGGCGACCAATTACGGCCAGGCTACCGCTGTCTTTATATTCAAAGGGCGGCAGCGTGTCATCCTTGAGTTGCTTTTGAATCAGGCGGGCGACGTATTTGCCTTCCTGCATGGCGACAGGGGCAACACCGGGCAAAGGCCGTTCACCCTGGTGGGCAAAGTGCGCCAGGTCGCCAACCACAAAAATATTGGAGTGAGTGGGTAGGCTGAGGTCGTTGTTGACAATGACTCGCCCGGAGCGATCGCGCGCGGCCCCCGAGCGCTCGGCCAGTAGCCCCCCCATGCCGGGGTCGCGCACACCAGCCGCCCACAGCACGGTGCCCGCCTTGAGGGTGGTGACCTCGTCGCCCTGCTTTAGGGTGATTTTGTGGCCCGAAATGTCGGTCACTAGAGACTGGGTGACGACCTCAACCCCCATTTTCTCTAGGTCAGCCTTGGCTCGGGCCGATAGTTCCGGGGGAAAGGGGGGCAGCACCCGATCCATGCCTTCGACTAGCAAAATGCGGCTGTCGGTGGTGTCGATGTGGCGAAAGTCGTTGCGCAGGGTGTGGTAGGCCAGCTCAGCCAGAGATCCAGCTAATTCTACGCCAGTGGGGCCACCGCCTACAATCACAAAGGTTAGCAGGCTTTTCTTGAGCTCTGGGTCATGGGTGTTTTCGGCCTTTTCGAAGGCGGCAAAGATGCGACGGCGCATCTCTAGGGCGTCTTCTACGGTCTTAAGGCCGGGAGCTACATCGGCCCAGTCGTCGCGGCCAAAGTAGAAGTGGCTCATGCCCGTGGCCACAATCAAACTGTTGTAGGGGATGATGCGGCCATCGTTGAGAATAACCAGCTGTTGTTCGGGGTCAACATCGGTGACTTCACCCATCAGCACTCGGGTATTTTTTTGCGCACTGAGGACACCGCGCAGAGGCGAGGCGATGTCGCCTGGTGAAAGCCCCCCCATCGCGACCTGGTAGAGCAAAGGCTGAAATAAATGGAAATTGCGCTTATCGATCAGGGTGACGTCTACGTCTGCTCGCCCCAGCTGCTGGGCTGCGTAGAGACCGCCAAAGCCTCCCCCAATAATCACTACCTGATGCTTACCGGGGGTAACAGGCGGTACCGCCAAGGTCAGCGATGGCGATGCCGAAGCATTCAGGTCTTGGTCAGGGGAGCGCTGGACAGTCTGCATGGCAATACCGAGAAGCGAGTTGTTACTTTTCGTTATAAAGCAGAATACCGCTAAATACTGTGCGCTGTGCTATATCCCTTTAACCCAGCTAGTATTTGTGAGGATTCACCCATTAAGCGTGCCTTGGAAGGGGAATAGCCTGATAGGCTAAAAGATCAGGTTAAGGTTGCCAGTTCCCTGAACACTGGAGATGAGTGTTTAAGACTGCCGGGAAGGGGCTAACGATGGGGAAGCTCTGCCGCCGCTGGGCTCAGGAGCAACAGGGGCGGGCTCGCGATCGCAAGGAGACAGACACTAGCACTATGGCGTTGATCGTACAGAAATATGGGGGCACCTCTGTTGGCACCGTGGAGCGGATTCAGTCGGTGGCCCAGCGGGTCAAAGCCACAGTAGACGCCGGACACTCGGTGGTGGTGGTGGTGTCGGCCATGGGGAAGACCACCGATGGCCTAGTCAAACTTGCCAACGATATTACCGCTCAGCCCAGTCGCCGCGAAATGGATATGCTGCTGTCTACGGGCGAGCAGGTGTCGATCGCACTGCTGACCATGGCGCTCCATGCCCTCGATCAAGAGGCCATTTCGCTGACCGGTGCCCAGGTGGGGATTGTCACTGAGGCTGAGCACACCCGCGCCCGCATTCTAAAAATCAAAACCGACCGTCTCCTGCGCCACATCCACGAAGGCAAGGTAATCGTGGTAGCTGGGTTTCAAGGCATTAGCCAAACCTCAGATTTAGAAATCACGACGCTGGGGAGAGGCGGCTCAGACACGTCGGCGGTGGCCCTAGCGGCGGCACTCCAGGCGGAAAAGTGCGAGATTTACACCGACGTTCCCGGTATTCTCACTACTGACCCGCGCCTGGTGCCCGAGGCCCAGCTGATGGCCGAAATCACCAGCGATGAAATGCTGGAGCTGGCCAGTCTAGGGGCCAAGGTGCTACACCCGCGCGCGGTCGAGATCGCCCGCAACTACGGCGTTACTCTGGTGGTGCGATCGAGCTGGACCGATGAGCCAGGCACCCGCGTGATTTCTCCTCGGCCTCAGCCGCGGCCCCTAGAAGGGCTGGAGCTGGCCCATCCGGTGGATGCGGTGGAGTTTGATACCGACCAGGCCAAGGTGGCCCTGCTGCGGATTCCCGATCGCCCAGGCATTGCGGCTCGTCTGTTTGGCGAGCTGGCGAGCCAGACGCTCAACGTGGATTTAATTATTCAATCCATCCACGAGAGCAACACCAACGATATTGCCTTCACCATGGTAAAAGGCAACCTCAGCCGAGCCGAAGCGGTAGCGACCGCGATTGCCCCAGCCCTGCGCAACAACCCCACCGACACCACCCAGGCGGAGGTTATGGTCGACCAGCGCATGGCCAAAATCAGCATCGCCGGGGCAGGAATGATTGGCCGTCCTGGGGTGGCGGCCAAGATGTTTTCGTCCCTAGCTGAGGCTCAGATCAATATTCAGCTGATCTCGACTTCAGAGGTAAAGGTGAGCTGCACCATTGACGTCGACGATTGCGATCGCGCCATTGCCGTGCTGTGTGAGGCCTTTGAAGTGACGTCATCGCCCATGCCCCAAAGCGACTTCTCTGGGCTGCATGCTACTAATCCGGTGGTGCGCGGGGCTGCCCTAGACACTAAGCAGGCCCGTGTCGCCATTCGTCACGTGCCCGATCGGCCTGGCATGGCGGCTCACATCTTTCACCTGCTGGCTACCCACGGCGTCAGTGTCGATATGATCATTCAGTCGCAGCGCTGCCGCTTGGTGCGCGGGCAGGCGACCCGAGACATCGCCTTTACCGTGGCTCAGGCCGATGCTGAAACCGCTAGGTCGATCGTAGAGGGAGCTGCGGTTGACCTAGGTCTGGGCGATGTGACGGTGGATGCGGCTATTGCCAAGGTCAGCGTGGTGGGTACCGGCATGATTTACGCTCCAGGGGTAGCGGCGCGTATGTTCAAGGCGCTTTCTGAACAGGGCATTAATCTACAAATGATTGCCACCTCGGAGATTAAAATCAGTTGCGTGGTGACTAAAGATGAAGGGATTAAAGCTTTGCGGGCGGTGCACAATGCGTTTGACCTAGCTGGTCTAGAGCGCACGGTGGTGCCAGCGTAGGGGTAGGGCAAAGTTTGGCACAGCTCACGATTCAACGCCTAGAGCCCCTAGACTTGAGCGGCGACAGCCTGTTGCGACCCCGTAGGCTGAATGCGAAACTTCACCAGGTTGGCCAACTCCTGCAGCTGCTGGATGGCTTCAGCGCCCTCAAGCTTCATCAGTTCGCGATCGTCGCGCATCTCTGTCCAGGTAATGCCGTAGTCAGACACCAGAAAGCGAATGAGATGGTCATCGCCCAGGCTGACCATAAAGGAAGCGCTATTCATTTGGCCACCACAGGTGTAGCAAGAGGCCAGGTACCCCATACCCTCGAGCACTGTGGCTAGCGCTTGCAGGTTCATGACCAAGTCTCGAACAAATTGGCGGTGCTGCTCAGCTAGTCTGATAAACATAACGACACTCCTCATTACCCATAGAAATTGTAGTCTAAAAAATTAATTAATTCTTAAGATTTAACAGATGACGGATATTTCTTGCGTTCATTAATCAATCCATCTTACCTATCCCAGCGTAAATGTGCCTACTGTCGCGGTTGAGTTGGATCGTTTGGCGCTGCCCTAAACCCTGGGAGGTAGAGTCTGAGGGCATTTTGTAAATTTTGAAAACTTGAGGCTCCGGCGTGAAGTCTAGATTATTTTCTATGATTCACCAAAGAGTAAGCACTAACCCTGGCGAGATCCGTAGCTATGATCACCAAATAACGCTCCCCATGTCATGCGATATTAGGAACCAGCTGTGGCTAGCCCTGAGGTTTTGAGCACCCAGGTGTGGTCCTCGCTCAGTTCTAGGGTGGTTTGGTGGTAGTCGTAGAGCGATTCGCGGTGGCCAACGCTGATAAAGGTGGTGCCGGTGTGGCGCAGGTGATCGTAGAGTTTAGCTTCATTGGCTAGGTCGAGGGCGCTGGTGGCTTCATCGAGAATGGCAAAGCTGGGCTGATTGAGCAAAATGCGGGCAAAGGTAAGGCGCTGCTGCTCACCTAACGAAAGGACGTCGCCCCACTCTTCGATGGCGTCGAACCCGCCAAAGCGCTCAGCTAAATCTGCCAGGTTGACGTTTTCTAGGGCGGTCTGAAGGGCAGCATCCTCACTATCCTGACCGGTGTGAGGATAGAGGAGTTGCTCTCGGAGGGTGCCGAGAATCATGTAGGGTTTTTGGGGCAAGAACAGAATATCGTCGAGGGCTGGGCGGTGGATGGTGCCGCTACCCGAATTCCATAGGCCTGCGATCGCCCGCAGTAACGAGCTCTTGCCACAGCCGCTGGGCCCGACGATCAGCAACCCAGTTTTGTCGGCCACCGCGATGGATAAATTCTCAACCAGGGTGCGCTGGTAATTGGGGGTCTGTAGGGTAAAACCTTCGAGGGCTAGGGAGTCGGCGGTGGCGATGGTAATGGTGGGGTACTCCGAGGGTCTGTCTCTATTGTTGTCTGCATGTGCCGTATCTTCCTTTTTTATAGAGCCGCCTTCTATCGGGCTGAGGGCGGCGGCAAAGCTGTAGAGGCGATCGATGCCCGCGCCAAAGGAGGTGAGTTCGGAAAACCGTGCCACCACCACGTTGAGGGAGAAAAACACGCGCACAAAGGCACCCTGGGCTTCGGAGACTTTGCCCACCTCCAGATCGCCTGCAAACACAGCGGGGGCGACAACGATGGCTGGCAGCACAAAGGGAATGAACTCATAGGCGTTGGTGAGGGCGTTGAGGTTGAGTTCCCAGATAATTAGCCGCTTGAAATTTTCGAAGGCGGCCATGAAGCGGTTGTTGACCTGGCTAGCCTCCTGGGCCTCGCCCCGATAGAAGGCGATCGCCTCGGCATTTTCGCGAATACGCACCAGGCTAAAGCGAAAGTTGGCCTCGCGCTTGAGCTGCTCAAAGTTGAGCCGCACCAGGGGCTGGCCGAAGATCACCACGGTCACCAGGGTGCCAAGCAGGGCGTAGAGCACCAAAAACCCCACCAGATTTTTAGAGATGCCCAGCAGTACGCCGCTAAAGGCGATCACCTGCAATACCGAACTCACGACCACCAGCAGCAGGGCCAGAGACTGCTGGGTAAAGTTCTTAACATCTTCGGCGATGCGCTGGTCGGGGTTATCGATGTCGGGCTGAAACTGCTGAATGTTGTAGAAGGCGCGATCGCCAAAATAGTCACCCACAAACCGCCCAGTCAGCCAGCGCCGCCATTCTAGCCCCAGGCGCTTTTGCAGGTAGTCGTACCCGGCCAGCAACGGTGCGTAGGCCACCAGCACCCCGATGAACACCAGCACCGTCTCCCAAAAGCGAGCCTCATCTTGGGCCGACAGGGCCGAGATCAGCACCCCCCGCTTGTTGTTGAGCACCACGCTAAGACCGGTATAGCCCAGCAAAAACACGCCGATCAGCAGCAGCAGGCCCCCGGCTTTCCACTTTTCGTCGCCCAACCAGTAAGCCTTTGCGATCGCCCAAAACCGTCTGAACCCGGTGAGGTTAAATCGTTCCATGGCAATGCAAAATCTCCCGCTGCGCAAAGGGTATTGAGGAGATCTTACAGAGGTTAATGCTTTCGTGCGGCCATTGGCGGCAGCAGGATGATCAGAAAACTGCGCCGAACGGCTGGTTTACGGTGGCTTTCCCGGTGGCTTCTTCTGTGTCTAGCTCAGGGCATGTGGAAGAGTTTCTGGTGGTGCTAACCACTACTACGCCAGCCGAAATTGTCCAGACCGCAGAACGATTGCGGAAACGATTGGAAAACTACAGCCATCCAGGGGTTGGGCGGGTAACTGCCAGTTTTGGGATAGCCGTTACCACTTCAGATGAGATATTGGACACGTTAATTCACCGCGCTGATGAGGCTTTATATGCCGCTAAGCAGCAGGGGCGTAATCGAGTCAGCGGTGCCCCTGTAAAAATCTAGCAAGCGGCTACTAAAACAACACCAGTAGCCCTTACTGCGGTGTTAGCGCCCCCATTTTGCCGCTCTGGTAGTCGGCCATGGCCTGGTAAATTTCCTCGGTAGTATTCATCCCGGTAAGCCAGCGCCGCTACGCCAACCCCAGGCGCTTTTGCAGGTAATCGTAACCGGACAGCAAGGGACATCGGCTACCAGCATGCCAATGAACACCAAGACTCTCTCCCCAAAGCGGGCCTCATCTTGGGCGGAGAGAGCCAAGGTCAACATACCGCATGGGTTGTTGAGCACCGCGCTAAGCCCGATATTGCCTAGAGCATCGGTACAGTATGGCTAAAAACCCGGTTTCTTTGTCATTGCCCCAACGGCGTGACTGGCATTCTGGCCGAGAAACCGGGTTTCTGTACCGGCGTTTTAGCAAAAACACGGCGAGCAGCAGCCCCCGACTTTCCACTTTTCATCGCCCAAAACTGCCTGCACCTCCTCAGGTTAAATTACTCCATGGCAATGAAAAATCTCCTGCGGCAAAGGGGGTTGGGGAGATCTGACAAAAGTTAAGGATTTTACGCTAAATCTTCCTAGCCAAGACTGCATTAGCTGCCGCCCCGCCGTCGAAAATTTAATGGAATTGAAACGTCAAGGGCGATATTTCTCCCTAAGGAAATAAATCTTCTTTTATGCCCTCACGATCGCCATTCTCAAGCAGCTGCGGGGTGAGGCAAAGTTAAAAACTATGCGCTAAGAACAGGTTGTGTTGAATTGCACTCAGTCGTCCATTAGATTTGCTTATGAATGATCAACCCTAAATTTATTTGACTAATCAAACGGCTTAACTGAATATTAGCTCAGGAGAAAATCACTGAATAGTTCCTGCATAGAGTAATTTCAACTATTACGATTACTTCTTCTCTCTTAGGAAAAGTTTGTGGTTTTTATCCTTCTGGTTTTTTAGTTAGGTTTAGCGCAAATGTCTTTAAGTCAAGGATATTACTCCTCGCAGGCAGGAGCTTGTTTACTGTGCTTTCTAGCCGGATGGATAGGGACTGAAAAAGCAGCCATGGCTCAGATGGCTAGCGCTCTAGAACCTTCTCCAGTAGTAGAAGAGCAATTCAGCATAGACAGCCTTTCACTCTCTCAAGGCCCTTTAGACTCGGCCATCGCCCAGGTCACATCAGTGTCTGAATTAACTGATGTGGCACCAACCGACTGGGCATTTCAAGCGCTCCAGCTATTGATTGAGAACTATGGCTGCCTACAGGGTTACCCCGACAGTACATTTCGCGGCAATCGTTCCCTGACCCGATATGAATTTGCAGCGGGGTTGAATTCATGTTTAGATGTCATGGCTACATTGATCGGCAATGCCTCAGCCATCCCTGATGAAGATTTGGCCCTACTGCGACGACTCCAAGAAGAATTTACCAATGAACTGACTGCCCTGGAGAGTCGGGTTGATGGTCTAGAAACAGACGTAGCTGATCTCAGACAAACTCAGTTTTCTACTACTACAAAACTCAATGGTGAGGCTATCTTTGGTTTGTCTATAGCCAATAGCGGGGCTAATAACACAGGCACTGGCACTGCCTTTAATAACCGCTTACGGTTAAATCTCAATACCTCCTTTAGCGGGCAGGATTTGCTAGTCATCGGTCTGCAATCTGACGGATTTGGCGGTGGTTTTGGTGCTACCGGTAGTCTGCCCCAGGCATTGGGAGTGGGCGATCCTGTCTTTGGAACGGCCAGTAATGTGAGTTTAGGGACAGCGCCTCAATTTGGTCTAACCGATCCTAGTACTTTGTCCAATCGCGGGCTCAACGATATCAACCTGTACAAACTTCTCTACGTATTCCCTGTAGCCAATCGGCTCACCATGTTTGTTGGGCCTAGGGTTGAGGCGACCGATGCTTACCCCTCAATTGCCCCCTTTGCCGATGCCAGTCAGGGCGCTGTGTCTCGCTTTGCTACCACCGACAATGCCGTTACCCGGGTGTCAGGCGGAACGTCAGGCATTGGGCTAGCCTCGGCTGCCGGAGCGATTTGGAATCTGTCTGACCGGGTCAACCTGACGGCCTTTTATGGCAGCGTCAATTCCTCAGTGGGCACTAACAACGGCCTGCTGGGAAACCCACCAACTCCATTGGGTGCGGGGGTGTTTGGTGGCAGCTATGTGCTCTCATCGCGCCTGGCCTTTAACTTTAGCGATACCTTCAAGCTGGGATTGAGCTATGCCAACAGCTATCACCAGATCAATATTTTGGGTACGGGGTTAAGCGCATCGGATATTGGCTCGGTGCAGTTCGCGCCTAACGCAGCCCAGCTGGCAGCCACTGGGGGAAACGCTACCCTGGCCGTCCTGGATGAAGGGATTCGACTGAACTCTGTTGGGGCAACAATGAATTGGCAGTTTACCCCTGGCGTAGATTTGACTCTATCGGGGAGTTATATTATGGCCGATCTAGTTGATGTCAATGCCTCCACAAGCTTTATTAGCTGGCTAGCTGGCCTGCACTTTAGAGATGCCTTTGGTGAAGGCAACACCGCAGGATTGATCTTTGGTCAGCCGCTCAACCGAATTTCAGTCGGCGGTCTGGCCTTTAATCCTGAAGATACTGATCCATACCATCTAGAAGGCTACTTCAATCTGCGTTTGACCCCTAGACTTAGCCTCACACCTGGAGTATATGCGGTGTTCAACCCAGAGGGGGTAAGCGGCAATAGCACCACCGTAGTCGGTGTTTTGCGTACAACATTTACATTCTAAGCCCGACAAAAATAAGGCTATAGCCATCGCTAGATCGGTTAAACCAGGGTTCTCTAGGGGTATCAATTCCAGGCGGGCCATGGCTGTAGCGAGGTAGCTAGAAGCCAGGAGACAGCAGGCCGAAAGCTACCAGGTCAACGGGGCCTAAAGCATCGGTTCAGTATGGCTAAAAACCCGGTTTCTTCATGCACTGACCGACGAGATTTGGCCTTGCCTGGGGGAGAAACCGGGTTTCTGTAGCGGCGTTTTAGGGTCTGATACGAAATCCGATTTGGGAAACCCCGATTTATAATCAGGAACCTCGTAGGGGCATAGCATGCTATGCCCCTACGAACCGGGGGTATTCAGGCAGGATTTGGTCTGACCTTGGCACCGTTTATTAAGGCGTTAACGTCCCCATTTTGCCACTCTGGTAGTCGGCCATGGCCTGGTAAATCTCGGCGGTGGTGTTCATCACGAAGGGGCCGTGACCGACGATGGGTTCTTCGATGGGTTCACCGCAGAGCAGCAGGGCAGTGGTGTCGTGCAGAATGTCGAGGGTGAGGCTGGTGCCCGCGCGATCGCAGATACCAATCTCTGCCTCCGTCAACGGCCCCGACCCACCGACTCGCACCGAGCCCTTCAACACCACCAAAATCGTGGTGTAGCCCTCTGGTAGGTCTAACTGCACCGACGTGTTTCCGTTTAATCGCAAGTCCCACAGGTTGATCGGGGTAAAGGTCTGGGCTGGCCCCTGGGCCCCGGCAAACTCTCCGGCAATGACTCGCAACTTCCCCTGGCCATTGGGCAGTTCAATCACCGGGATGCGATCGGCGGTGATGCCCTGGTAGCGGGGAGCAGCCAGTTTGTCTTTAGCGGGCAGATTGACCCACAGCTGCACCATTTCAAACGCGCCACCCCGCTGGGCAAAGTTGGGGCCATGGAATTCTTCGTGTACTAGGCCCGCTGCGGCGGTCATCCACTGCACGTCCCCAGGGCCAATGATGCCGCCGCCGCCAGCAGAGTCGCGGTGCTCGACCTCGCCCTCGTAGACAATGGTGACGGTCTCAAACCCCCGGTGGGGATGTTCACCTACCCCACGCCGAGCCGTAGTGGGTGGGAAGGTGGCTGGCCCGGCGTAGTCGAGCAGCAAAAAAGGACTTATTTCTGGCCCCAGACTCGAGTAGGCCAGCAGCGTGCGCACTGGAAAGCCATCGCCGACCCAATGGCGATCGGGGGTGCGCTGTAGGCTGTGCAAGGTTTTGGTGGTGCCGGGCTGGTTGAGGGTGGTCATGGTGGGGATCGATGGGTTGAGAACAACGACAGCGAGCGACGACAGTGAGCGATGACTTAGGGGGCTGGAGTTGGCCACGGTAACCCATCGGCCAACAGGGCGATCGCCGGGTCAAACTCGGCCTCTAAGTCGGTGCCCAATTCATCCGATTGGGGAGCAGATTCAGGATCTAGGCGATCGCGCTCTAGGCCGCCAAAATCGAACAGGCTAGGGTCAGCCAGCTGCGATGGGGCCACATTTTGCAAACTGCGAAACAGGGTCTCGGTGCGCCCAGGCCACTCCTTTTCCCAGGCTCGCAGCATCTCCTTAATTTGGGCGCGCTGCAAATTGGCCTGGGAACCACACAGTGTGCAAGGAATAATGGGGAACTCGCGGTAGCGGGCGTAGCGGGCAATGTCGGCCTCAGGGCAGTAGGCCAGGGGCCGAATGACGATGTGGCGGCGATCGTCGGTGAGCAGTTTGGGCGGCATGGCCTTGAGCCTGCCGCCGTGGAACAGATTGAGAAACAGCGTTTCGATCATGTCGTCGCGGTGGTGGCCCAGGGCAATTTTGGTGGCTCCTGCTTCTGCCGCGACCCGGTAGAGAACGCCTCGGCGCAGGCGGGAGCAAAGCCCGCACATGGTTTTGCCTTCGGGGATCACGCGCTTGACGGTGCTGTAGGTATCCTGCTCGACAATGCGGTAGGGCACGTCGATGGACTCAAAGTACTCCGGCAGTACATGGGCAGGGAAGCCCGGCTGCTTTTGGTCGAGATTCACCGCCAGAATCTCGAAGTGGATGGGGGCGTGGCGCTGGAGGTGGCGCAAAATATCGAGCAGGGTGTGGGAGTCTTTGCCGCCCGAGACGCAGACCATAACGCGATCGCCCTCGCTAATCATGGCGTAGTCGGCAATGGCTTGGCCGACCCGCGATCGCAAAAATCCCTGGAGTTTTTTGAAGCTATTAGAGGTGGGCCGCTTAACGCCGACCATGGGGCTGTTTCCTGGAGATAACGCTAACGGTCAGGTCTTTATTTTAGAGGTTGGGCAGTGCCCTGTGCCGTCACCGTCGCCAACGCCGCCCCGCGCCGCCCCGTAACCCGCCCTACATTTGAATTAACCCAGATCCTTAGGTCGGCGCTTTGAGGCTAATTGACCCGACCCTGAAAGCGCACAAACCCGTAGGAATTAGGGGGATTGCCAGCGCTGGTAGCCTGGGGCAGATTAGCGAGGTTAACGACTATCGCGCCGTTGGTGTTGCTGCCGCAGCTTGAAAGGCGCGCATCAAGGGTGGTCAAGTTGGTGCCAGGGGCAACATATCGACCCACATCGCCATCGCTGGTGTTAGAGAGCGACGCCAGAATCGGGTAAGGGTTGGTGCTAGCCTGCGTACCCAGGCCCAGAACGATGCCGCGATCGCCGCCACTCGTCGTCACACCGGGTACCGGGTTGGGCCCGTTCGCCGCCGCGGTGGCGTTGTAGGCGGCAGGCAAAAAGGTGACATTGGTCGGCACCAGGTCACAAAACAGCACATTTTGGGCCGGGACAGTGCCATTGGAGAGGAAATAGATCGTGAATTCTATTTGATCACCCGGCTGAATGCGATCGCGAATCCGGCCCCGCAAAAAGCCACTGGGCCAGTTGGCGTGGTTGTCATCTTGATCTCGGGGAGAGGGGACATAGTTAGGATCACCGGAACTGTTAATGCCATCCACGAGATCGGTAATCGGGATACCGTTGATGGCCGTAATTCTTTTCACTAGCAGGAGATTGGGATTGGTGATCTGAGTCGTCACAATCACATTCGAAAAAACCGCCTCACTGGGAAAGAATGACCAGGTGTCAATGCCCTTGAAGTCGCCATAGCCACTGCTGAACTCATGCTCTCCATTGATGCTTCTAATCCCCCCTGTTGCATCTCGCGGAGAGGTAGCACCGCCGCCATCTAAGCTGACGACTGTACCGTTGGCAGTGGTGTAGTTAGCGTCGTCATAGTAGATGGTATAGCGATCGATGGGCGCACCATTAATATCCAGCAAAGCAGGGAAACTCTGGGGTGGATTCATCATTTCAATGATGAATCCATTGGTGTTATTCTCCGCATCCAGCATCGGAAAGTGGTACTCACCATTGCGAATCACAATTCTGGCACCATAGGGCGCATTGCTAGGGCGGGGGGGCAAGTTATTGCCAGCCGTGTCTTTGCCGTCCCAAAAAACTCGATTGGCCCCAGGCACCAGCACATTTTCTAATACGCGATCCGTCGCCGCATTAAAGACACCATCGGCATTGGTATCGAGAATGATGCTATAGCTGCTACCCCCAGCAACGGTAAAGTCAAAATATCCCCCCGCTCCAACTAAGGTGCGATTATCAGTGTTATTGGCACCGACAAAGCGAAAATCAGTGGGAGGTTGTGGTGCCGATGGGGCTCTAGGAATACCCAGATAATCCAGTGTCCTAACATCGGGAGGATTAAAGAACACCAGATGGGTATAGCTGTTGGTGGCCGGATTATTGGCTGCCAAAGGATTTTGAACTACAACATTGCCAAAGAACGGGTTGAGGTTGTTATCAATTGCCTGAGCAGAGTGATAAAGCGTGCTGCCATTAGTCACGTCGAGAAAACCTCTAGAGTTACCAAAAAAGATAAATCCAAAGGGGTCAACGTTGTTCATATCGGTTCTGTACAAATAACCATCCCAGGTTTGGATATAGAAATCGCTGGCCAGGAAACGGTTATTGGAGCCCATGTTCATAGCGACATAGCTGGTATGCACTCGCCCGAGTTGAGCGGTGCCGCCACTATTTCTGACCGTAATATCCCAGGCGGCAACGCCAGAGCGCTGCGTGGCATCGGTCGGGAAGGCCGCCGTAGCGCTGGTCGGGGTAGGATTACCGCTAGTCGCTGGGGCGTGAAACTCAACTTCATAGATGCCCGTTTGCGTGGCAGCAACAACGCAGGGGGTATAGCCCCCTGCGTTAGGCAATGGCCCGGCTGATTCTTTAGCCAGGGTGTTAATCCAACCAAATCCTGTGTTTAAAACATCGCAAGACCCCTGCTGCCCCGAAGGATTGCGGTAAACAATATCGGCTGGATTGGTGGCGCTGGTGTGCACGCTCGAACCTAGATTTAGGGTCTCACCGGCTTGCACATAGACCTTCAGCAGGGTTCGACGAGGAATGCCCGCTGTGGTGCCACTGGCCCATTCGGTAAACGGGCGATCGCCACCGCTAGAGACCATATCGCGACTGCCTTCGGCTCTGGCCGGTAGAGTGACCCCAGGCAATAGCGTCACTGCGAGTAAAACGGCTGGGGAAAGGGCTCCTAATAGAGTCCGAACTATATTGGTTTTCACGGTGTTACAGGCAAAAGACCTTGGGGTCATAGGGCTTCCTCTGGGGGGCGCGGTTGACCATCGGGCAAGATGGCCTCACCGTCTGAGTTGAGATCTAGGGGCATTACTTCGGGAGCGGGAGTTGTGGGTTCGTCGATACTAAAACCCTCTAGGAGCGTATTGTCGAGCTTGAGGGTGAGGCCAAAGTAAGGGCCACCCGCCGAGCGAGAGCCGCTAAAGTCGCGGTCAGATATGCCACCAAAGCTGTAGCCCGCCGACAGGCGCAGATTGGGGCTGAGGTAGTAGCCCGCCTCTAAGGAAAAGCCCATTTCGCTGTAGCCAGCACTGGGCTGACCAATCCAGCGGGCTTCGCCGACGATATCCCACTGGTAGTTGAAGCGATAGGTGGCTCGCAGCTGGCCCAGGGTGACGGTGCTGCTGCCCACCAGGTCTGAGGCCAGCTGCGAGGTGCTACTCCGCAGGGCGAGCTTACCGTAGAATTCCCATTGCCAGTCGGGCGCATAGATCGCCTCGGCCGAAAAGACATGATCGGCTGAGCCACTGCCACTACCCTGGAGCAGGCTCTCGGGCAAAATTCCGGGGTTGCGACGATACTCGTAACGTAGCAGGGCATTGAAGGCATCGTTATCGGGGTTGCGGTAGGCCAGCCCCAGGCGCAGGTTGGTGGTATCTCCCAGGCCTGACAGCAATTGGTTAGCAGCACTGGCCTGTTGAAAGCGCCCTAGAACCGTTAGCGAAGGGCCCAGCTTGCCCCGCGCATCGGCAGAAATAACTGTATTTGACCCCGCGCTGGAGGTGCGGTGCTCAAACCGGGCATTGGCCTGGAAGTCGGGACTGCCCGTGTAGGATAGCCCGACGCTATAGCTACTGCCGCCCGTAGGCGCTAGGGCGGCGGCGGCCTGGCCCACTGCGTAGGGTTGGGCAAATTGGGTGCCTGCCCCAGTGACCAGATTACTACTTTGGAACACATGCTCGTAGGCCAGATCGAGCTGGAGCCCGGGGGCTAAGGTGACACCCTGCTGGAGGCCAATGGAGCCCGCCATCTGACCCCGATCGAACATCGAGAGGTTGCCGGTGAGCCGGGTATCTGACCCCAGTTCGTAGTCGCCGGAGAGGTAGAGGGAGGTGAGGGTATCGTTGTCAAACTGCCCGCCGTTGAGGATCTGGTGGGTAACCCCCAGGCTAATGCCGGGATAGATCTGCCAGTTGAGGCCGAGCAGGCTGCGGTTGGGGTAGATGGCATCGGCCTGCCCCGCCAAGGTGAACTCATTGAGGGCGGTAAAGGTGACGTTTTCAGCAATAGGAACAGTCGCCATCGAGCGAATTTGGTCGGTGACGCCGCTGAACTGGGGGGCGATGCGATCGCGGCGATCGCGGTGAATCCAGTCAATCGAGGTGGTCACACTGCCAAGCCGCTGCTGAATGCCGGCACTCAGGGTGGTGAGTGAGTTATCGAGGGGCTGCCCTGGTGCAGCTGTGGAGCCAGGCAACAAAAGGGGCTCCAGCGCTGTGAGCGTAGCGGGGGCGACGCCGTAGTTGTCTTCGTGATCGTAGCCAAAGCGCAGGGTTGTGGTTTCTGAGATCTCGGCCTGGAGTTCGGCCCCGTAGCGGCGCTGGCCCGGCACAAAGCTGGTGGTGGCATTGTTGGTAAAGCCAGGCGACACCTGCTGCCAGTAGGCCCGAGCGGAAAGACTGTCGCTAAAGTCGTTGCTCACCTCGAGGCGGTAGGCATCGCCAGACACCGGGGTGATATTGGCCAGGCTGCTGGTGGAGTGGGCATATTCGGCCAGCAGTAGGCCGCCGCTGCCAAAGCTCACCTGGGCATCGGCGCCGTAGAGCTGAAACTGCTGGGCCGTTTGATTTTCTTGCAGGTAGGTGGCTCCCAGCCAGCTGGCCTGGTCTGAGTCGCGGTTGAGATGGTAGCGCAGGCGGCCGCCGTAGAGGCTGGTACTATCGCCGCCTTCGTGCTGATAAGTAGCCACAATGCGGCGCACCAGGGTACGGCCCTGGTCATCTACAACGGTACGCAATACGGGCTGGCGAAACAGCAGGGTGCCGCGATCGTAGTCGATTTCATAGTCGGGGCCACGGTTGAGCTGCTGGCGATCGAGCACCTGGCCGGGCCGATTCAACTCCTCTAGCTCAAAATAAATGGCCTCGCTGCCGGGTACTAGCAGGCGGCGGGAGAGAAAGTAAAAGCCGCTGGTACCGTCGGGGGCAATGGTGTCACGCTGAAAGCCCTGAATGTTGTTGCCGTAGATGGCAGAGAGTTGCAGGTTGCCCAGGTTATAGTTGCCGCTAAAGCCGTGGAGCGAGCGGCTGATGCTGGTGAACAACTGGGACGAGGTGGCAAACTCTTCGGTGCGGTAGTCGCCCCACATGACATAGTCAGAGCCTGCATTGAGTTCAGGAGAAGTCCGTTCTAAGCGCAGGTAGAGGCTATCGGTGGAGGGGGCCAGCACCTCTGAGGTGGAGTCATCGCCGTAGACTGGATAGGCGCGATCGCAGGCTTGATAGTTACGAAACAGCGGCACCGTGCCGTCGCAGCCTTCATTCAGGGCGCGATCGCTGCGGTAGGCCCCGGTAAAGCGCCAGTCGCCAAAGGAGGTAATGGCAAAGGCCCCACCCCGCACCGCCAGCTGGGTGCCCGTCCCGCCATCGGCGGGCAAAAAATCGCGGTAGCGGCTGTAAAAATCGGTGCCGCCACCGCCCAGGCGAATATCCACCACCCCAGTCAGCAGGGTGGGGCGCAGCTCGGTGATAAAGTCCACCTGGGTATAGGCTTCGAGCTCGCCCCGGCTGGTTCGAATGGTCGCCTGTCCTGGGGTCAAGCCTGCTTGCAGCGTCGTGCTAAAGCGGCCCTGCTGAGTCTGTACCTGAAACCCTGGCTGGTCAGGGTTTTGATCCTCGTCGATGAACTGGCCGCGACTGGCCTCCAGGGTGACCACCGTATCCTGGCTGGCGACATTGCCCTGGGCGTCGATGAGCTGACCCTGCACCGTCACCGTCGAGCGGCCATCGGCGGCGACCCGGCTTTCTAAGGTGGTGACGCTCAGACTGGCGATCGCCCCCCGCACCTGCACTAGCAGCTCGGCCCCCGGCAGCTCGGCCCCAGCCAGTTGGCCCTGGGCCGATAGCTGATTTTCGCCCGATCGCAGCCCCACCCCATACCAGGTCTGGGTGATCCAGCCGGTTTCCAGGTTGGTCTCAGTGCGGCCAATCAGGTCATCGCCCACCGGGTTGCCATTCACCGTCAGGGTCACCTCACTGCCCAGGGGAAATTGCAGCGTTACGGTGGCGGAGGGAATATCGAGGACAGCGCCTGGGCTGGGGGTGAGCAGGTAAATTGCCGCCGGGTCAGCCGCAGCTGGGGTGATCGCCGTCGGTTCCTCGGGTGCGGGCGGGGCCGCTGTCGACCCGGCATCTAGGTCTGCCATTGGGTCTGGCGCAGGGTCTGCTGCGATCGCAGGGGGCAGGTGAGCGGGTTGAGCGATCGCAGGCAGGGATGCCTCTGGCGGCACCCCAGGGGGCAGAGCCTCGGCTGACTCAGCCTCAATCGCATCACCTGCCGCCGGGGGCATGGGCTCGACGGCGGTTTGGGCCATCGCCAGGGGTGCCACGCCACCCAGGATCAACCCCGCATTCCCCAGCAAGACGATCGTTTTTTGCCATCGCTTAGAGACCATCGCTACTGACCTCCGCCTGGGCTTGGGGCTGCACCCCAAAGTTCATCCGCACCAGGCCACCAGGGGCCAAATGCACCAGGCGGGAGGTGCTGTTGCGCTCAATAAAGACCTCGTTTGGGGCCAGCTCGTAGCCGGGAATACTCAGCGGGTCGAGGGTGCCTGAGCGGTAGCCCGGCAGCACATTGGCCAGGGAGAAAATGCCGCGTTCGTCGGTGGTAATGCGATTGCCATCGTCGAGAAAAATCACCGCGTAGGGAATCCCCGCTTCCCCCGACTGCTGTTCGCCGTCGAAGTTACGATCCTCAAACACCCGGCCAATTAGGGTGCCGCAGTCAGACAGTAACCCTGGGTCAATCCGCAGCCGATGGCTGGCTGGCCCATCGCGCAGCAGCAATCCGGTGTCGCTCCGGCGAGCGGTCACCAGGGCTGAATTTTGGCCCGTGCCCCGGATTGCATCGGGGGTGAGCTGGGCCGCGTAGACTACGCTCAGGGCCTCGCCCACTGGCAGAACGGCAGCGGCATCCACCTGAAATTGCACCGTGGAGCCAGACTGGCTGACCTGCACCGGATAGCTCTGGTTGGTCAGTGCCGCCTGGGCCGAGCCCGCCACCAGCCTAAAACCCAGGGGCAGCGTGTCGGTGAAGGTAAAATTTTGCAGCGCCACATCGGTTTGGTTGCGCACCAGCACCCGATAGATCACGGTGTCTCCCGGCTGGGCTACGGCGCGATCGCCCGATTTGGTCAGCTGCAACTGACGGGCATTGCACAGGGTGGTGGCCAGGTTCAGTGCCGACAGCTGGAGCCCGGTCTGGGCGGCATCGTTGACCTGCACGGTTTGTTGGTCAATCTGGGTGGCCCCGGTCGCGGTGATTGGCTGACCATCGAGGGAGGTAGCTCGGTAGGTCACCACCCCGCCGTTGTTGCTGAGAATCTGGAGCTTGATGCGTCGCTGCACGTAGGGGCTACCCGATGGCGGGGTCACCACCAGCAAATAAACGCGCCCCACATCGACCTGACCCCGAGCCGGATCGAGCAAAAAATTGTAGGTCCCCTGAGCCGACAAATTGTAGGGGTTGGCGTTGGTGCCGTTAGGGGCAAGACCGGCAGGCACGCCATTGCCCGCAATATCTGGCAGTTCGGTGGGCCGTAGAGCTACCAACGCGCCCAGTTCTGACTGGGTAGCATCTCCCGGTAACGGCTCGTAGAGGGCCATCGTAAAGCCCACGTAGTTGGGGAGAGGCGTGCCACCGCAGCCCAGCAGGGTGCCCAGCGGATCGATTAATGGCGCGCCCAGGGAAACGGCCCCATAGCCCGTCCAGGTGAAGCCGCCATTGCCAGCCCCATAGCTGTAGGTGGCCTGATTATTTAAGCTGGGGGGCGTTTGAGCCATCAGCGGGGCGGCCAGACCAGCGGCCCAGCCCAACGCTAGTCCCAGGCCGAGGGCAAAGCTCAGCGCTTGGTTGAGCCATCGGCGGCGGTGAGCACCCACGCCGCTCCACCGGGCCAGGCGGCACAGCGCCAGGCTCCATAGCGAGAACGACTTGAGCACATCGGTAACCATTGGCATTGCTAAACAACGGTGAATAAGCGTGGTACCCGCGCAGCGGGGAGAGCAGAAGATGAGCAAACGACACACCCATCCTGTCCTGCTCAGGCTTAGGGGGCCTGAGCGAGTCGAGGTAGCTAGTCAAGGTCGGGCGATCGCCGTCAGGGCTAGTTCACGGTGAGGTCATAGGCCACCTGCACCACCACTTGGGGCTCTAACGACTGGGCAAAGTCCCAGCGAATGTCGGTGTAAGCTTCGGCGGGAGCCGGTTCCAGCGTGACGGTGCCATCTTCCTGCACGACCTCTACCTGGGGCTCAGCCACAAACGACTCGCCGCCATCAATGCTGTAGGTGATTTCGACCCCGTCATTGCCGCGGGCCGTGGCCAGCACATAGGTCATCTGGGGCGGAATCGCCTGGCTGATCACCAGATTCTTAGCGGCCATCTCCCCGGCATTTGCTGAAGAAATGGTGTAGCGCAACACATCCAGGGGTTGTACCGTCGCTTCGCCCTCCAGGGGTTGCCAGCTCAGCTGGGTCTTACCCTGGGCACCGAGGGTTTGCACCTGTTTGGCGGCTTTCAACTCTAACTTGACCTCGGGGCGTACTACCTGCTGCACAATGTCAGTGCCAATGTTTTGCAGCTGGGCCAGGCTGGGGCTGCCCTTCGCCACGGGAACGATGACCAGGGTTGCCAGGGCCACTAAACCTAAACCGAGTGAACGTTTCATAGTCATTCAACCTTGTCCAAAATGTGTGTAAATCTCAAGTCGGGGCGAGTACCTCAGGGTCGGGAGGGGACGAAACAGAGCCCAAAGGCTACGGTTTCGCCCCCCAGCCCTAGTTGACAATGCGGCGGAAGGTCAGAGTACCGCTGACCTGGGGTGCCAGGGATGGAATGGTGTTGACGTAGCGGGTGACCGCCGCCCCCGAGGCTGGATCAGTGGGGCCGAGCAATACGGCGCCGTTATAAAACTGGAGGGTGCCGAGGGTAGCCGCCGTGTTTTGTCGGTGGGTGGTCACCCCCGCCCAGGTATTGGGAGCGGTTGCTCCATCCTCATTGATCACCAGTCCGTTACCGGTGAGCAGCACATTGCCGCCGCCGCTGGCGGGCTGACTCTCAGAGATGTTTTGGTAGGTAATCCGATACTCGACAAACTGCCCGGGTCGGGGCCGCACCGTGGGGGTATTGGTATAGCTGGGGCCGGGGCCAGCTGGATCGAGTTGGGTGGTGCCATTAGTGTCAAGAATGCGGGCCGCCTTCACCAGATTGATAAAGCCGGGATAGACCCGGTTGTTGGTGAAGTTGTAGACCGTGTCGGTGGCGGCAACGAAGCTATTGCTGCTGTCGTTATCCACAAAGGCCACGATGGGAAGGGTGTAACCCTGAATTTGGGGGGTGTTGGCGGGCAGATCTATGGTCACCGTGTAGGACTGCTGCTGACCTGGGGTGAGGGTCCCAATCACCACCGGCGGGTTAGCCGCCACTGGCGCAAAGCCCCCCGCTGCCGTATAGGTGTAGGCGGCGGTCTGGGCTCCAAATCGAATCGTCACCGTGGTGCCATCGGGAATCTCGTCATTTAGCTGGGTATTGCTGTTGCGATCGACGCCGTGAACCCCACTGGTTAGCGCCCTGGTGGCGTCGGGGGCAAAGGGCAACAGTTTGACATTGTCGAGGTTGGTGGCAATGGTATTGCGGACGGTGTTAGTGATCGGTGCCGTCACCGTTGGGTTGCTGGCGCTGCCCTGCACGCCCACTGTATCTACCGTGGTGGCCACGTTAGTAAAGTCGTCTTGGACATTGGTGGGGCCAATGGCATTGGGCACGTTGTTGGGGCCATTGAGCAGAGCGCTGTTGGCCGGTGGCAAGGGCAAAATGCCGATGACATTCGCTTCCCCATTGGGGCCAGTACCGGTGTTGTTGCCGTTGGTGTCGGGGTCGTTGGGGTTGGCGGCACCGGTCTGAGGATTGGCAACAAAGTCGCTGATGTTGGGGTTGGGCGGGAAGACACCATCGTCATAGTTGTTGGCATCCTGGTCGCCAGACTCGTCGTAGACCAGGTTGTTGGCCGGATCGTTGAGGGTTTCGCCAAAAATTTGGCCAATGTTGGCCACGCTGCCCCCGGTGGCGGGCAAGCCGCTGGTGACCACGGTGAATCTAAAGTCATTGACGGCGGTGCCGGGGGGCAGCGCTCCATTGGCCCCTGCATCGTAGATAAAGCCAATGCGCTTGACCGTGCCAGGGGCGGGGGGAGTCGTCGTCCAGGTGACGCCGTTGATGGGGTTTTCAGCCCCGGTGTAGGCGTCATCGGTGGAGTAAACCGGAATCCAGTTGCCGTTGGGCACCAGGGGAGCAGTCCCATTCCATACAGTGTTGGGAGGAACGGTGGTAGAAACTAAAATGCGCTGGGTGGGAGTCGCGCCGCCACCAGTATCCAGGTTAATGGTGGTGCCTTCTAAACTGCCAGCCGGAAAGCCGGGCTGAGGATTGTTGTTAACGCGAAAGTCGAGATCGTAGGTGATGGTATCGTCTACAGCACTGTTGGCATTGGCCCCCGGTGCCGTGGTTGAGGTCATCAGCAGGGTCGTTTGAGCCAGCGGCCTGGGGGCGGTTGCGACAAATTCCTGGTGGGAGGCCGCGGCTTCCCGCTCACCGTTCGCTGGGGCCAGGGTGCCGTTGGCGTCTAGGGTGTAGACGTCGTTGGTGGTGGGTGCGGTATCGGTGCTAAACGCAATGTTTTGCTGGTCTTGAGTGTTGGGGGTGTTGTCGGCGGTGGTACCAAACTGCACCTTGACCGGGTCGCCTGCGTTGGTGGCGGTGACGGCCATGGTCACCCGCACTTTAAAGTTGCCGTCGGCAGGAATGACGCCCGTCGTGTTGGGGAAACCAGCAGCGAGGTTGTTGGTGCTATTGCCCCCCGCCGGCACAGTAATTGGGGCACCTAGAGCGGTGCCGTTGACTTCAATAATTTGGACAGCGGTGATATTACCGCCCGTGGCCATGGGGCCAAGGGCGGTCGCACCGGGGATATAGACGAAGGCATCGGCGTTGCCGGTATTGGTGACCAGGAAATCAAAATAGAGATTGTCGCTGGTGGCGATGCTGCCGCCGTTGGCATCGGTAAAGCCTGCATCGGTGACGGTCAGGCCTCGCACTTCGTCTACCTTGACGGTAACGGTATTCGAAATGGCATTGAAGTTGGTCGTGCCGTCACTATAGGTGGCGGTCGCTCTGTTAATGATGTCGGTACCGGCGGTGGTGCCGCCAGCTAAAACGGGTGCAAGAAACTGGAAGACGCCGCTGGCTGCGATCGCCGTAATCAGCAAGGGCCTAACTTTATTAGAATACCAGTGAGAATGAAGCGGTATTTCTATACTTTTCATGACTACTTCATGGCGCAATAAACATCTCTTTGGCAGAGCCGGGCTTTCTATCTCGAGCGATCCCAAGAGGCTTTAGAAGCGAGCAAAAAGAATAAGGACTGATGCCGAAACATAGCCCTGCCAGCCTTTATATCTACCTTACTCACTTAACATTCCCCTACTTACTAAGGAAATAACTGGTTTCCAGAGAAGTAAAACTGTGGGTAGTCTGTCCTCAAGCTTGAAACAAATTTTGAGCAAAATCATGTATCCAGTCACAACATGCAAAAAGCGCTAAATCCGATTTCTAGCCACAAAAAACATTAGCTCCGAGCTCTCCTGAGAATTGACTCAAGAGAATCCGATCCCTTTTTAGATTGAAATAGAGACAAATCCTGATGCCTTAAACCATCACTTTCGCTGTTGACTTTACTTTCTTAAATCTTTATTAAATAAAAACAAATCTTAATACCTGATCTAGATTTTTAAATCATAAACAACTCTAATTTTCCCCTGTGTTTATACTGATTTTAATCTCTACTTGTGAAAAATCTAAGTGGAAATAGCGATGCCAAATATCAGAGTAAGCACAAGAAAAATTGGCTTATGAGTAGCTAGAGAAATTATCCGGCTCAGTATCCTTAAGGTTTCCCATCAGTCAAGGCTCTGATTCCCGTAAGGTCACGGCTAAGCAATATCGAGCCAAACAACCGTTGTCACCTGCTGTAGATACCGAGTCGATCTAAGCACAGTGGCAATCGCAATTTGCCGAGTTGGAAGACCCGCGCGGGAGTCAGGGGATAGGACATCCTGCTCTCATTACCGAGTGGAGTCCCCATGCCGACACCTACCGTCAGCTGTTTGAGCAGATAGTATCGGAGGCCTTAGAGCCTGGCTTTTGGGACTGATAAGAGTCCCTAAATTGCAACCCCAAAAATCCGCCCTCTACGTCGTGAGCACTTGCTCTAGTGAGCATAGATTACTCTTGGGATAAATCAAAGTTCCCTCAAAAAGCAGTGAGATTATCTCGATTCCAGCGTTGCTCAACCTGCTCGACATCAGTGACCGTATTATCCACCCTCGATGTCATGGGTAGACAGATAGACATTGAACGAGACACCATCACGCAGAAGACTAATTAAGTGCTTTGCATGAAGGCGAATAACCCTACCCTATGGGTCAAGGTCAGGGCACGATTTGAACAGGCCGAGGCGACGAACTGTGCTGGCCTCGAACATAGTCGTCAGCAGCAGGTGGAATAGGCCATCATCGCCGGAAAAATCGGTAGGTATAGGCTGTGCCGATCGCCGTAATGGGATGGTTACACTAAATTAAGCAGTGAGTGGAGTTGAAAACCATCGTGATAGTGAGGCGAGTGTACTATTTATAAAACAAGACCAGCTAAGAGAAGATACTTTACCCGAGTTCACTGCCCTATGGTCTGACGGTGATTAGTCAGGCTATCTGCACCTATTGGGGAGTGTATTGGGTTAGGATCAAGATGCCTCTCGACTACAATAGAGCCATGGTGTTGAAAAAAATGGTCATCATGCAAAGCTTAGCCATCAGTGTGCTACATTAGGAGACCCCAACAAAGGGGAAGCGAAGCGGGCTGCGATGAGTCCTGACTACAGGCTCATCTTCCTGCCCTCAGGTCTGGAAAAGCAGTACAATTCCAGAATATTGTGCTTGAGCTTACCCTGCGCTTATTAGTCGCCTATGTTTAGGATAAAGTCGTTATCAAAAACCATCTAAAAATAAAGTGTTACCATGCTAAACCAGGTAAGACACCAGAAAAGCAATCCAAAAAATCAAGAAAAGTCAGTTTATTGATATGAGAACTCGATATTATCATTTAGATAACTTAAAAATAGGAGCAGAAAATCAGATTCCATAAATCAACGTCAGCAAGAAGGCGACCAAGACTCACCTATCTTAATATTTTTTACTACTTGCTTCTCACTATTCTAGGCCATTCGATGGTTTTTGAAGACAAGAGAGGTTCTTGAACTCTTTAACTTATAGAGTCAAGTCATAAAGTTCCTATGATTGAGCTTAAAAATCCTGGAAATTTAAGGTATTACATAGTAGTTTATTGACATACAGAAGGTCATCATAGGCTTTAATTATGCGCATCCTCAATGTTGACAACGGATAGCAAAGCAGAGATAGGTAAGATAAGTTCTGTGTATCAGCAGCAACCCTCCTTAGAGAAATAGGGTATGAGGTTCATAGGCATGAAGCCATTACTGCAAACGATGTAAGCTGTCTATCATCTCCGCGGAGCAATAGCTCACTTAAAGGGTCTATGTAAATTTTACTAAGAGACAAAAGTAAGTTTAAAGAGACATATTAGCTGAGAGATACTATATCCGCTTACAAACATTCACAATTTCTATTTTGATAAATACCCGCTTCAAATGAGCAGAAGCATGACTATATTAACGGCCCTATATTTATGAGACTTTATAATAAAAAACAATACATTAAGAACTCAACATTAATATTAATAGCATTGGCATCGGTATTCTTTCCTCGTGTTTTAGGGTCATTGGGATTTCCTTCGCAGATAAATTTTTTACATTTTGTCTTAGTCCCTTTTGCTTGTTTTTCTGTGCTGTCTCAAGCACGTTTAAAGGACTCTAATCAAATTACTGCGTCAAAAAAAATGCTGGCTGGCATTTTTATGGCATGCACGGTAATCTTTGCCAGCGCTTTAATAAATGATGCGGGTGTCATCAATGCAATTTTCAGCTTTTTGCTTCTAATTGAGCCCTTTATTTTTTTATTAGCTCTCATCAGCTTGCCAATGACTCACGAGAGCTTCTCAAAATTCAGGACATGGGTTTTTCGATTCGCATTTATTAATATCATTTTCTGCTACATACAGAGATATATTTTCAGCCGACATTTAATAATGGGCTTTGAAGACAATATCAATGGTGTTTTTATTGCAGCTGGGGCAGGGCATGTTGTTGGAGCATCGATTTCACTAACATTTGGCATTTACTATTTTTTTATTGCAAAGTCACAACCTATTCTGGTTCGCGCAATCGTACTGCTCGCAATTTTAAATCAGATTGTCATATCTGATACAAAACAGGTGTTGTTAGCTTTTGCAGTAGCCTACATACTTGTTCAGATATTCAATTTAAAGAACCCTATAAATACTTCCTTGTACTTGATCCTGGGCATAGTATTTTCTATATTGTTCTATTGGGCAATTTATAATTTTGAGGCACTAAGCCCGTTTACAACTTGGATAAGACCTGAGATTTATGGTCCTGACGGTGAGGCAACCAGGCTAAAGTTTGCTGCCTTTCGCATAGTCATCGGTTATTTCGAGTCTCCTCTAAATTGGTTCTTAGGCCTTGGTCCTGGTCATACAGTTGGTCGTCTAGGAGGATGGATGTTAGATAGCTACGGTTATTTGCTATTACCGCTTGGTGCTACAGTTCATCCTGCAAGCAGTAATGTTTGGCAAGCAGTAGGGAATAGCTGGCTTGGGGATCAATCAAGTATGTTCTCACCTTTATTTGGTTGGGCAGGAATTTGGGGTGATCTTGGATTTTTGGGTTTGGCCTCATATCTATATCTTTGTTTCCTGATCTGGAAATATTTTTGCATTGATAATGTTGCTAAATTCTTGGTTTTGACAGCTTTTGTCTTTGGTTGTATTTTTTCTCAGTTAGAAGAGCCTGCATATACGATGTTCTTGGCTACTATTATTGGGTTGCAGTGGCATGAAGATCGCCTCAAGAAACCTAAAACTGGAGTCAAAGAAATTCTTCGTACTCAAAACTAAAATAAGGTGTTTCATGAAAATAAAAAAGCATTTAGCATTGATTTCATTTATTACTTTTGTTTTAGTTTTTTCGGAATTAGGATCGCAGCATGCCCATGCCCAAGAAGGGCCAGCGGAGCAAAAGCAACCGTCTTCACAAGTAGTTGTTCAGATTATTGCCACCGGTGTTCTTCTTGCAGTGCTTGAACCCTGGATCATCCCAAGAGAATGAGACAAGCCCTAATTAGTCGTCATATATAAATAAGTATAATCCTCTTTTTAATGAGAAAATTAAGCTAAATTTTATTTGGCTTCTTAAGTCGTAAACCTCGTGTCAGTTGAACCCCTATCGGTAAGGTTTAAGAGCAATACATTCCGTTATTCAATCTTGTTTAGCAAGTCGTCTAGGGAGTCAAACACTCGGTTGGCTAAGACTTCATTGAAAATGAGCCAAAGATGTTCTGGATGAAGCACTTCGAACGAGAACTCTATCTATTTGGGAATCTCCCAGCCTGTTGGCGATGAATCAAATGTCCTAGATGCTCACTCAGCCAGTCTCTCACCTTGCGCCCATTCAAGAAAACTCCATCGGGGGCTTTGCTTACAAGTCTTCCACAGTAAGGCATGCATCAAGTAAGTAAGTAGTACCGAAAGGCAGAAGTAAGAAGACAAAAGACAGAACGGGAATTCCAAGTCTCACCAGGGTTTCCGCGTTGGCAAATAGGTGGGTTATTTCCGCCGTAGAGTACTAGTACTCTACGGCGCAAGTCTAGATACTATTTCTTAGGGCTAGGGAGTAGGGTAGGTAGGTAGCCAAGCGATCCGGAACGGTGGACATATTTCAGCCTTCGAGTACTAGCCATCAATATTGAATTAACTAGCATCTGGAAGTCAGTCTGAAAATCACTAGACTCTTAGAGCAAATAAGAGTTTACGTGAGTTTCTTTGAGTCTTCATGAGGGAAGAATAAAGATTGAGGCAAGTACAGGTTCAGAGTTCCGTACCTTGTACCAGCATGTGATATGCTTAACCAAAATATAGTGAAATAATATTTATTATTCGGATAGCCTTGCCTAGCGAGGTTCGGTGAAGCAACATGATAAAAAGCCTTGGTTGTTAAAGCTGAGCTAGTTATTCTAAGTAATATCAAGGTGAAATATGTCGCAATTCCAGCATTTTTTCTTGACTAAGTTCAATGTTAGAAGTTTTCCTGATTTAAAGCCAGGATGTGACCCATCCTGGCTTGCAAGAAGATTTGACCTATTTAGCCAGTTTTGTTTCCCATCAGTC